>JAKATP010000236.1 GCA_021818685.1 Bacillota bacterium | reverse complement strand
AAAAGAGCGCTATCCCCAAAACCTCCCCCGCATGCGCGTGGAAGTGAGCCCGTCTGGTGATGGTGCTCCGCTGGCTACGCCCTGAATTTAGCCGGAAGGACGGAAGACCATGGGGCATGGCCCCGCGAGACGTTAAGTCACGTGCACGAGGAGGTTTCTGCTCCCGATCGACTGACTATCTTTGTCACATGTCTGATTCTCGCGCCGAGGTATCTCCGACGCACATGTGTTGAGCGAAGAGCCTCCGCCCGGAGTGAAAAGGGGCCAGGGCGAACCCCGCCGTGTGCCTTGCGGAGGTCGATGGTTCTGGGCGGCCGTTGAGCCCGTGCGTTAGCTTGACCGGTGCCCCTGTGGGGCACCACCGATTGTGGGGTCATGGCCGGTCCTCTCTGGTTTGCGTGACCCCGCATTCGGTCGCCAATCTTCTTGGTCGTAGCAGCTTTCAGAGTGGATGACCTGTGTGGTGGAGGCAACTACGCGGAACGCGCCGGCCGTAGGCACCCCACGCGTTCGATCAGGTGTCATTGCCGTTCGACTGTACGCCAATGCTGTTGTGTCCATCGTCTTCAAAGCGCAGCTTACATGGGGAACGGGGTGCACGATGACAGTGACCTCCACCACCGGCCGGACATAGCCTTGCGCAACGTGGATACCAGGTATACGTCGCAGGAAGCCTTGAGTCAGACCAGCGGCAAGGGTAGTGGTATAGGGCGCATGCTCCTCCCAGTGCTGTCGCACATGGGACTCGCTATGCTCGGGATATATAAGCGTCGCCGGCCGGGTTCCATGTGTGGCCTGCCGTCAGCTTCCCCAGTGCCAGTAATTAGGGTAGAAGAGGCCCGCCACGGGATTGTACGTCGATACAGTGCCGTGTAGGTTCGCGCTGTGGGCAATAATGAATCCGATGCCCACGTAACCACCAGCCAGCCACGGAAGAAAAACCCCGGGGTTGCTGATCCGAATGTATTCCTCATAACGAAACAGGCTGGCACGGCTCGCAGCCGGACTCCCCGGCGCATAACTCGCGTTGATCAGCGCGTTGGCCGTCTTGCTGCTGTAGCCTCCAGAGTTGGACGGGGACACTGTCGTAAAGAGACCACCTCCGGTCGGATAATAGTCCGGCTCATAGGTCCAGTTGAAGGGGCCCGAAACAGACCACTTGATTGGGTCGGACTGATTTCCGATGGCCACCACCTCGTTTTCGGGCAACGACTTTAACGTAACCCGAATCCCTTCTTTGGCCCATGCTGATTGAAGCAACTGCATCGTGTCGCTGAGAGACGTACTCCCGGAAATATATATCACCGTAAACGCCAGAGATTGGGTCCCCCTGCGCATGACGCCGTTGACCAAATGCCAACCGTGACTCTCTAGCAGTCGACGACCTGCTGCCGGATTAAATGGATAGGCGGGTTTGGCCAGGACCGGCGCGTCGAAAGCTGTCACCGGCTTGGAGGCGAGAGGCCCGTAGCTCTGTACGCCGTTCCCGTGGTAAATGCTCTTGATGATTCCGGGCTGGTTTACCCCCATCTGGATAGCCTCGCGGACGTACTGCTGCCTGAAGACCGGCCCAAGACCACCCGGTGCCTGAGAATTTTGATTCAGAGCCAGATAGCTAAATCCAAAGGGATAGGTGATACCGAATACATCGTGGGTGAGCTGGTGACGAGCACCCCAGAAGCTGTTGGAAATATATCCAAGGTTCACGGTGCCCGTGCGCAGTGCCGAAAACTCAGCGGCCGTGGACGTCTCGTACTTAAAGACCAGCGTCGTAATCGTGCCCCGATGACCGCTATACCGGGGGTTCGCCGAGTAGATCCAGTCGTTCGTGGTTTGCGCTGACTGGAATCGGTATGGCCCGTCAATCACGCGATACACGGTCGCCCCGGGATCGTTGGCTACCGATGCAATAAATCGCAATTCGCGATTCACATTACCAGGATATTTATCCCACACGCTCGCCGGAACTGGTTCCAACTGCCCTATCCCGTTACGGATGAACCAGACAGGATTCACCGGTTTGGCTACCGTGATTCGGACGGTGTGGGCGTTGACCGCCACCACGCTTCGCCAATCGACCGGCACGCCGCCGATGCCGTCTCCGCCGTAGGTCCACGGTGCACCTTTCTGGCTGGCAGCGTCCATAATACGCCAGGTAAAAACTACGTCCTGCGCTGTAACGGGCTGCCCATTCGACCACTTGTATCGGGACCCAAGCGTGATCGTGAACACGGTATCGTTGTGGGTCACCGAGATGTGGGTGGCGATAGATTTCGAGTAGTCGATGCGGTCGCTCGCAGTAATATCGAGGAGTGGCTTATAGCCGAGCGCGACAAAGTCCAGATTAGTAATGGTATAAGCTGTCGCGGACACGACGGGGAAGAACCAATTTGGTTCCTGCAGTGGCGCCAATGCAATCACCACTGGCTTATGAGGCGCGATGCTGCTTGAAGCTGCGGTGGGTCCGCATCCCACTAAAGCCACACCCAATAACGAAAGTCCACCCAAAATACCGGGCAGGCGCATAGAGCTCCTCATCCGTATGTCCTCCTCGTCACTCCACTCCCTCCGACCGCGGGACCACGGTGTCGCATATATCGGTCAGCAGGCGTGCTCAAATCGCCTCGTCGACCCATAAAGTCATGTAAACGTAAGTGACGAAAACCGTCAATTGAGGCATGGAGCTGGTTACGAAGGTGTATTACCGACCCTCGACGGAATGCGGGTCGAGTCCAGAATTCTTTAGAACTTCTAGAATCTCCCAGACCCCGCATATGGGAAGTCCGATGGCCCCGCCGATCTTGACGCCCGACGGACGGCGAACGGTGGCATGGGGGCCCACCGCCGAAAAGCCAGACAGGCACGAGTCCTACGAGCCGGCGAGGTCTTTCTGTGGGAAAACTCCGTCCGCTCTGGCTGCGCCGCCGCGGCACGACGGCGCTCCCCTCATACCGGCGGGAACATGTGGCGGCCCCCC
>JAKATP010000235.1 GCA_021818685.1 Bacillota bacterium | reverse complement strand
CGCTGCTTCCCATCCGGTTTTTCGCACCCGTGAGCGACGGGGCGGGATTTTCGTAGCGCGTCGATGCCGCCGCTGCCGGAGACGGGCTGGACGGAGTTGGAGAGACCCGGCCACGCCAGTGCCGGCAGGAGAGTGAGCGGAGCGATGGTGCGGCGGCACGCAGCCGGTGGGCATGCCGCTGGTGGGGCCGGGTCGCACGGATCGCCATTCCTCCTTTGGCAGGGACCTGACCAGGGACAGTCGGGTGGCGCGGGTCACGGCGGGGCGCCATAGATGGCATGGAGGTCGAGGCCGGCGTAGGTGGCGATCTCTGCGGCGCGGCGGATGGCGCTGGGGGGAGAGCAGAGCCACCAGCGCGAGTCGCCGTGGAGGCGGCAGACGATGAGGTGCTCGAGCATGGCCAGGAGCATCTTGCCGGTGGGGTTGTCGGACCAGCGCTTCCCCGGCAGGAGGATGCGGCGTCCCTGGGCCTGCAGTTGGAGGCGCACCCGGCGCTCGAAGACGCTGTATAGCAGGCACGCCATCACGATCACGTAGGCCAGAGCCTCGATGCGAGCCGGCGTCTTGAGAAAGATGCCGTCGACGAAGCAGGGGTCCTTCAGGAAGGCGAAGCGCTGCTCGACCGAGCCCTGGTCCCGATACTCCTGCAGCAACCTGGCCGCCGGGTATTCGTTGCGGTCCAGGTCGGTGATGAGCACGAACATGCCGAGCAGGCTGCGCTCGTGGTCGAGGAAGGCGGGATCGGGTTCCTCCACCCGGCCGGTCACGACGTATTCGGTGACCTCCAGCGCGGGCGCATCCTTGCGCGGCCGGCCACGTCGGCCGTCGGCGGCGACGCGCCGGGTCTGCTCCTCGATGTGCAGACGGAGATGGAAGGGACCGCGGTCGCTGAGGGCGAGCAGCGGTGCGGCGGCTTCGCCGGCGGCCTCGAGGCTTTCGAAGCGGCGCTGGCCGATGGCGGCGAGGGCCTTCTCGGCGGCGGCGCGCTTCTTGACCAGGTGTGCCTCGAAGGTGGCCCGCTTGCGTTCGGCCAGGTGGTCGGAGGCGATCACCACCAGGCGGTAGGTGCGGCCGGAGATCACGCCGCTCTGTTCACTGGCGCGGTAATGGGCGGGATGGGCGCGGCGGTTGTGCGCCAGGGTGCCGAGATCCTCCCAGTCCCCGGCGAGGGCGGCCTCCTTCGCCGCTGCGGAGACGCCGAAGGTGTCGGGCAGATGCGACAGGAAGCGCAGCTGGAGGTCGTGGAGCCGCTGGAGGTTGTCCGTGGTCACCAGCTTGCTGTCGGCGACATAGACCGTGCGTCGCAGTTGCTCCGGTGACAGGGCCGCGCAGAAGGCGTCGATGACGTCGGCGTTGGCCTGGGTGTCCTCGGAGTTGCCGTCGCGGGCGTCGCTCCAGATGGGGATGCCCTGGCGGTTACCCAGGATGCCGAGAATGAACTGCTTGAGCTCGGGGTGGTTGTCCTTGCTGTAGCCGCGGGTCAGCTGCAGCTCCCCCGGGGGGTCGTCGGGGTAGTCGCCGAACAGCGAGAACGACGTGGTGTCGTAGTGCAGGAAGTCGGACGCGATGCCCTCCAGCAGGCAGGCCCGCGCGGCCACGGCGCTGTAGATGCGGCGGGGACCGGCCTCCGCGAGCTTGTCCAGGGCGCGGGCCAACGCGTCGTCGTTGAGGGCCTTCGGCAGGACGCCGGGCCCGAAGACCCGTTCGGTCGCCGTGTCCTCGTAGAACTCGGCGACGCGGTAGAGGGGGGTGCGGCCGGCCAGGGTGTTGAGGATCAGGGCCTCGATGCGCTGGCCCGGCGAGAGGCGGCAGTGCCGCACGTCCCAGGAGACCATGGAATCGATCACATCCGCGATCTCCAACTGCAGCGCGATGTGCCGCAGCAGGGGCAGGGCCCCGACGCTCCGGCCCTCCAGAGCCACGCTCACGGCCGGATCCGCCCGCCGGTGAGCACGGCGCGGAAGTCGGGCTGGAGGGGATAGAGCCAGACATGCTTGATGGTCTCGGCGCGCCGGTGCGTGCGATCCATCCGCCCGCGGCCCTGGGTCTGCCCGACGTGAATCCAGTTGGCCGCGCGGTAGCAGGTGCCGGGGAAGCGGTCGGCCTCGACGAAGGTCTCCAGCAGAACGGGCCGGAGGCCGTGGCGGCCCACCCAGTCCCCGGGCAGGCGCCGCAGGACGCGGCCGAGCAGGTGCGAGGCCAGGCAGGGCACGGAAACCCAGGGCAGGACCAGAAAGCGGTGCAGGTCCGCCACCAACGGCAGATGGGCCTCACGCTCGGCGCCCGTCCAGCCGATGTAGCGGTCGCGCGGGGCCAGGCTCCAGGCGGCGGCCCCGAAGCCGAGCGCGGCCAGGGGGCGATCACCGGCATAGGCCAGGTAGCGCACCTGGGCGCCGGGCAGCGTGATCGCCCCTCGGTAGTGGTAGCGTGCCACCCACTCGTTCCAGAGACGGCCCGCGGCGGCATCGTGGACCGGCTCGACCCGGACGGGGCCGAGATCGGCCAGAGTTCCGGTGATCGGTGCACCGGGAGCGGAGGCCTCCGAGAAGCCGCGGCGGGGCGCCGGCTTCTCGCGCGTGGGGAGGGGAAGCCAGATGACCCCGTGCGCCTCCATCCGCAGAAGGGCGACCTTGCAGGACATGACCTTGGGGCGGCCGTCGGGCTGCAGCCAGTGCAACGCGTCGCAGACCGCGCGGGCGATCTCGGCGCGGGTGGGCTGGTGGGGGTCGTCGGCAATGCGCCGGATGATGTCCAGTTCGGCCGGACTGAAGTCGCGCCCACAGTAGCGGAGGGTCGCCTGTCCGCGGCTGGCTCCGGCGCTCATGGCCCGACCCTACGCTGGCGCCTGAGCGGTGTCCAGCCCCGTCAAAGGCGTTCAGCGCGCCGACGCCTCACGAATCGGCCCCCAAGCTCGACCATGCTCCCCGTACCTCATCCGGGCTTTCTCCAGCGCGCCCCCGCCCGGCGCCGTTCCTTGGTCCCCCCCGCCCCCGGAAAAATGCTCCCGT
>JAKATP010000234.1 GCA_021818685.1 Bacillota bacterium | reverse complement strand
CGATCTCCGAGCTGGTCGCGATACCCGTGGACGTTGGTGAAGGTCAGCTGGGCCTCCGGGTGCGGGATCTCGCGCCGGACCAGCAGCCGGCTCCCGGGCCGCCACCCCCTCAGGTCCACATACGCCGTTACCTCCGCGACTTCCCCCACGTCGCGTTCCGCTAGGCCGTCGGCCGTGATCGCCGGCACCCTCCGGAGGTGCCGGCGTCCGATCACCGCGGTCGCCACGTCCTCCGTGAGGGCGAACCCCACGATGAAGCGGACGGGCTGGGTCGTGGCGTGATCCAGAAAGTCGTGGGAGCAGCCGGCACTGTCCGTCCGGACGATGACCTCCCGCTGGTGCGGATCCACGGGGAGTGGGGCAAAGGCCGGTCCCGGCGCGTGTGCAAGACCTGCCAGCAGGCTAAATGCGCCCCGGTGGAGAATAAGTGTTAGATCTTTACGTAGATACACGCGGACGTTGCCGAAGCGATGTCCTCGAAAGTTATTTCGGGAGGGCGTTACATGCGCATCATCGTATTGGGCGGCGACGGCTTTTGTGGGTGGCCGACGTCTTTGCATCTGTCCGATCGCGGACATGACGTCGTGATCGTCGATAATCTCTCGCGACGCAACATCGACAACGAGCTGGAAGTCGCCTCGCTCACACCGATCGCGCCCATGACGACCCGGCTTCGCGCGTGGCAAGAAGTGAGCGGTCGGGAGATTGCCTGGCACCGCTTCGATGTGGCGGAACATTATCACCGGCTTCTGTCCCTTATCAAGGAAGAACGGCCCGACGCCATCGTCCACTTCGCCGAGCAGCGGGCGGCCCCGTACTCGATGAAGAGTTCCTGGCACAAGCGCTACACCGTCAACAACAACATCAACGCGACCAACAATCTGCTGGCGGCGGTCGTCGAGTCCGGTCAGGACATTCACGTCGTGCATCTCGGCTCCATGGGAGTGTACGGCTACGGCACGGCGGGGCTCCGCATTCCGGAGGGATATCTCAAGGTGGAAGTACGGGTGGACGACGACCACCGGATCGAGCAGGAAATTCTCTATCCGCCGCGGCCCGGCAGCATCTACCACCTGACGAAAACGCAAGACCAGCTGCTGTTCGCCTATTACAACAGCAATGACCATGTCCGGGTCACGGACCTGCACCAGGGGATCGTCTGGGGCACCCAGACTGAGCAGACAAGCCGCGATGAGCGGCTCATCAACCGCTTCGATTATGACGGCGACTACGGCACCGTGCTGAACCGGTTCCTGATGCAGGCGGCCATCGGCTACCCGCTTACCGTACACGGCACCGGCGGCCAGACGCGGGCTTTCATTCACATCCGCAACACCGTCCGGTGTATTGAGCTTGCCATCACAAACCCGCCGGCGCTTGGCGATCGCGTCCGCATCTTCAACCAGATGACTGAAACCCACCGTCTGCGCGATCTGGCGACGCTGGTGTCGGGTCTCACCGGCGCCAGCATCGACTATATCGAGAACCCGCGTAACGAGGCGGAGGAGAACGAACTCGTCGTGGAGAACCGACAGTTTCTGGATTTGGGCCTCGATCCCATCACCCTCCAAAACGGACTGCTGGAGGAAGTGGCCGACATCGCTAAGAAATACGCCGACCGGTGTGACCGCGAGAAGATTCCGTGCCGCTCCCTATGGCGCACCCGGGTGGACAACGACACGTATAGCGCGCCTCGTTAGGTCTTGCGGCCACACAGCTCAGGGGTAGAGCACACGGCCATGGCTCCGGTGTGAAGGGCCTGCATGGCGAGCTTTTATACACGCGTGCCCCTAGCCGGTCGTCCAGGATACGCTGCCGTCTCGTGAAGTCCGGTCCAGCACGACGGAGGAAACGCTCATCAACTGGTCAGCCATTGTCGAGGCGTCCCCGATCATTTTGGTGGCAACGGCCCTTCAGATCAGTAATGGATTCGGGTTTTCTCTTCTGGTGGTGCCTGCCCTTCTCACCCTCTTCCCCAAGCGCGATGCCCTGGAGCTGAACATCGTGCTCTCGCTCGTCATCTCCCTGGTCATGTTGGCCCAAACCCACACCGACGTGGACCGACCGCTCTTGCGGCACTTGGTGGTGGGGAGTGTCCTCGGGCTCCCACTCGGCATCCTGGCTTTTCTGTCGCTGTCCGTCCGCGACATCAAGATTGGTCTGGCGGTCGCTATTTTGGCCGCCACCGTTCCGCTCCTGTCCCGAGTCCGGGTCTCCCGGACCCGCGTCCGGGACCTCGGTGTAGGCTTTTTGAGTGGATTCCTCGGGACGAGCGTGGGCGTCCCCGGCCCGCCGCTGCTCGCCTACATGACCGGAACGGGCGAGCAAAAAGCGCTCGTCCGCAGTACGACGCTCGCGTTTTACCTGGTGGTGTATGGTGTGGCGATCGGGCTCCAGGTGCTGACGGCGGGAGCGGCGCCGCACCTGGTGGCGCTGTCAGCCTTGATGCTTCCCGGCCTCGCCGCAGGCGTGGCACTCGGACAGAAGATCTTCGGCCAGCTATCGCCCGCCGCGTTCCGCGTGCTACAGCTCGGCATTCTCACGGCAACCGGCGGGTATCTCCTGTACACCGTTCTCGGAACGCGGCCTTGAGGCGTGGCGCCGCGAACATTCCGGCGGGGGTAGCGGCCTCCCGGGCCGCGAATCTCTCGGCCCGGCAGGGTCACTGCAGGCAGTCTTGACGGGTCGAGACCGGGTTGTGCGCGACGACTAGGAGGTCCCGTAGAGCGCCAGGTCCTGTTCGTCTTAAAGCTCCCAGATCGCCCCCGCTCCGGGAGGCTCGCCAGTGCTCGAAAACCAGGGCCGGTAGCCCGGCCTTAACGGCTCCGGGCGGCGATGTGCCAGACCAGCGCGTCGTCAAGGTCGAGCCTGTACAGCGAGAGCTTGGGGGTCGAGCGCTCGCCCTTGGCAGGCTTCCCGACACCCTTTTCATACACGACTTTCCTCAGCACCCGCTCGCGCTTCCGTTCTCCTTGGCGTGCCTGACCGTCTGTACGCCCCGGCCACGATCCCCCTCC
>JAKATP010000233.1 GCA_021818685.1 Bacillota bacterium | reverse complement strand
CGGTCGCGCCCGGCCTCGATCGGGGCTACTTCGTTATCCGAACGACCTTCGCGCCGGGCGATAGGGTGACGCTGTCCCTCGATATCGAACCGCGCCGGGTTCATGCCGCGCCGGTGGTGGAGGAAGACCGGGGGCGAGTGGCTTTGGCCTCGGGACCGCTGGTGTTCTGCGCCGAGCGTGCCGACAACCCCGGTGGGGATTGGTCGGTGAGCCCCTCGGATCAGATCCGGCGAGAGTGGGATCCGAACCTCTTAGGCGGGATGCCTGTCCTCCGTGTGACGAGAGAACATCGTGATCCCCTCACCCTGGTTCCGTATTTCGCGTGGGACAACCGGAGTCCCGGACGGATGGATGTGTGGCTGCCCGAAGCGTGTGCCGGGCCGCTCCCAAAAGGCACCTAATCCGATGCGGGGTCCGAAAGACCCCACCCCGACGCTTGGGAGCGGCTCTGAAGCAGGAGCGGTGCGGGGGCTCCAGAACGTTTTGGACGAGGCGCTTACATGGCGCCGGCTGGAGTGAGCTGAGGGAGGACATCATGACGGGTTCGGTGACAATTCGCCGCGATGAGTATGGCATTGCGCATATCAAGACCAGGAGTGATCACGACTTCTTCGAGGCCGAGGGCTACATTCATGCGACCGACCGCCTGGTGCAGATGGATCGCGATCGGCGCACTGCGTACGGGACGCTAGCAGAACGTGACGGCGCCCCCGCGCTTTTCAGTGACCGGTTCTGGCGACCCATGGACATCGCCCGCGTTACGGCGGCCGAATGGGATGGGCTCGACTCGAAGACCCGCACCATGTTCGAGGCCTATACGCAGGGGGTGAACCGGGGCCTGCGGCAACACGAAGAGCTCTACAGGCGGCAGGACTGGCCCCTTCGTCCGTGGATTCCCCAAGATTCGCTGGCCGTACTGAAGGTCCGGCATCTCCTGATGGGGGTCTTTGAGCGAAAGCTTTGGTGGGGACGGCTGTTGTCCCGCCTGGGACCGGAGCGCTTCATCGCGGTGCTCGGCCAGCTGGCCGGGGAGACGCTTGTCATCGTGCCACCGGGCGTCACCGCCATCGGCCCCGACATCCCCATCGGCCCGGTCGACTTTCCACCCGAGGTAGCCGGCGCCGACGGGGCCGGCAGCAACAACTGGGTGGTGGCCGGCACCCGCACCGAAAGCGGATTTCCTATCGTGGCGGGCGACCCGCATCGGGCGGTGGAATTGCCAAACGTCTACTATCCCCTTCATCTGCAAAGTGATCGCCTGAACGTGATCGGTCTCGCGTTTGCGGGCGTGCCCGGCTTCCCGCACTTCGGCCACAATGCGGACGTGGCATGGGCCATCACCCACACGGCGGCAGACACCCAGGACCTGTATATCGAGCCTGACGATGCCGTGATAGAGGTGCGGGAGGAGACCATTCGGGTTCGAAACGGGAGCGATGCGCGCATCACGCTGGAGCGGACAGCCCGGGGCCCCGTCATCGGCCGGCTCGGCTCGCGGCGGCTTGCGGTCCGCGCGACGGCACTCGAGGTCGAGCCGCGTCAGTATGCCTGCCTCCACCGGATGCTGGACGCTTCCAGTGTGCCGGAGCTTCATGAGGCCCAGAGCGCGTGGGTGGACCCCGTGAATAACCTGGTAGCCGGAGATCGGGCGGGGCACATCGGCTATCTCATGCGGGGCCGCGTGCCGATGCGGAATCGGGCCAACTTCTTTGCTCCGGTGCCCGGTGGCGACCCCCGCTTTGACTGGTCCGGTTACATTCCCTTCCCGGAGTGGCCCCGGGTGGTGGATCCGCCGACCGGCGTGGTGGTCACCGCTAACAACCGGGTCACGGGCCCCGATTATCCACATCCCATCGCCCCTCTCTTTACCCCCGAATACCGCGCGCGGCGCATCTGGGATTTGCTCCATGCCCGCACGACCCCATGGACAGCGGCGGCGATGACCGAAGTCCACCGGGATATCACCCCGCCTCCCGCCCTTCGCCTGGCCCGGCACGCCGAGCGCTTCACGTTCGATGCGGCCCTGCCAGAGTCGGCCCGCCGGCTTCTCGTCGCGTGGGATGGGAGCCTCGACCGGGACGCGGCCCCGCCCCTCATCTACGCCACCTGGCGGGAGCATCTGACGCGGGCCGTGTTCGCGCGACTCGTCGGTGAGGAGCTGGCGGGAGACCTCACCGATCCCGCATGGCCGGGTGCGGCCCAGACCTATAACCGGCTGCGGGCCCGTATCGTCGAACTGGTGGAGGCGGCCGGCCCCCTCTTTTCTGCTCCCGACGCGTGGGAAGACGTCCTCCGCGAGACCTTTGAGGCTGCGGTGCAAGAGCTTCAAGCGCGCTACGGCTCCGAGCCAGGGACCTGGCGATGGGGTGACGCCCATCGGCTTTCCGTGGCTCCGCCGGTGGATATTCAGGGAGAGCATGAGGGCGGGATCGATATCCCGCTGCCGGGCGACGGGGAGTCGGTCCGGGCCGCGTCGTTCGGGCCGGAGAGCTTCCTCGTGACCGGCAGTTCCGTGGCACGCTACGTGTTTGACATCGGAGACTGGGACCGAAGTCTGTGGGTCCTGCCTGGCGGCAGCGCGGAGCGGGGAGAGTACGCGCGAAATCTCCTGCCCCTGTGGGCGGCGGCCCAGTTTGTGCCCATGTGGTACGGGGAGGCAGCGGTGGCGGCCCATAGCCGTGTGGCTGCGATTCTCGAGCCGGAGGACTGACCGGTCGGACAGGGGCCGGGTCTTCGGCCCCTGTCCGACCGGGACCCCCGTGGATGACGGCCGACGGCTCATTTTTGGTAATCGCTTAGAGGGCAGAGGCGGAGTGGGGTCGCGAAGCCTCCCCCTCAGGGCGGAGCCCGGACGACTCCGCCAGACTCCTCACCACGGCGGCCAGCGGCACCGAGCCCGTGCGACGCGCACGGCGCGCGAGAACTCCGCCATCCGAGCCCCCGGGCCGCCGGACGCCTCCTGTCGTTTATGGCGGAACAGACACCAGGGCACGTCTGGCCTCGCCCGCTTCGACGGATGCCATCCCTTCGCCTTG
>JAKATP010000063.1 GCA_021818685.1 Bacillota bacterium | reverse complement strand
GCGCCCCCGGCCACCTGGCCCGGACCCTATGATCGGAACGAAGCAGCATGCGACAGCCTTCTGCCGGACCCTTCGTGACACCGATCGCCGGGCGCCCGGCATGCCGGCTGGGAGCGCGCCGATGGCGGCCGGCCGTGGCAACGCGCTTTTCTCTAGCGCCGCCGCTCTTTCCGACACGCTTCTGCGAGGTCTCTTCCGTGAAGCCCGTCGGCGTGGGGGACCAAAACCACGGCTCGGGCCCGCATCGGTCCGCGTAGACGGGTGTGTTACAATCCGGAGGATATAGACTAAGGCGTCGGGTCGAGAGGGGTTTTTCGATGTTGGTGGTCCTGATGGTGCTGTTAGTGCTGGTGGCGGGGTCCATCATGCTCGCCATCCTGCTCCAGACCGGATCGACGGGTCTTGGCGCGGCCATCACCGGGACCAGCCAGCAGATGTACGGTAAGAAAAAGGGCACAGACGAATTTTTAGAGCGCGTCACCATGGTGCTGGGCGCCCTGCTCATTGTCCTCACCCTGCTGGCTTCGCGCGTTTGGCATTAGACCGCCCGCCCCGACTCGACTTCTCCCCGGAAGCGATGCCACAGACGCAAGAACACGGAGGATAGACCGATTCGCGATAGACCAAAGAAGAGACCGCAAACTCCCCGACCGGGTGAACGACGGGGATTTAAAGGTGCGGCCGGACGGCCGGCTCCGGCACCGGGCCGGGCCGCGCACACGCAGCCCCGCCGGATCCCGTCCGGGCACGTGGCGGCCCCCGCACGTGACGGACTCGGGCGCCGGTTGTGGCAGGAGCTGTCTGTGGGTCCCAAGCCGGAGGACCAGCTCGTGCGGCGCCTCGCCCCCGATGAGGCGGAGGCGGCGCGCGGGGTACGAGACCTCCTGCGGGATGGATGGCTCGTGCGCACGCCCGACGACCGCATTGATCTAGAACGCCTGCGCGGTGAGCTGCGCATGAATCAGCGCGGCTTCGGATTCGTGGGCGGGGCCGACCGGGCTGACAGCGTCTTCGTGCCGCCCCGGCACCTGCATGGGGCGGTGCACGGCGATCAGGTCGCCGTGTGGGTGAACCGGAACACCGGCCAGGGGCCGGAGGGCCAGGTGATGGACATCCTCGAACGCGGCACCACCCGCATCGTCGGGCGTCTCGTGTCGCGCGAGGGACGTATGGAAGTGACGCCCACCGATCCGCGACTGCCGACGGTCATGGTGGGCCGGTCCCGGGACCGACTGTCCGCGCGCCTCCGGGACATGGTCGTGGCCGAGATCACGACCTGGCCGGAGGGCGCGGGCCAGGCCCGCGGACGGATTACCGAGGTGCTGGGGTCCGAGGGGGCGCCCGGACTCGACGTGCGCGTCGTGATGGAAGAACTGGACCTGCCGGCCCGTTTTCCCGAACCGGTCTTGAAGGAGGCCCGCCAGCTGCCGATGCATGTGCGGGGCCAGGACCAGAAAGGCCGCCTCGACCTGACCGGCGAGCTGGTTGTCACCATCGACGGTTCCGACTCCAAAGATCTCGATGACGCCATCTCGCTCAAGATGGTGGATGACGGATATGAGCTTGGCGTGCATATTGCGGATGTCGCCCATTACGCCCCCGACGGGTCGCGCCTCGATCGCGAGGCCCTTGCCCGCGGCACCAGCGTGTATCTGGTGGACCGGGTGATCCCGATGTTCCCGCCCGAACTGTCGAATCAGATCGCGAGTCTGAACCCCCGCGAACGCCGACTCACCCTCTCGTGCTTCGTGGTGGTGGCGACCGACGGCCGGGTGCTCCGGACGCATTTCCATGAGAGCGTCATCGAGTCGCGTTATCGTCTGACATACGAGGCCGTGAACCGTGTCCTGGCCGGTGAACGCGGGGAGGAATTGGCGGCCATCGGAGACTGGCTCCGTGAAGCCGGGGGGCTCGCAGACGTCCTGCACCGGCGGCGAGTCGAACGGGGCGCCGTCGACTTCGACCTGCCGGAGGCCAAGATCCGCCTCGACGCCGACGGGCACGTCGCCGGTATTGACATTCGCGAACGCGGCCCCGCCGAGCGGCTGATCGAGGAGTTCATGCTGCTGGCCAACGAGGCCGTCGCGCGCCACCTTACGGCGCTCGAACTGCCCGTCTTGTACCGGGTGCACGAGTCTCCCGCGGAAGACAAGCTCCAGGCCTTCCGGGAGATGCTGCAGGCGCTCGGCCATCGTCTGCCCGACCCGGTTACGCCAAAATCCCTGCAAGGACTCCTGGCAGCCGTCCGGGGCCGCCCGGAGGAGCGGGTGGTCACCGAGGCCCTCTTGCGTTCGATGCGGCAGGCCCGGTACGCGGCGGCCAATCTCGGACACTTTGGGCTGGCCTCGGACTGCTATACGCATTTCACGTCGCCCATCCGGCGCTATCCGGATCTGTTCGTTCACCGCGTCTTAAAGGCGCACCTCCGTCATCAGGACACGCCCGAGCAGGTGGCGGCCTGGATGGAGGCAGCACCGGCCGTGGCGGAAGAGGCGTCGACGCGGGAGCGGGTGGCCATGGATGCCGAGCGTCAGTCGGTGCTGGTCAAACAGATCGAATATATGGCGGATAAAGTCGGCGAAACCTATCCGGGGGTCATCTCCGGAGTGACGAGCTTCGGGCTCTTCGTGGAGCTGGACAATCTGGTGGAAGGCCTCGTGCGGATTGAAGATCTGCCCGGCGACCATTATGATTTCGATCCCGTCCATTACACGCTAGCGGGTGCCCGCCGTGGCGTTCGTTACCGTCTCGGTGACCGGGTGTCGGTGGATGTGATGCGGGTGGACCGCGATGCCCGGCGCATCGATTTCCGCCTCTCCGACGAAGACGACCGCGCCCCCGCCGTGCGGCCGGCGCCACGCGCGGCGAAGGCCGAGACGGCCCCGCGCGGACGTCGCAAGAAGCCCTCTGGCCGGCGTCGGCCGGCCTGAGGCTTGGATGTGATGGCTGAGGGAGGAAGGACGAGACACCATGGCCAGGCCGGCACGGACGGTGGCCGAAAACCGCAGGGCCCGCCATGAATACTTCGTTGACGATGTTGTCGAGGTGGGCATTGAACTGGTCGGCACGGAGGTGAAGTCGCTCCGCCTGGGGCACGTCAACCTGCGCGACAGTCATGCCGTCATCCAGCACGGGGAGTGTTTCCTGCTCAATTGTCATATCAGTGCCTACGAGCACGGCAACCGCTACAATCATGACCCGTACCGGACCCGCAAGCTGCTCTTGCACAAGAAAGAGATCCGCGAGCTCTATGCCAAAGTTCGCCAGCAGGGCTATACACTGGTGCCGCTTCGGGTATACTTTAATGAGCGTGGGCGCGCGAAAGTGGAGTTGGCGCTCGCGCGCGGCAAGAAGCTGTATGATAAACGGGCCACCGCGGCGGAGCGGGAAGCGACCCGGCGCATCGACCGGGCGCTCAAGAATCGTCGTTGATAACCTGGGGGCGAACTAGATTCGACGGGGATGTCGGGGTGTCGAGCAGCGAGCCGAGGTCCGTTCCTCGTTAAACAGCGGAACAGCTTTAACTGCCAACAGCGAAAACGAACTCGCTTTAGCTGCTTAAGTCAGCTAACGTTCTCGGGTGGCCGCGCCTGGCCGGTACTCGCGACGTAAAATGACAGGCTCACCGGGCGGGAGCTTCGACCGCTTAGGGACACGATAGAAGCTGGCCATTTCGCCGCCGGGCCCTGTGAGGTGGCGGAGGCAAGACAGTTCGCAGGGCTACGCTCGTAGCGGCTTGGCATGACGCATTTTCGGACGGGACGGGCAGTACGTCCCCGCCTCCACCAGTTTTGCCCTCCCGTCCGGGAGGGCTTTTCGTTGGCGGAACGTTCGATAAAATCCGGAGCAGCCTAAGAGCCACAACAGTACAGAGAGGAGCCGGAGGGTGCGGAGTGATGGACGCGCGGATACGGATCTGAGACCGGTGAGTTTTGAGATGGGGATAAACGGCTGGGCCGAGGGCTCCTGCCTGATGACGCTCGGGAACACGCGGGTGCACGTGACCGCGTCAGCCGACGACAAAGTGCCGCCTTTCCTGCGCGGTAAGGGCCAGGGCTGGGTCCACGCCGAGTATGCCATGTTGCCCCGCGCCACACGCGAGCGGACCGTGCGGGAAGTGGTCCGGGGCCGAGTGCAGGGGCGTACCGCCGAGATCCAACGCCTCATCGCGCGCTCGCTCCGGGCCGTGACGGATCTGAGCCTCCTCGGCGAAAAGAGCTACACCGTCGACGTCGACGTGATCCAGGCGGACGGCGGAACCCGGACAGCCGGCGTGACAGCGGGCTTTATGGCCCTGGCGCAGGCGGTGCGGGCGGCCCAGCCGGGGGTGCGGCCGTTTTCGGACTGGCTGGGCGCCGTGAGTGTGGGCTTGAAGGAGGGGACGGTGCTGCTCGATTTGGCGTTTGACGAGGACTCCGCGATCGACGTCGACTTCAACTGCGCGATGACGGCCGGACACCGTCTCGTGGAGATTCAGGGCACGGCCGAGCACGCTCTCTTTTCGATCCCGCAGCTGGCGGCCATGATGGCGGCGGCGTCGGACGGCATCGACCGGCTGGTGGCGGCCATGCGGGCAGCATGGCCCGAGGGGGAGGAGCTTCTTGCCCGCTGAATGGGTCCTCGCCACGCACAATCGCGGCAAGGCGGAGGAATTCCGCCGCCTGCTGGCCCGGTATCCGGTGACGCTGGAGCTCGCGTACGTGGGCGGCGGCGAGGTGGTAGAGGAGACCGGCTCGTCCTATCTCGAAAACGCCCGGCTGAAAGCCATTCATGCGGCGGCCACGAGCGGGCGGCCCGCTCTGGCTGACGACTCCGGCCTGGAGGTGGATGCGCTTGACGGCCGTCCGGGTCTCTATTCGGCCTCCTACGTGAGTGACGACGCCTGGGAGAATTTACGGGCTGTCTTGCTGCAGACGCTGTCGGTGCCGTATGCGGCCCGTACCTGCCGCATGCGGGCCGTCGTGGTCCTGGCGAGGCCGGACGGCGTCACGGTGCAGGCGGAAGGGGTGGTTTCGGGTCATCTGGCCGGATATCCGCGCGGGATCGGGGGATTTGGCTACGATCCGGCCTTCCTGCTGGCCGACGGCCGGACGATGGCCGAACGGGCTCCGGCGGAGAAAGATGCGTTGTCCCACCGCGGGCGCGCTGTGCGTGCGCTTCTGGCACTCTTGGAGTCCGTGCCGCCCGGTCAGCGTGCGTGAATGGAAAGCCCAAACCTTCAGGCTAAGCATGGGCTGCCGGACGGGCCGAGCCGGTATAATATTTTTCTAAGATAAATCCGCGAGGTGCGCCTCATGCTCTATACCGTTGCGCTGGCATCGTTTTTGGCGTGTTCTGTGGAGTTCACCGAGGCTTTCACCATCGTCATGGCGGTGGGTGCGGTCCGCGGCTTTCGGCCGGCCCTGAAAGGCACCGTCGTGGCGGTTTTGGCGCTGTCGCTCTTGGTCGCCGTGCTCGGCGTGGCCGTCCTCCGCTACGTCCCGCTCGACTGGCTGAAGGGCATCATCGGCGCGCTCCTCTTATTGTTCGGGCTGAAGTGGATCCGAAAGGCGATCCTGCGCTTTGCGGGAACGGTGTCGAGTCACGATGAGGCCAAGATTTTCGAACGCCAGGCCGCTCAGTTGGGCCGCGACGAGATCACCGATTTTCAGGCCAGCGCCACGGCTTTTAACGGCGTGTTTCTGGAGGGACTCGAAGTGGTGGTCATCGTGCTGACGATGGGGTCGGCCGCCCACCAGTTCGCGTCGGCCATCTACGGCGCCTTGGCGGGCCTGGTGCTGGTGCTGTGTCTTGGGATCGCGGTCCGGGGACCTCTCACGCGGGTACCGGAGAACGTGCTGAAGTTTGTGGTGGGCGTCATGCTGACCACGTTCGGAACATTCTGGGCGGGTGAGGCGTTAGGAGTCCGCTGGCCCGGGGCGGATCTGGCGCTGGTGGGCCTCATCATCATCTGGCTTCTTCTGTCCCGCGGGCTCGTGGTGCAGGTGAAGCGGCGTGCGGAGCGGAGGGCGGCATGAAGTACCTGGAGGAAGTTTTCGGGCTCTTCGTGGAAGATAGGCTCTTGGCCGTCATGGGTCTCGTGGCGCTGGCCGTCGGGGCCCTGGTGGCCCATCTAGGTCTGCACGTGTTGGGGGGCCTGGTCGAAGTGGCCGTCATCGTGGTCGGGCTCATCTGGTCCGTGCGCAAGGCGACCGATTGACCCTGATTCTGGCCGCGTGATACCATAATGTCGCTTCGGACGCGGCGGGGCGTGGCGCAGCTTGGTAGCGCACTTGCTTTGGGAGCAAGGGGTCGGGGGTTCGAATCCCTCCGCCCCGACCATACGTTCGGA
Organism: Bacillota bacterium; assembly: GCA_021818685.1. GTDB lineage: Bacteria > Bacillota > Sulfobacillia > Sulfobacillales > JAIMBI01 > JAKATP01. The sequence continues at coordinate 8,686 of JAKATP010000063.1, read as the reverse complement.
AACTCCACGGGTTGCGTCCCCGTAGCTCAGCTGGATAGAGCGCGGGACTTCTAATCCCGGTGTCGCAGGTTCGAATCCTGCCGGGGACGCCATAATAATTTTACCCCGCACGCGATGGCGGGTTTTGTTGTTTGGGTGTCCGACTCGCCACCCGGCGCGTCGCCACGGACCTACGGATGCCGTACGGTCCGCGATACGCGGTAGACGGTCCGTCGGGGTGAGCGATCACACCGGCTGACTCCATCCCGTGGGAGCAACCTGACGGACGCGTGAGGGCGGGATTTTCCGTCCCGGCCTGGCGACCTTTGGCTCTGGGCCCGAAACCCCTGGTGATGGCATAGGCAGGCAGACTCGGGAGGGGGCGCAATTGAGGGACGTCCATCGTTCCGGATGCTGATCCGCCCGTTCCGTGCCGGTCCATGGTTTCGGGGCTCTCGAGATCGGAATCCGCCTGATGACCGCGGCCACGGGTCACACGGTCAGTCCGCAGACGGGAAGTGAAGGCGAGCGGCGGGAGATTTCGTTAACGCATGCCGTCACCAACATGGCCATCGTTCCGGTGTACCAGGAAACCGTTCAGAAACGGGCTGCCCGAAGACGACCAATATGGGCCGGATACCCTTTTCGTGCCAGTCATCTGAACGTTGGTTGACTCGTCTTGCCCCCGCGCGGCTGCCGCCGACCCTACCATGACCCATGACGCGCGCAAGCGGACCCGGCGTCGGAAGACACGGCCGTTTCCGCGCCCAGTGTGTGAGCTTGGCGGCGGCACAAGAAGAGGAGGATGCAAGAGTGATTGACGACGACTCGGTCTACATCGTGGGCGCCTGCCGGACTCCGGTGGGGCGGCATCGCGGGGTGCTGAAGGATGTCCGCCCGGATGACCTGGCGGCCCTCGTCCTGCAAGAGGCGGTGCGGCGCGCGGGTCTTGATGGAGCCGAAGTCGAAGATGTCCGGCTCGGGGCCGCCAACCAGGCCGGGGAGGACAACCGCAACGTCGCGCGCATGGCGGCGCTTCTGGCGGGATTTCCGGTGAGCGTCCCTGGTGTCACCGTGAACCGGCTGTGCGGATCGAGTCTTGAAGCCGTCAACAGTGCGTTTCATACCATCCGGGCGGGGGAAGCCGACGTCATCGTCGCCGGCGGCGTGGAAAGCATGACCCGCGCCCCGCTGGTGATGATGAAGGGGGAGCGGGAGTGGGCGTCCGGCAACCGCACCGCCTATGACACCACGATCGGATGGCGCCTTACCAATCCGAAACTCGCCGCCCTCTACCCTCCTTACAGCATGGGGGAGACCGCCGAGAATCTGGCGGAGCGTTACCAGCTGAGCCGTGAGGCGCAGGATCGATTCGCCCTCCGCTCCCAGGAGCATGCGCGAGCTGCCCAGGAGCGCGGCGCCTTTCACGATGAGATCGTGCCGGTGGCGGTGGTGGGTCGGGGCGGTACCACGATGGTGGAGCGGGATGAGCATCCGCGGCCCGACACGACGCTGGAGAGCTTGGCCGCACTCCGGCCCGCCTTTCGCGCCCAGGGAACGGTGACGGCCGGCAATTCCTCGGGCATCAACGACGGGGCCGCAGCGCTCGTACTCATGTCCGGACGCCGGCTTCGGGATCACGGCATCGTCCCCCTCGGACGGGTGGTAGCGACGGGTGTCGCGGGCGTGGACCCGGCCATCATGGGCATCGGCCCAGTCCCTGCGACCCGCATGGCCTTAAAGCGCGCCGACTGGGACCTCGACGATCTGGACCTGGTCGAGCTTAACGAAGCTTTTGCCGCTCAGTGCCTGGCGGTCCTGCATGACCTGCCGGTGCCCGACGAACGACTGAACGTTAATGGCGGCGCCATCGCGCTTGGGCATCCGCTGGGCGCTTCCGGGGCCCGTATCCTGACCACTCTCCTCTACGCCATGCGCGCCCGCGGAGCCCGGCGGGGGCTTGCGACCATGTGCATCGGCGTGGGGCAGGGGATTGCGACTCTGGTGGAAGCGGCGGGTTGATGACGCGCTCCGAAAGCATTGCGACGCCTTGTCCGTGGAGCCGGGGGTGTGAGAGTCGCGAAAAACCGCCGCGGGTCTCGGGTCTGCTGCCGACCGTGCTCTGGTATAATCGGTCCGTACGGCACCCGGCGATTGTCATGGCGAGATGGTGGCGCCTATGATAGAGTGGTGGCGGGCATGTTGCGGATCCGTCGCAATTTTTACGGTGGATGTAGCTCAGTTGGTTAGAGCGCCAGGTTGTGGCCCTGGAGGCCGGGGGTTCAAGTCCCCTCATTCACCCCAATTTTTCGCCCCCGACTTCGCGGGGGCGTTTGGGCGCCCGTAGCTCAGTGGATAGAGTGACGGACTTCGAATCCGGAGGTCGTAGGTTCGAATCCTACCGGGCGCACCAGTCGCGAGGGTGATGGAACGGCAGACATGCGAGACTTAGGATCTCGTGCCGCAAGGCGTAAGGGTTCAAATCCCTTCCCTCGCACCACCTTGGGTTGTGGCACAGGCTCTTTTCTTCGGGCCTGTGCCTGTTGTCTCCCGAAGCGTCTGTTGAAATCTTCCAAGAATGGGAACCATGGTCTCGACACTCCGGACGGTTTGGGGACGGATGCTATAATACCGAGACATTTGGCTGCGGTCTTTGGGAGGATTTAGTGCATGGAAGTTCAGGTCGAGCGACTGCCCGATGCCCGTGCCCGCGTGCGGGTCACGGTACCTGCCGAGGACGTTACCCAGGCGATGGACGGAGCGTTTAAACGATTGGCGAAGCGGTACAACATACCCGGATTCCGGCCGGGACGCGCGCCGCGGCCCGTGTTTGAACGCTACGTGGGCCGGGAGACGCTGTTGCGGGATGCGGCCGAACATCTCGTGGAGGACCGGTATCCGGATGCGATCCAACAGGCGGGAGTCAAACCGCTCGCGCGCCCGGATGTGCAGATTGACGAGCTGGAGGAAAACGGGCCGCTCGTGTTCACCGCCGAGATGCCGGTCAAGCCGGAGGTCACGCTCGGAGATTACCGGCCCGCCCTCTTAGAGCCACTGACCGTGCCGGAGGTCACGGAGGAGGCTATCGATGCCGAGCTCCAGCGCGTGGCCGAGGAGGAAGCGCAGCTGGTCGTCGCGACCGAGGAGGATCCGGTCGAGGCGGGGAGCCGGGTGGTAATCAAGATTCGGGGAACACGCGAGGGCGAGGAGGAGCCGTTTGCGGATGCGGACGACTATCCGGTGACCATCGGGAGCGGGACGGCGCTAGAAGGACTTGAGCTGCAATTGATCGGGCTTCACTTGCACGAGCAGGCGACGGTCAGTCTGACGTATCCTGACGAGTACCCGGATCCGAGCCTGGCCGGTAAGGCCGTGCAGTTCGACGTGAACATCAAGGAGCACAAGCGCCGCGACGTCCCGCCGGTGGATGAGGAGCTCGCACGAGCCCGCGGATTCGAGACCGTGCAGGAGTTGCGTGAAGACCTGACGAAGAGCCTGCGCGATCGCTACGAGCGGGAGGCCCGTGAACAGCGGCTGGCGGCCGTTTTGGCCCGACTGCGGGGCTCGGTCTCCGTGGAGGTGCCGGAACCGATGGTCAGGCACCAGCTGGACCATCAACTGCAGGACCTGCATCACACGCTGACGCATCTCGGGGTGGACCTCGATCAGTATCTGAGTGGGCGTCAGATCACCCTGGAAGGACTCTTGGAGGAGATGCGGCCAGGGGCCGTCCAACGCGTACAGGACGAGTTGATCCTGGAGGCCATCGCCGAGGCGGAGGGACTTCAGGTCAGCGACGAGGAGGTCGTGGCGGCCGTCCAGTCGGTCGCAGACGCGTACGAGCGCCCAGTCAACGCATTAGTGGAGAATTTGAAGGTGTCGGGGGAGTTCGAGACGGTCCGGGGTAATCTGTTGGTAGATAAGGCGGCGCAGCTGATTCGCGAGCCGCAGCCGGAGATTGCCTGAAAACGTCCGCGATGAAGACGGAGGATGCGGAACATGGCAGGCATGGATGACGCGATGAACTATCTGGTACCGATGGTCGTGGAGCAGACGAACCGCGGGGAGCGTTCGTACGACATCTACTCCCGCCTGCTGAAGGACCGGATCATCTTTCTCGGCAGTCCTATTGACGACGATGTGGCCAACCTGGTGATGGCCCAGTTGCTGTTCCTCGAGAGTGATGACCCCGACCGAGACATCCAGCTGTACATCAACTCCCCCGGGGGTTCGGTGACGGCAGGCATGGGCATCTATGACACCATGCAGTATGTGAAGCCGGACGTGTCTACGATCTGCGTCGGTTCGGCGGCGTCCATGGGCGCCATCCTGCTGGCAGGAGGAACAGCCGGGAAGCGCTTTGCGCTCCCGCACTCGCGCGTTATGATCCATGAACCGGGCGTACAGAACCTGGGCGGCAAGGCGACCGACCTGGACATCTACATCCGGGAAATGTTAAAGACGCGCGAAATGGTGTCGAAACTTCTCGCCGAGCATACCCGGCAGCCATTTGACAAAATCTTGAAGGACACGGAGCGAGACTACTGGATGAGCGCCGATGAGGCCAAGACCTATGGCCTGGTCGATGGTGTTATGGAGCCCCGGGCCAGGGCCACGACTCAGGGGTAGCGCAGCGTGAACCCACACGAGTTCCGGCGGTCGGTCGGTTGAAGGGGGTCTAGGGATGTTCAAATTTACAGACGAAAAAGGCCAGCTCAAGTGTTCGTTCTGCGGCAAGTACCAGGACCAGGTCAAGCGCCTCATCGCCGGACCCGGAGGCGTGTACATCTGCGACGAGTGCGTGGAGCTGTGCTCGGAGATTATTGAGGAGGAACTCAACGACGACGTCGAGTTTGACCTCAAGGACATCCCGAAGCCCCAGGAGATCAAGGCCATCCTCGACCAGTACGTGGTCGGGCAGGAGCGCGCCAAGAAAACCCTGTCGGTGGCCGTGTACAACCACTACAAGCGGATCAACATGGGCAGCAAGGTGGACGATGTCGAGCTTCAGAAGTCCAACATCCTGATGTTGGGTCCGACGGGCTCCGGCAAAACTCTTCTCGCCCAGACGCTGGCCCGCATCCTGAATGTGCCGTTCGCCATCGCGGACGCCACGTCGCTGACGGAGGCCGGCTATGTCGGCGAGGACGTCGAGAACATTCTCTTGAAGCTCATCCAGGCCGCTGACTACGACGTGGAGAAGGCCGAAAAGGGCATCGTGTACATCGACGAGGTCGACAAGATCGCCCGCAAGTCGGAGAACCCCTCCATCACCCGCGACGTGTCGGGTGAGGGGGTGCAGCAGGCGCTTTTGAAGATTCTGGAGGGGACGGTCGCCAGCGTGCCGCCACAAGGCGGCCGCAAGCACCCCCACCAGGAGTTCATCCAGATTGACACGACGAACATTCTGTTCGTCTGTGGCGGTGCCTTTGATGGCATCGAGAAGATTATCAACCGCCGTGTCGGCCGCAAGGGACTGGGCTTCGGTGCGGAGCTCCAGCCGCACCACGACCAAAATATCGGCGACATCCTGGCCAAGATCCTGCCCGAGGATCTCCTGCGCTTCGGACTGATTCCGGAGTTCGTCGGGCGGTTGCCCATCACGGTAACGCTGGACGCGCTCGACGAGGCGGCGCTGGTTGAGATTCTGACTCAACCCCGCAACGCGCTCGTCAAGCAGTATCAGAAGCTGTTGGGCATGGACGGCATTGACCTCGAGTTCAAAGAGGAGGCCGTGCGGGCGGTGGCTACCGAGGCGGTGCGCCGCAACACGGGGGCTCGCGCACTCCGGGCCATCATCGAGGACATCATGCTGGATGTGATGTACGACATGCCGAGCCGCCAGGACGTGTCCAAGTGCATCGTCACCCGGGAAGTGGTGGAGAACCACGAGGCGCCGCTCATGGTGACGGCGGAACGCGGCAAGCGCCCGGCGGGGAAGAAGCAGAAGGAAGAGACCGCCTGACCCTAATACGAAGGGCCGCCTCCCGCAGGGGAGGCGGCCATTTTCTTAAGCCGGTGAGTGCGGCTTTCTGTCTCGCTAGACCTCCACGCCGACGCGGGCGAGGGCGAACGCGTACTGCATGGCCAGTTCCCGAAGCCGATCGTAGCGTCCCGAGGATCCGCCGTGGCCGGCTCCCATGTGGATCTTGAGGATAAGGTCGTGATGGTCGGTCTTGACGTCCCGCAAGCGCTGTACCCACTTGGCCGGCTCAAAATAGCCGACGCGGGGGTCGTTGAGGCCGGTGGTCACCACGATATGGGGGTAGGCCTGGGCTGTCACATTGTCGTAGGGGCTGTACGACTTCATATAGGCGTAGTAAGCCCGGTCGGCCGGATTGCCCCACTCCTCCCACTCCAGGCTCGTGAGGGGGATGCTGTCGTCCAGCATGGTCGTGACCACATCCACGAATGGGACCCCGGCCACGACGACCGCAAACAGGTCCGGCCGGAGGTTCGTCACCGCGCCCATCAAGAGCCCGCCTGCACTCCGCCCCTCGGCGACCAGCCTATCCGGACGAGTGACCCCCGCGCGCACCAGTTCCTCGGCGACCGCGATAAAGTCGGTGAAGGTATTGCGCTTCTCGAGGAGTTTTCCGTGGTCGTACCAGGCCCGGCCCATCTCGGATCCGCCCCGCACGTGGGCGATCGCAAAGATGACGCCCCGGTCCAGAAGCACGAGCGCGTTCGGACGGAAAACAGGGTCAGACGACGCCCCGTACGACCCGTAACCATAAAGCCAGAGGGGTGCAGGCGATCCCGGGCGGCGGAGATCGCGACGGTAGACCATCGAGATCGGGATGCGGGCGCCGTCTGACGCCGTGGCCCACAGGCGCTCTTCCTGATACTGGTCCGGATCATAGTGCGGCACCGGCTGCCGCTTCAAGCAGGTACGCTCCCCCGTGGCCAGTGAGAGTCCGTACACGGTCTGCGGGGTCACGAGCGACTCGAATGACAGCAGGACCTCGTCCGTGTCGTACGAACGGTTGTCGTACAGCCCCACGGTGTAGAGCGGTTCGTCCCAGGTGAGCTGACGCAGGTCGTTCCCATCGTAGGTCCAGACCTGGCTTAAGCCCCCCTCACGCCCGCCGATGACGAGATGGCTCGCGAACGGTGCGAGGTCTTGGAGGTAACGGGTGAGAGAGCTCGCCAGCACCGTCTCCCACTCTCCCCGGGCCAGGCGGTCGACGGGACAGCGCTTGAGCGCGAAGTTCTGGCCGTCCTCGTTGGTCAGCATGACGAACGCGTCCTGCCAGTGCTCGACATCATATTCCACGCCGCGGGTGCGGGGGCGGATGACCGTGAACGCGTCGTCCGGGGAATCCGTGGGGAGAAAACGGATTTCGGTGGTCGTCTTGCTGGCCGTGACAAGGAAGAGGTAACGGCCGCTCCGCGCCGTGCGGAGATGGACGGTGAAGGTCTGGTCGGCCTCTTCGTACAGGAGGTCGTCGGGCCCGGTCTGCCCGAGTCGGTGCCGATAGAGACGGTAGGGACGTTGGGCGGCGTCGGTGGTTACGTAGAAAAGATGGGAGCCGTGCCGGCTCCACGCCAGGCTGCCGTACAGAAAGACGTCGGGAATCACATCCGGGAGAAGTGCGCCCGTCTGCAGGTCTTTGACGTAGAGCGTGTAGCGATCGGTGCCGGTGTCGTTCTCCAAGAATGCCAGCCGGCGGTGGTCGGGACTCGGCCGCACCACCGTGATGTTGAGAAACGCCTTGCCGACCGCGCGCTCATTCTGGTCCAGCAGAACTTCTTCGGGCGCGCTAACAAACGCCTCGCGCGAGGCGGCGCGGCGGCGGGCGTAGATCGGGTACTGCTGCCCCTCCACGGTGCGAGTGTAATAGAAATAGGGTCCGTCCTGCACGGGAACCGTCGAGTCGCTCTCCGCCATATGGGAGCGCATTTCCCGAGACAGTGTATCCACAAACGATTCGAGCGGCGCCATCACGGCGTCGGCATACTGGTTCTCCGCTTCCAAATGCGCGATGACGGAGGGATTGTCGCGCTCCCGCAGCCAGTAGTAGTCGTCGGGCCGGACATCGCCATGCAGGGTGTGCGGGTGAGGAATCTTGGACGCTTTGGGTGCAGTCAACATTTAGCCTCCAGGCGCCTGCCAGGTCTCACAGGCAAAAATTGAGCCGCCGATAAGCGACCGGGGGTCCGATTACCCCCGTGCCCCTGTCTCCATCATACAGAACCTCTCTCGGACGGCGTGACGCCGAACGTGGTGATCGAGCCAGCCTACACCGCAGACCTGGCGGAGGTGACGGGGTCCGACTCCGGGGCGTTGTTAGGGTGGCTGCCGGACGGTGGGGTGCTGCATCTGAAGAGTCCCCGGCCGTCCAGGTGGAGTTGGGCGGCTGGGCATTCGTCTGTCCCGACACCCCTCTGGGCCTGCTGACGGGTCCCGACGGCGAGCCTCCTACGGTGTGGGTACCGACGGACGAGGACCGGACCCGACCTTTGCCATCCGGTCTCACGTGGGCTCCCACGCGCGAAACTACTGTGTCCCCGTTGGCCAGCGTGGGCGTGCGGCGGGGCGCGCTCCGGCTCTTGGAGCGGATGGGCACGTCCGTCGAAGCAGTCTGCCAAACCGGGGATGGACGCGGACGCCGCGACGCGCGCGGCCGTGAGCCGGAATCGGGAGGCGCTGGTCGGGGCGGTCCAGGCGGTCGGCCGGTCGGTCTGCACGACAGCGTGGGCCGGA
>JAKATP010000062.1 GCA_021818685.1 Bacillota bacterium | reverse complement strand
TTGAGACGGCTTAAGAGGGCCCCCGGTCCCGAACGGAATGCGCCGTCTGCCAGGGAAACCCCGCCCTGCTGTTTCACCCCCCGGCGGTCGTCGAGACCCGGGGCGTCCGACATCATGCGGTCTGGCAGAACGGGTGTGGTGAGGGACAGCGCGGACCTGTGGAGGTGGTGCCTGGTCTAGGCGCTTGGCAGGTCCCCCGTATAAGCTTATCGTGGCCGGTCCGAAGACCCTCTTTGGTCTCCACCCCATTCAGCCGTGCATGATACGTAAAACTTTTCCGCCAACCGTTGCCTTGGATCCCCTCGAGCGGATATGATGGGACGCGTAGAGGCGATGAAGGGAATCATGCCTCACATCCGAGGTCCAAGAGAGCCGACATCGTGGTGCAAGTCGGTGTCCAAAGATGTGATGTTCTCCTCCCGGAGCTGATCGGGCGAACGGACGATTAGGTCCCAGTAGTGCGATCCGGCCGCGTCAGCGGGACCGTTATCCTGATAGAGGCCCGATTTCGGGCGAACCAGGGTGGTACCACGGGCAGAACCCGTCCCTTGAGGGGGCGGGTGTTTTGTTTTGCGGACCAAGAAATGGCGTACGTCCATCCGCGAACGGACTTCGGGAGCCACAGGAATTGCGCTGTCGGCTCGCGGCTGGTGACGGCGATGTCTCGGACGGCGGGTCCGTAGGGTCGAGGGGCCAGCGGGCACCGGTTCCGGGCCCTAAGAAGACGGCGGCTCCATTTCGGATAGGGCGGACAGGGCGCCGGGAGCGAGCGATACGGTGGGCATTCCGACAGAGCGGTCGCCAAAAGCTCGTCCGCGTCTTACACATGGTGCTCAGCGGTCCCGGGACGATGAATCGAGAGGGCAAGCGGTTCGAATCAAACGGATCCGTCTCCCGGCTCCTGGCTTTCCGATTCGCTGATCCCCCTAGCCAGCGTCGCCGCAGCCACCACATCAGGAGGAGTTGACCATGAAGTTCCCTCGTCGAGTCGGTCTCGTGGCGGCTTGCGCCGCGATGATAGGCCTTATCGCGGCCTGCGGCGCTGCGCCCGTCAGTGCACCCGTGTCGCATTCGGTGACACTGGTGGGCGGCATCCAGTCCAATATCAACTGGTGGTTTCCGGTCTCGTCCAGCGCCGGCTGCTCCACGACCAATGCCACGACAGCCGCGCTTTTGTACCGTCCGCTGATTTACATTTCCAACACCGATGGCATCGACTTCACCCATTCCATCGCCTCTAGTATCGGGGTCACCAACCACGACCAGACGTTCACCGTGCACCTCAATCCTAAGTGGCACTGGTCCAACGGAGCGCCCGTGACCTCGCAGGACGCCGCGTACTCCTTTGCTATCATCAAAGCCGCCAACAACCCGAAGGCCCCCTGGAACGACTGCTTTACAGCCGTGGGAGGCATGCCGGCGCTGTGGAAGAGCGTCACCACGCCCAATTCGCATACGCTGGTCGTGACCACGACCAAGCCAGTCGGACCGAGTTGGTTCGAGCACAACGGTCTGGCGCAGCTGATTCCCATCCCGAAGACCGTCTGGGACAAGTCTTCCAACATGACCACGGAGCTGTCCTTCATCCTGAAGGTGGGAGCCGAGCCCACCAACCCGGTATACCGCGTCGTCGATGGGCCCTATCACATCGGCAAGGTGGTCAACAACGAGTACTGGACGTTGCTCGCCAATCCGCATTATGACGGTCATCGAGCCGCCGTCACGAAGCTCGTGTTCGAATACGAAACCTCGACCAGCAGTGAATATCTGGGCCTGCGCAAGGGAGAGTTTGCCACGGCAACGCTCCCCAACTCCTACTACAAAGACCGCGGGACCCTTTTACGGTCGGGTTACCAGGTGACGGTGGCACCCTACAGCTACTGCGAGAACAGCATCTTCTTGAACATGTACCCCAACGCCCCTGGAGGCGGCGTACTGTCCCACCTCTACGTGCGGCAGGCACTGGAGATGGGGATCAACCAGAACGCCCTCATCAAGCACTTCGCGCTGGGCCTCGGACAGCCCGAGTACGGACCGATCCCGCCGCAACCGAAGAATCAGTTCTACGACCCGCATCTGCAGCACTACCCGTTCAACATTCACAGGGGCACGCGCCTGCTGGAATCTCATGGGTGGCAGATGAAAAATGGCGTCCTTACGAAGAACGGAAAACCGTTGGAGCTCAACTACCTCGTTCAGTCGGGCAGCATCACGCAGTCCAACATGGCCGAGTACCTGCAGTCGGAATGGGCCCAAGAGGGCATCAAGGTCACCCTCACCACGGAGCCTTTCAATCAGGAAGTGAGCACGGTCGCGAGCCCATCGACCCGGAACAAGTGGGACATGTTCTACGTGGGCTACTGCTACTACCCGAATTACTACCCGTCCGGCACTGACCTGTACACGCCCGGAGGAGGGGTGAACTTCGGGGGCTACTCCGATCCCGCCATGACCCAGCTGTTGGACAGCATTCGGGTGGCGCCCACCGCGGCGCGCGGCCAGCAGCTCCTGGACCGCTACCAGCAGATGGCAGCCACCCAACTGCCCGCGCTGTACATGCCGCAGACCACCTCGTACATGGTGACCCTGAAAACCGTGCACGGGGTCCCGAAGTCGTTCGATCCCATCACCGAAGATCAGTGGTTCAACCGGTTGACCCTGAGCCCGTGAGCGGTCTTCCGTAGCCACCAGGCCCCACCATGTTCCCGATCCCGTTGCAGAGGCCAAGACCCATGGAGGTCTTGGCCTCTGCCCTGTCGCCCGGCGTCCACGGCTTCCTCGTGAGCCGGGCAGGGGTATGCGTCGCCAGGACGGGGGCCGGCGGGAAGGGGACGCTCGCGCAGTGATGCCCGCTGGCCGAGACCTCGCAGCCGGCATTCGAAATCGTCGGGCCGGCCAAGACTCTACACAGCCGGGTTCCCCTTTCATATCGCGGTCTCCCTCCGGCCGTCATGGGAGAGGGCCGGAACCCGTCACTACAAGCTCTCACGGTAAGGCTCCTCTACCGGGGTGGGGTATCGGCCACGGGTCCTCGTCGCGACGACCGCATCGCGGATCCTCCTCCCGGCCGTCCAACGTGCCGGCGCTCCGCCTCCGCCGCCTGTTCGGGTCTCCTTCGCGAGGGTATCGGCGTTCTTTGGGCCGTACTCATCACCATGGGGGCCGGACACCCGGCGTGGATGAGCCGGCTTGGCGGACCCCTCCGACCGAGTGACCATCGCGCGCGGCCGTGCTGGTAGGGCGCATGCATCGGATCGCGGGACCGGGATTCGCGCCCCGCTAATGCCGAAAGCTTCACCACTCTTCGGGGACCGTGCCCTGCCGCCGTGAGGCCTCAGGCTTTGGATCAGGAGGAGACCATCAACACTTGTAGCTCGGCAATACGCCCACCCGTCCGCCGTCCTCATCCGCTTTCACGAACAATCGGAATTCACCGGAGGGAAGCGCAGGAACCCGTGTCCTATGTCCCGAAAACTCCCTAAATTTGGGCGCGGCTTCTGCGCCGAATCCGGGGTGGCATTTAGTGGAAGTGAGAGTGGGGCGCGGAATCCGCTTCGCCGCGAAGACGCTCGCAGAGGCCTTAAGCCGGCCAGCGGTCACCGACATCGTCCTCTCGGCCGGCGTGCACCAAGCGGGCACCATCCGCGTGAACCGGTCGGTCAACATCCGCGGAGAAGCGGGTGCTGTCCTGGCCGGCAACCTCATCGTCGAAGCGGGTTCCACGGTCGTGTCCGATCTTACCCTGCAGGGCTCGCTCCTGACTCGGGCCGGAACGTTCGCCGAGGCGCACCGCACGACTATCCGCGCCGTGGACCTGGCGGCCGTTTTTGTCGCAGGGCGCACCACCGTGCGGCTGACTCACACGCTCGTCGTCGCAGCCCCCGATGTGAATACGGCGGTGCGGGTTTCCGAAAACGGTGTGTTGGATGCCGAAGGATGCACCTTCGAGGGCTCGAAAGGCAATGCCCTTCAGGTCGTGGATAGCGCACGAGCGAGCCTCCGCCGCAGCCGGGTGCAGGTCCCCTCGGCCGTGGCGGCCGCGGCATGGGTCATCGGGCAGGCGCACCTGACCCTGACGGAGGCTGAACTCACCGCGTCACATGGCAACACGCTTTATGCGGGCGAAAGTGCTGTGGTCGAAGCCAAAGACTGCACCTTTCAGAGCGACGGCGAGGCCGCCGCGATCTGGGTGTACGGCCAGGCCCGCTTGGAGGCGCGCGGCGGCCGCATCGCCGCGGCGCTCGCCCCCGCGCTGAATGCCGTCGAGAACACTCAAGTCGTCCTCGACACGGTGGCCCTGCGGAGCGACAGCCGGGCGGATGCCGCCATCGCAACTTGGGGAACCTGCCGGCTGACCATGTCGGGTGGCGAAGTGGTTTCGCCCGCAACCCATGCCCTGATGGTGACTCAGAACTCGGAGGCGGTCCTCCAGGGCGCCTCCGCACAGGGCGGCCAGGATCAGATTCCCGTACTGGCCTTGACTGACGACGGTCGCCTCCTCGCCCGTCAGTCGCGGATCACGACCGGACCGGGTCTGGCCGTCTTTGCCGCTCAGCGGTCCCACGCTGAGTTCAACGCGTGTACCGTAGAGCGTCCGGAGCACGCAGGGGACCCTAACTTTGAGGGGTTTCTCCTCATGGGCCAAGATGATGCATCGCTTGCCATTACAGGCGGTGCGGTGACGGTTGCGTCGGGCAGTGGGTTGTTCCTGAGAGGCAGCGCACGCGCCACACTGCAGGGCCTCAGTGTTCAGTCTGTGGAGCCGGATCCACACGGCTATGGAGTCGCGGTCCAGGATTCGGGCACACTGACCGCGCGTGGCATCACCATCGAAGGGTTTCGGCACAACTTCTCGACCAATGGAGGTTCATCGGAACTTGCCGAATCGCAGCTTGGCAAAACGCCTCCGGACCGATCGTCGGTCTGGGTGGGAGCGGGGCATGTCACCCTCAGCCGCTGCGTCGTGCACGAAAGCGGCCAATGGGGTGTGGCCGTCACGGGCCGCGCTTTCTGCCACCTTCACGAAACCACGATCGAGCATTCCGCCGAAGGCGGGGTCTACCTCGCGGCGCTGGCTGAAGTGACATTGACGGCCTGCGTGCTGGACGACAACCAGGGCCATGCACTGTGGGCGGCAGCCGAATCCGTGGGCACGGTAGAGCGCTGCATCGTTCGGGGCCAGCATCGAGACCCCCCGCTCCGCGTTGACGCCGGATCCTTTGTGAAGCTGGAGGGGAACTTCGTCACCATCCCGCAACAGAACCATGGCCAAGCAGGAGGGGGGCCCTCACCCCTGGAGGTGGACGCCTCGCTTTCGGCACTCGATCGCTTGGTCGGGCTCCAATCAGTCAAAAGCTCGGTACGCGACTTAGCGGCACTCCTCACCGTTGCGGGCGAGCGCCGCCAGTTGGACCTCGGGCAGATGGGGCTGCCGACGCTGCATGCACTGTTTCTCGGCAAGCCGGGTACGGGCAAGACGACGGTAGCACGTCTCATGGGCGACGTGCTGAGAAGCTTAGGGATCCTCGAGCGGGGACATGTGGTGGAGGTGGATCGGGCAGGACTGGTCGGCCAATACATCGGCGAGACGGCCCAGAAAACCTCCGCAGCCGTGTCCCGGGCTTTGGGCGGTGTGCTCTTCATTGATGAAGCTTACAGTCTCATTCAGGACCCTTCCGATACCCGTGACTTCGGGCGCGAAGCCATCGATACGTTGGTGAAGGCGATGGAAGACCAACGCGCCAATCTCATGGTTATTGCGGCCGGATACCCAGAGAAAATGCGGGACTTTCTGGCGGCCAACCCGGGCCTCCGTGACCGGTTTGGGTACACCTTCCAGTTTGAGGACTACACGCCGCAAGAACTGATGGCCATTTTCGACGCGGCTTTATCCGATGCCGGTCTCCGGGTGGACGACGATGCGCGCGCACTGGTGGCTGAAGAATTTCAGGCGCTCTACGACCGCCGTGACGATGCCTTCGCCAACGCGCGCATGGTGCGCACCTGGATCGAACGCATGGCCCTGAACCAGGCGCGGCGGCTGGCTACGCTCCCCGCAGCCGCGCGCACGCGTGAGGCGTTGGTGGAAGTTGTCCTCGAAGACGTACGCCCCTTGGTCCGATTGGCGACAGGGGTACACGATGCCGAGCCCGTGGAGGAGATTCTCAAGGAAATTGATCAATTGGTGGGCCTCGCCGAAGTGAAGGGAGCGGTGAAGCAGCTCGCGGCTCTCATCGAATATCAGCAGCAGCGTCGGGCCATGAACCTGCCCGGGCTCGCGCGGCCCAGCTACCACATGCTGTTTCTCGGCAACCCCGGTACCGGAAAGACCACTGTGGCGCGGCTCATGGGTCGTATCTTGAAGGCGCTCGGAGTGTTGGAGCGCGGCCATGTCGTGGAAGTGGATCGGTCGGGCTTGGTAGCCGGCTATCTCGGACAGACCGCCCTCAAGACGCAGCGAGCCATCGACGAGGCACAGGGCGGAGTCCTGTTTATCGACGAGGCTTACGCGCTTCACCCGCCAAACAGCTTGCACGACTTCGGGCAGGAGGCGGTCGATGCCCTGCTGAAGGCGATGGAGGACCGCCGCGACTCCTTTGTGGTCATTGCCGCGGGGTACCCCGATCCCATGCAGGAGTTCCTCGACAGCAACCCCGGGCTCCGCTCCCGCTTTGCCCACACGTTCCAGTTTCACGATTATAGTGCGGAGGAGCTTTTGGCCATTTTCCGGGGCCTCATGCAGGCGAGTCAGCTCAGCATGGGCGATGACCTAGCGACCGCGCTGGCCGCGCACTTTCATGCCAGGATTCAGGCCAGCCCCGTTCACTTCTCCAACGGCCGGTACGTGCGGAATCTGTTTGAGAAGTCCCAGGCGCTTATGGCCGAACGCCTCACGAAGCTCCCGGCCTCCGCGCGTTCGCCCGAGGTGTGGAGCCGCATGCTGCCGGAGGACCTGCCGAACCCCGACTCCGTCCCCGATTGAACGGATAGGGCTGTCGCGTGTGATTAAGGACGGGGCAGAAAATCGGGACAACGGTAAACCCAGGCGTCACGGTTTCCCCGGTTCCCCCTCCCTCTTCGTGCCAATCAGTCGCTCTTCGCACATTTGTTGACACGCTTCGGAACCGAGGCGATGTTATTAACAGCTGTCGGAAAACAGGAGGAAGAATGATGAGTCATCCCGGGCATCCGCATCGGCTGCTGGGTGTGCACTGGCTTGTGGTTCTCGTCCTCACCGCACTCGCGGGCGCCGGTTGCGGCGCCCCTTCATCCGCCCCCTCCCCTGCGTCCAAGGCGTCCACCCATTATCCACCGGGCATCACGCCAGCTCAGGCTACGGCCATTGTTCATCAGTACATGAAGAAGGAGTGGGCCGCAGAGGCCACCTGGAATACAACGGGGCAGGATGCTATCGAGGTTCCGCCTCAGAGCATGATCGACGATATGTCCTGGATTGCCGCCAAGAACACCCACCAAACCCCGCCGACACCCCCCCGTCCGAACCTCCCGGCGACGGTCTGGGTGCCCCACGCGGCCTGGTTCTTCGCGGCCTATACCAACGGCACCTACATGCTGTTCGTGAAAGATCCCCAGGGATGGATGCAAGCGTATTCTCCAAGTCCCTATGCTCGGGCTCCCAGCCCTCAGGTGTCGCTCGACTCTCACGGCTATGCGACGGCTCTCTCGCCCGCTCAATACGGAGAACTGAAGTGGACGCCGACTGAACTTGCGGCTCGTTACGCTGCGGATATCAACAGCGCCGCGCAAGGGGGCACCGTCCCAGCTGACCCCGCCTTCCAGGACGGGCCACTCACCACCACCATCTTTCGCAGCTACACGACCTTCAAGACGAATCCCATCAAGAACGCGTCATTCTCGTTCCGTGCCAATCCGGATCCGCTCTACGTCTGCGCCATTGCCTTAAAGAACGGTGGAGCGTTGGCATTCATCACAGTGTCCACACAGTTCAAGGAACACGCGGCCCCTGGGGACGTCTTTCGCGTCCAACCCGACGGAAGCGAGTCCTCGGCTATAATCCCGGCTGGGCAGTACACCTATATTGCTATGGAGACCCTGCAGGACATGGCGGTTCTCATTCCCCCCAAGGGTAGCGCGGGCGGGGCGCAGGTCATTGCTGACAGCTCCGGGGGCGTGAACTACACATTTCATTGACAGCCCGTCACTGCGGTCAGGAAAGCCGGCAACTCCGGGAAGGTATCAGCGCACACGCCGAACGCGTTCCAATTGCCCATACGCAGCCGGCGCGACAAAGCCCTCGCCTGCTGATGCGGGTGCATTGTCTTGGCCCATCCCGATACGTGGGTCGGGAAACCAGGAGCCGGGCCAGGGGCTCGTCCACAAAGTCGTCCCGGTCTCCTGGTCCTTACGCTCCACGGCCCCCATCAGCACCCCAAGTCCCGCACTCCGGCGTTCTCCGCGTAACCCTGATGCAAACCGCGTTCGGCCCCTATGAGGCTTCCGGCACGGCGATCGTGGCCGTCGCGACGGCGCCCTCCCCGTCCTCCAACCGGATGGCCATCCAACCGTTTGGATATCGCCCCTACTGCACCGTCATCGCTCGCACTCTCCTTTAGGCATGCCGCGCCCGGAACGCGGTGTCGACGTGCGCGAGAGGCATCGGTCGGGTCGGGCCGCGCCCGTCGCCCCTGTTGTTGCTCGACACGGCACCCGTCTCGTCGACAGAAACCGTACCCCGCATCCATACACGTCGGTCTGTTGGAGCACCGTCGAGAGCGGCACGGGGCCCCGGTCCGTCTCCCACCACGGGCGACGGCATCCGGAACGCCGGGGCTACCGGGATACGGACGAATCCCACCGCCTGTCGGGTCGCGCGGGCAGCGACGTCGGGGCTACGGTGCCTTTCAGTCTCAGTCGCACGCCCGGAATCTCACCGACCAGTCGGTACACCAGGTACTCGGGCACACCCAACATCCGCGTCGCTTGATGCGGGCTCAAATAGAGCGCCTCCGGGTCGACCACGCGGCGCCGACGCGATTGCCTCGCTTCATACCAGCCACCTCCACTCAATTCAGCACGGCATCCGTCACAGCCGGCCTCCATCTGGGGTACTAGTTAGAAGCGGAAATCCAATACCCTCTGCGCCACTTTTTCGGGGTCCCGACGGACGTGACTTGGGCATCGACGCATCCGCGCTCTTGGGCTCCCTCGGAAGTCATGGAGTGTCGTGGGACATGCTCTCGGGTTTTATGCGGCCCATTCCGTGACCCGTGGCCATTTGGGGCAGTTTGACGGGAATAAGAAGAGCCCCGCAATCGTTGAGGGGCTTCAAAATTGATGGTGCGCCCGGTAGGATTTGAACCTACGGCCTTCTGATTCGTAGTCAGACAACATAGGCAGTTGACCCCAGTGTGCCCGGGGTGACTAGACCCTCTCAGAAGTGCCTCTAGATCGCGTCCTCAAGCCATTTCGCGTAACTTTACGCGTTGGCCTCGGTGCGGGGCAGTTGACCCAACATTGGTCGCGTTGCCTCGCATTGTGGCCCCATGAATGGCCCCATGACGAGCGACCGTCTCGAATCGTGGGAACGTCTCCCCCACAGTCCGGGTCGGCCGGCACGCTCGCGGCCATCCGCCAATCCTCACGGAAACCAGCGATTCCCGCACGGGTCGGGATCTGTCGGTCGTACTGACCATTCATCTGCAGGGGAGACGATATGGACAGGAATGACGGTATTGACGCTTTGCTCGTACTGCAGTAGCCTCTAAGCGTGGAGGTGTGATAGGTATGGCCACTTCGCCCGCTCGAGCAAGGCACAACAAGAGACCTGAGAGTCGTGACTGGATCACGACAGGGATGGCGGCGCGCCGACTCCAGGTGGGCTCCATTAACACGATTAAGCGATGGGCCCGGGAAGGGAAGCTCAAGCATCGTATCGTCGGAAGTCGTTGCCAGATTAGCGTGGAATCTGTGGACCGCTTACTGGCAGAAGGAGACCCCAACGTCCAAAAAATGCAGAGGATAGAGCGGCTCTTGGCAGAGATAGCGGAGCTTGGTGCCGATCTCACAGCGGAAGAATGGCAACGACTGGCAGCCGATAGACCCGGCCGCCTGCCTTGGCAGGGTCGCTAAGGTCCTTGGGTGCCCCACCAGCGGCCGTCTGCGACACGAGTGTATTAGTGCCGGCCGGTACGCGAGCGGACTTGGTTCGAGCGGCTATGGAGGGTCTGTACAGACCGTTTTGGTCGCCGTGGATAATTGGGGAGCTCTACCGCGTGCTAACGTGGATTTGGGCAAAAGATCACGGGTGCACTGCTGAGAGCCAGCGAACCTGCTCTCGCGCTAGTAAAACGATGATGCAGTTGATGGTGCCGGTATTCACAGTCGTGGATCCGAAGCCTCCCTGGGACACCGATGCGTGGCCGAGCCTGGCTAGCCAAGATCCAGATGATTATCCCCTTTGGGCGGCTGCGCGGACCGCCCGAGCAGTCTTCGTGGTCTCCAATAACACAGGAGACTTCCCCCCGATCGAAGCCGAGGGGCGCCATATGTGGAACGGCGTCGAATACGTTAAGCCGGCAGTCTTCTTGGCGAACATCGGGTATGCCGGTGTGTGCTGATCGGCCGGTTCGCTAACGGTCCGTAGCCCGATTCAAAACGGGAGGATTAGTGGTCAGAAGGGCTGCCTCTCGCCTCTTTCGCCTCCTCGATCATGCTCGCGAACCGTGCCACGGTCAGTTCCTTGGTCTGGCGCAAGAGGTGTGCGTACACCCGGGCCGTGATCGTGATGCTTTCGTGCCCGAGGAACTGGGATACCGTGGTGATGTCCGCGCCACTTTGGATTAACAGACTGCCGCACGTGTGCCGGAGGGCGTGGGGCCGCTGATACGAGAGGTTGGCCGCCACTACCGCGCGGTGCCACGCCTGGTATACCTTGTTTCGCCACAAAGGGTGTCCGGTACGGGGCGACGCAAACACCCACGGAGTGTCCTGGAGCTTGGGTTGCCGCAGGACCCATTCACGATGGGCTACCAACGCCAACATCATGTCCGGGGTCGCTCGCAAGGTGCGGTAGCTGGCGTGGCTCTTCGGGAGGTC
Source organism: Bacillota bacterium (assembly GCA_021818685.1). GTDB lineage: Bacteria > Bacillota > Sulfobacillia > Sulfobacillales > JAIMBI01 > JAKATP01. Next base: position 4,051 of record JAKATP010000062.1, on the reverse strand, counting down.
GATCATCCGGCCGTGGATTAAGCTGCCACGCTTGACGTCCGCCGGCGACTTCTCATGGCGCTCTTGCAATTGCCGGACCACCTGAATGGTTCCCGCATCGGGGTCCCAATCCTGCCACTGCAAGGCCAGCAACTCCCCGAGCCGGAATCCGCCTTGCCAAGCGAGGAGCCAAAACGTCCCCCAGGGATGATCGTCCCGGGTCGCTTCCCACAGGGCCAACATGTCCGAGAGTTCATAGCTGGTTACCGGCTGCGATCGCGGCTGCGCCAGTCGCACTTTTGTCAACGGGTTCATCGGGATGAGGTCTTGCCGCACCGCCTCCGAGAGCGCGGACCGCAAGACCGCACGCGCGAGGTCCACCGTGCGGGCTGACAGGACACCCTCGCCGCGGGCGAGCGGGCGGCGACTCAGGGCGTCGATCCACTCCCGTAACCGCGCCGCGGTCAAGTCCCGGAGCGGGATCGTGCCAAGGTCCGGTCGAACGTAGCGATCCGGCAGCCACGGATAGTCCGCCCGCACCCGGGCTCCCTGCGGCGCATATTTCTGGAGCCACGTGTCGAGCCAGTCGTTGAGCGGTTGCTGCGACGGGGCGACGTAGCCGGGGCCTGCTTTGTTGATCTCGGCCTCAACATCGAGCCACCGGGCTTGGGCCTCGGTCTTCGTGCCGTGAAAAGTCTCCCGCCGACGCTTGCGACGTTCGTGGGGTTTCCGGGGAAGGTCCCACGTCAGACGGTGCGTCTTCACGCGATCGGGGCGTTCGCCCTTCTGCGGGCGGGGTTCAATGTTCATCAAGCCCACTTCTCCGTTCTACGAGGGAAATCTTCTATCGTGTGTTTGGCAGTCCCTTGTCGTGCAGATGGCGGCTCGGTGCCATTGTTGGAAGCCCTCGAAACAGCAGACCTCTGGATCTTCGCCGGGGAAGGTAAAGCACACCGTCTGGTAGCCCGATGCAGATGGGAAGCCAATGAACGAGATGCGGCCCACCGCCGAGGTCAGCGCTGGGAATCCGCTTGCGCGGTTCCTCGTACAAACGAGCCTGGCAGGGCCGGCGACACAGCGTCGCGCAGCGCTCCTTTACAGGCCTTACGAGAGGCGTGCTCCACCGGACCGCCGTGCACGGGAAGACGCCTCTCCACGGAAACCCTCACGACCCTGACCGCCCATGGGTGAGCCGAACGGAGGTGTTTTTGGTGGGGGAGAGTGGCAGATCCAACTTCGCCCGCCCTTCCTCCTCTCCACGACAGGGCTCGCCACAGTGTGACCCATCGTGGTGCTGGTCCGCAACGTGTCCGCGCATGATGGAACTTCTCCGCGGCATTCCTGCAAGTAGAGGCCAATGTGCCAAAACGAACTCCTTTTAGCGCGGGGGTCGCGGGACCCTCCCCGTAAGGCCCCGTAAACGTTAGCGGGCCTCTCGACGTACCCCCGTTTTGGCGCACCAGGTTCAACGGCGTTCCCCGCCCCCATGAACCTCCCATTCGCCCGGGACTGTCAGCCTATATGTCGAGCGTCAGTTGGCCATCTTGCTTGAAAGGACGAACCACGGCGATATCCTCGCTGTTGCCCGCGAAGCGATTGACGAATCGCTCGTCCAAGGTGAACACGTGCGTCGCATGCGACGCCATCGCCGTGGCAACATAGACCGTGTCGTGAGGGGTGTCGCCTCGGCTCCCCCGATACCTCCGCGACAAGCGGCTGGCTTCAATCGCAACCGGCACATCCAGCGTCCAGACCTTCAGCCACGGCTGGGTATACAAGTTCCGAACGCTCTCCTCAACTTCCGCCTCGTCACCGGAGAATCCGGCGAGATGCACAGTTTCGACGATGGCCAGCGACGAGGTAACGGCCTGGATCGCCCCGTGTTCGGCTTCCTCGAGTACATCTCGACATAGGGAGGAATCGGCTTCGTTGCCCTTTAAAAAGGCGATAAACACGTTGGAATCGAAACACACAATGGGCGGTATGCTAATCGTCACCACCCCATAGGCGCCGTGTGAGTTCTCCAGCCGGAAGGTCTTCGTACCAATTTCGGCCGATTCCAAAAAGGCTGGCAAGCGGCACGTCCGATCGCTCGGGTGCCAACTCCAGAGAGTCAGCAAAGATATGAGCTGGATAGGATCCTCGGTAGTCGATTCTGCCCCGGACGCGCACACGGTGTCCAAACAGCATGCGGACCGTGTCGAGAAGTTCCGCCCCAAAGCTGACCGTAACGCGATGGGCACTGGCACTATCCCACACGGAACACTCGCGTCGGTGATGCACCGTCGCCGTTTCCAACGTGCCCTCGACCGTTCCCCACCCTTTCGATTCCGTCCGCACGGTCTCCGGGAGTCGGGTGGCGGCGGCCGATATCACCGGGACCGCTTCGCCCCCATCGTTGACGCGCAATGCGATGTCCAGGCGAGGCGATAGCGTGGACAGGTCTCGCAAGATGGCTTCTTCATCGGGCTCAAAAAGTGGAGGGCGTGTGAGATCCGCCAGCTCCTTGACCGTGTTGTAGACATGACGAACCGCCCGAGACGCCGCGTCACTCGGAGACGGGGCGGCCATGACCACGGTGAGCTCGCTATGGTGGGCATCCCGAACGATCCAATTGGTCTTGGATGCGTGATCCAAGGTCGACTGCTCGGCGACAGCCAACCATTTCAGGACGTTGTCCAAGGTGGACACGACGTCCTTGGCGGACAGGCCGTTCCCACGTTCGCGAAACACTAACGTTAAGGATACTTCCTCATCCATGAGAGGGCGCCTCCTTCACCGCCACGTACGTCTCGGATGAGCGTCACCGCTCACAGCCTACCATATCCCTCGAGCGCCAATAGGCCCCGAGGCCGCGCTTTGCGGAGGTCCCATCGAAGGTTCCGCGGACCTACGGATTGGCGTCCGCATCCGGATGATGGCCCACCATGAGTCGGCGTACCGTCGCCTCCCCGCACCCAAAGAACCGAGCAGCCTGACGGCGGGACAACGCTCTTGTGGCCACCTGGGGTGCAAAGTCCGCCCGCCTCTTCCGGAAACGGGCATCCTGGAGGCGGGATGGTCGCCCAATCGACTTCCCTTAATCAAGCCCGGCCCCGTTCCATCCCGGTGGTAGTGTCAAAGCCCTCTTGGGCCGAAAGCTCGCCCGGTCGATGTACTCCTGGACAACGCGTCATTCCAGGTATTGGGCCGCCGCCGATTGGCGCAGGCGATGGGGCTGAGTTTATGGGTCCTGCTTCTTGTCCCGCGTGGACACGGGGTATAGACCGTCGGGCGCATCAGGACACCCTCCCTGTCCCGTGGGTCTATGTCGCGTTGAGCGTGCTGCGCGAGATCCACGAGCGCCGCTCGGAGGCTCAACACGCGCTCGATGCTTATGGCGCTTCACCGCCCCGGTGCCTAGGGCGACGGTCGTCTATCCGCGCTGCCGGGCCAGTGAGGCGCCTGATCCGTATGCAGGCGGGCGACGTGTGTACACCTTTGAATGCCTGGCGCATTGGCGCGACCCGGCACCCGCTGCTTGGGTCGCTTGAAACTCGATACGGACCAGACCGGGACGGCGCTGTGCAGTGGCTGGGCATCCGGATCGGTCGGCGTGGCGACGTTGGCGGCGTTCAGCGACGGCTTGGACGCTTTTTCACCGAAACCATGCCTCGCTTGAGTTGTCATCCGGGCCGCCCTTGCAAGCGACGGTTGGAGACGGATTCTCCGACCCCCTTCAAGGGATGTGTACTGTCTCCCGCCGCACCGGCGGGAGCCCACCAGGCACACAAGAGCCGGGGACCTGAGCCCCCGGCTTCCCGTCGCTTACTGCGAATCTACCTGCCGCTCCTGCAACAACTCCGCGACGATAGCGCGCCGCTTGGCGCGCTCCCGCCGGATGGCCTGTTCCATCAATGCGATAAGCCACTCCTGCACGGTCGTGCCGTCGGCGGATGCTGCCGCCTGATAGCGGCGCTGGTCCCTCCCGCTGACGCGGCAGCGCATGCAGTGCGTCAATACATGCCGGTCGCTGTGGCGCCCATCGGTGGCCACGCGGGGCCGCCGGCTAAACCCATAATCTCCTCCGGTC
>JAKATP010000232.1 GCA_021818685.1 Bacillota bacterium | reverse complement strand
GTCAAGCGCATAGCGATCGGCCGCCTGCCGGTACAGGGGGCGCCAGACGAGCCGGTTCACCAGCACCACCGTTCCCGCGAGCGTCACGGTCGACAGCAATAGCAGCGAGAAGTGCCCGCTTAAGGCACTTCGGGCAATAAGCCAGCCGACGCCGAACACGTGATGGGTGTGGCCCTGGAACGACACGTACTCCGCTACGATGCTGGCGTTCCAGGCGCCGCCGCTGGCGGTAATGATGCCGGTGATGAGATAGGGGAAGATCGCCGGCAGAATGAGGGTGCGCCAGGCCGTCGTGCCCGACAAGCGGAAAAGCCGCGCCGATTCCTTCAGGTCTTCGGGAATGGCCGACGCGCCCGCAATGACGTTGAACAGGATGTACCATTGGGTGCCGAGTATCATGAGCAGGATGGCGGCGATGTTGAGCCCTCCGTGCAGGTGAAACAGGATCGCCACCACCCCTGGGAAAAGGGCGGTGGCAGGCACGGAGGCAAAGATCTGGATGATGGGCGTGAGGGTCGTGGACAACTTCCGGTTAAGTCCGATGGCGACGCCCACCGGCACGGTCCACACGAGCGAGATGAGTATCGCCAGGAGCACCCGGACGAGGGTCGCGGCGGTGGCCTCGAGCACCATCGGGAAGGCGTGCTGGCTGTGCAGGACCAGATGAAGGCCGCCCCGGATGAAGACCACCATCAAGTAGAGCGAGCCCGCCAGCAGGAGGGTGCGCAAGAAGGACAGGCTCGAGTGGAGGACCGCTGGGGGCCTCCGTCCCGGGTGAGTCCGAAACACGCGGTCCGACCACTCGGTGAGGGGCGCCCACACGTAAGCCGAGAACTGCTCGATGAGGACGGAGCGACGCACGACTTTCAGCACCGCCGAGCGGGGTGACTCTCCCTCCACCATCTCCAGCTTGAATTTGTCTGCCCAGGCCAGGACCGGTCGAAAGACGAGTTGGTCCATGATTACGATGACGGCGACCAGAACTAGCAGGCCAATAATCTCGCGGCTCCAGCGCCCCTCGTTGGCCGCCGTCTGCAGGTACGACCCGAGGCCGTGAAGCTGATACTGCCGGTTCCCGAGCGAGAACTCCTCGGCCGCCATCAAGAAGAACCAGCCGCCCGCCCACGACATCATGGAGTTCCACACGAGCCCCCCCATCGCGTATGGCAGCTCGAGCGTCCGAAAGCGCTGCCAGGACGTGAGCCGGGTGGACAGGGCGAGCTCCTTCAACTCCTTCGGAATCGTGACAAAACCCGAGTAGAGGGCAAACACCATGTTCCAGACTTGGCTCGTAAAGATGAGGACGACCGCGGCGAGATTGGGGCCGAGGGCGCTTCCGGGAAACAGGGCGATAAACCCTAAGAGTACGGCGGGCAGAAACGAAAGGATGGGGATGGATTGCAGGATGTCGAGAATGGGAATCAGGTAGCGCTCGGCGCGGGCGTTAAAGGCTGCCAGATAGGCGTAGACGAGGGCAAACCCGAGCGACAGCACATAGGCGGCCGCCATGCGCAGCCATGACGCGAGCGCGTAGAGGGGCAGACGCAGGAGGCTTAGACTGATGGCCCCGCTTTCGGGCCGGAATCCATGGCCGTGCGTCGCCCACGCCACCACCGCCGCGATGGCGGCCAGGGCGCCAGCCCCCACCACGATGTCGGCCCAGCTGAACGGGGTCCGCACCTCGCCACGCTGAAAGATTGCCATGCCGCGCCCCCCTCCCTCGGAAGCCAGATAGCGGGAGTCGACCTGGGGTCGATTCCGGCCAAATCGAAGCACTCCAGTTCATGAGGGTCGGGATTGCTGTCCACTCTCGCCACCTCCTTCCCGGACGGGTTGGGACGGCCCCAATCGGCTTTATACACCGGTCCTTCCTCAAGATAGGCGAAAGCGGTCAGACACACAACTGGAGAGCGGCTCAGGGGGTCGCCACGACGCGGCGCCAGACCCGGCGGCGGAGGACAGCCACCAACAGGAGGAGGGGCGGGACACCGAAGTTGTAGAGCAGCATGGTCGGAACCATGTAGGCCTGCCCGAAGAAGACCACGGCGTCGACGTTCGGAAACTGCGTGGACAGGATCAACACCAACACTCCGAGGACCAGTGCCAGGGCCCGGTACTGCGTCATGGTTTTCAGATGGGTCAGCGCCATGATGTCATGGACCACACACCAGATGCGGAGCGACTCGAACGAGAGCACAAAAAGTCCCCAGAAAACCACGATCAGGAGGCCGAGCTTGTTGATGACAAAGGCGGTCACGTCGACGAGCCGCATGACCGACACGGGCGGGAAAATCAGCTGACGCATGAGATCGGGGCCCTCGACGCCCACGGTCAGGAAGTAGCCGAACAGGTAGAACAGAAACGTGAGCCCCATCATCGCATAGGCGTAGCGCTCCGCCTGCCGGCGGTGGCCCTCGCGCACGAAGGGATAGAGGGTGAGGGTAATCTCGTAGCCCCAGAAGATATACGAACTGTGATAGGCCGCCTGCAGGATGGGGCTTACGTGGAGAGGGAGGACCGGGACGAGTGCGTACGCGTCCGTGATCTTTCCGAGCAGGAGCAGCCCGAAAGACACCGACAGGATGACGGCCGGCACGAAGCTCGACTGCAGGACGCGGCCCAGGACCGGGGTGTCAAACCAGGCCATATAAAGAGCCGTGGCCAGGATGGCCGTGGCAATGGCCCAGGCCGGCGTGTTGGGGAGAAAGAATGTCACCATGACCCAGCTGAAGTTTGCCAGCACCAGCACCGCCAAGGCCAAGTGAACCACGACGGTCACGGCGTTCAGGGGGTAGCCGGCGACGGGCGTGAGGTACCGGTGCACGGATGCTCCCACGGGCTCGTCGGGCGTCAGACGATTGACGCGAAACCAGAGCCAGAGACCGACGAGCGCGGCCCCGCAATCAAGCAAGAACGCCCACAGGGCTTCCGGCCCGGCGTCTATTACCAGTTCCCGCGGGAAGTGAAACATGCCGAGAGCCAGATACCCGGCCGCGATGGCGAGCGCGAACTGGGCGGCGGAGATAGAGCGCGTGGCCCGGGCGCTTCCCATACCGTTCATCAAATTC
>JAKATP010000061.1 GCA_021818685.1 Bacillota bacterium | reverse complement strand
GAGCGTCACCTGTCCGCGGTACGCCCCGAGGTTGCCGGGGCCCCCGAGGCCGAAGAGCCGTATCGCGGGCGCCCGTCTCCCCGAGAGGGGTGCTCCCGCGGGCGGGAGGCGGATGGGCGCGATGGTGCTGGCGGCAAATCCGTTGGCAAGCTCCTGCACACTCAGCACCCGCGGGAACGGACGCTCCATGAGGCGCAGGTGCCACCCCAGGAGAACCGCCGCCCAGATGAGGACCGCAAGCCACAGTCCGAACCCAATCCGCTTCCACGGTCGGTTCATGAACTTTCCTGCGTCTTCGCCCGCCGGCGGCGCACGGCATCGAGGTCCACGGGGGTCCGGGTGCCGGGAAGGCCTCCCGGCCCGCGCCCGAGTCCATCCTCCCACCACCGCCAGAAGATGCCGACAAACACGACCCCGTAGGAGATAAGCGCGCCGGCTTTCATGACGAGCCCCCCGAGTCTTTCGTCCGCCATCGCGGACAGTCCCACGAGGTGCGCCCCGGCCGCATCCACAGCATAGGCGGGCGTCTTGCTCAACAGCGACCAGAACACGAACAACGGCGTCAAAGCGATACCGCCCACGAACAGGTACAGAAGCGCCAGCAAAGGATGAAGACGCGGCGTCTCACGGATGGGCGACAGCACGGGCCACCAGAACAACAGCGCCAGCACGAAAAACACCAGATTCTGGGCCCAGAAAGCGGATGGGTGGGTGCAAAGCCAATTCCAGACGCCCGGAACCGCGGTGACCGCGTAGGCTCCGTTAAACAGCAGGAGCGCGCAAAGTGGCCGGGCGAGCAGGCGGCCCGCCAATCCGAGCCGCTGCCACACCCCGCGCCAGAAGGAAGGAGAAAGTGCCGCGACTAAAAGCGGCACGGCGACGCCGGTGGTCAGCAGCCGCTGACCCATGGCCGCCGTCAGCGAGTGTTCCGCCAGTACCTGGAGCGGCGTGCCGAACGCCGCCGCGCACACTCCGAGCCCGACTACCAACGCCCACCGCGGCCAGGTGCCCGGATTGCGGAAGCGGCCCCCCAGGGCGCCCGCGAGGAACACCGCTACCCAGGGAGCCGGATTCCAAAGCACCAGGAAGGGATAGGTTCCCATCGTTGTGGTCTCCTGTAGGCGCTACTTCACGTCCTTTTCGAGATAGCTCACGACCTCCTGAACCTGCTGCGGGGTCAGTCCGAGGTCGGGCATCTTGGCACCGGACCAGACAGCCTGCGGATCCGCAATCCACTGTAAAAGCCAGGACGTCTGCGTAGGGTGCCCACCTGGCACCAGGTTGATCTTGCCCGCCAGAACCTGATTCAGGTCGGGTCCCAACGTCCCGCCATGGCCGTTGACCGTGTGACAGGAAATGCAGGTGGTAGTCACAATCTTGCCGCCGGCCGCCGTCATCTGCGCCGCCGTTAGGTGCTGAACCGGTGGTGACGGCGGCGAGTACGCCGTGAGCACGTAGCCGATGCCCCAGGCCACCACAATGGCAATGAAGGCCCCATAGCCGAAGAAGAGCCGGTAAACCTGCCGCCCCTCGCGCAGGTGCATGAACAAGAACACCTGCAGCGCTACCTGCACGATGGCCAGGATGATGATGATGGGGACAGCATGCGGCCGCAGGCCCGTATTGGTCAGGAGGACTCCGAAGGCGATGGCGGTCAGGATGAGCGAGACCACCCCCACGCCCACGTAGAGGTTCGTGTGTCCGCCTCCACGCTCGGTGTGAGCATCATCCATCCGCATCCGCCTACCCCACCTTTCCGAGGAGATACACCACGCTGAAAATGACAACCCACACGACGTCGACGAAGTGCCAGTAGAGGCCGGCGACCTGGGCCTTGGTAACGCCCTCGGTCTTGAACGCCGGCCGGAAACTGTACACCAGCAGCGACAGGAGCCAGAAGACGCCGAACGCGACGTGCATCCCGTGAAACCCTGTCAGGGTAAAGAACGCGGACCCGAACGGGCTTGACGACAGCGTGAGCCCTCGCTTGTAGTCGCCCGTGAATTCGAAAGCCTGGAAGGACAGGAAGCCGAGCCCCAGGATGACGGTCACAATGAGCCAGCTCCGGAACCGCGCGAGCCTTCCCGCCCGAAGCTGCGCGTAACCGATGGCGAACGTCATACTGGACGCGAGCAGGGTCAGCGTTCCGACCAGAGTCACGGGCAGGTCGAATACCTGCTTCGGCGTGAGCCCGTGATTGGTGTGGGTCCGCATGAGCAGATAGGTGCCAATCAGGGAGGCAAAGAACACCGCCTCCGCCGACAACCAGATCCAAAGGCCCAGCACCGCATTATCGACGGGCTCCAGAGCGGCCACGACCTCGGGTCCCGTCTGCGACGCGGTCACGGCCGGGTTAGCCATCCGCCCCCACCTCCTCTGCCGGCTCCTCCTCGATGGGGACGTACTCCCCCGGGTCCGGCGTGAACATGGAGCGGTGCAGGCCCACCGCCAGCACCATGAAGCCCACAATCTCCACCACCAGCGCGTGGTAGATGAATCCGTACCCGAGAATGAGGAGGGCCACCGCGATGATGAGCGGAATCATCGTCGGCCGCGGCATGTGAACCGTATTGGGCGGCCCATGATGATGCTCCTGCCCCGGCGCTGGCAGCATGTGTCCATTTCCGTGCATCTTCTCGAGCCAGAACGGGTCGGCTCCCCGTACGAGCGGGATCTTGGCGAAATTGTACGGCGGGGCCGGCGAACTTATCGACCACTCGAGGGAGCGGGCATCCCACGGGTCATTGGCGGCCTTCTCCCCTCGCTGCAAGGACGTGACCAGGTTCACCAGGAAGAACAAGATGCCGGCCGCCAGGATGAAGACCCCGAAGGTCGATACTTCGTTCCAGAACGTGAACCCGTTGCCCGGCGCGTAGGTGTAAATCCGCCGTGGCATACCCATGAGCCCGAGAAAGTGCATGGGGAAGAAGGTGATGTTGAACCCGATGAGGGTCAGCCAGAAGTTCCACTTGCCAAGTCGCTCGGACAGCATGCGTCCGGTCATCTTGGGGAACCAGTAGTAGATGCCGGCGAAGAGCGCAAACAGCGTGCCCCCGATGAGCACATAGTGGAAGTGGGCCACGACGAAGTAGCTGTTGTTGTACTGCAGGTCGGCCGGTGCGATGGCCAGCATCACCCCGCTCATGCCGCCCAGCACGAAGCAGAACAGGAATCCAATGGCCCACAGCATGGAGGTGGTGAAGCGGATCTGCCCCCCCCACATGGTGGCGAGCCAGTTAAAGACCTTCACCCCAGTCGGAATGGCGATCATCATGGAGGTGAGCGCGAAGATGGAGTTCACGAAAGGACCGTAGCCGAGCGTGAACATGTGGTGAACCCAGACCATGAAGGACAAGAAGCCGATGGCGAGGGTGGCCAGCACCATGCTGGTATAGCCAAACAGGGGTTTCCGGGAGAACACCGGCACCACCTCCGAGATGATGCCAAACGCCGGGAGGATGAGGATATAGACCTCGGGGTGCCCGAAGATCCAGAACATATTCGACCACAAGAGCGGATTGCCACCCGCGGCTACGCTGAAGAACTGCGCACCGAACAACCGCTCGAAGGTCTGCAGAAAGAGCGTCACCGTGAGCGGCGGAAACGCGAACAGGATCAGTACCATCGTCACCAGCACCGTCCACGCGAACATCGGGAGCCGCATGAGCCGCATGCCGGGTGCCCTCAGGTTCACGAGCGTTACCAGGAAGTTGATGCCCGTCATCAACGTGCCGATCCCGGCAATCTGAAGCCCGATGTCGTAAAAGTCCACTCCGAGACCCGGGCTGTAGGGCGGGTTCGAGATGGGCACGTAGTTAAACCACCCGGCATTCGGCGCACCGCCGAGAAACCAGCTGCTATTGAGCAGCAAACCGCCGGCGAGAAACAGCCAGAAGGACAGGGCGTTCAAGCGCGGATACGCGACGTCCCGGGCCCCGATCTGCAGCGGCAGGACGGCGTTCACAAATCCGATCAGCATCGGCATGATCGCGAGGAAGATCATCGTCGTGCCATGCATGGTGAACAGCTGGTTGAACAGGACCGCCGACACCACATGTCCGTTCGGATGCGCCAGCTGCAGGCGCATGATGAAGGCCTCGATGCCCCCAGTCAGAAAGAACAGCAGGCCGGCCATCAGATACAGCTGGGCGATGCGCTTGTGATCCACCACCGACAGCCACGACAAGAGCTTGTTCTCGTGGTACGCGTCGCTGCGGGGGATGACATGCGGAATGCGTTCAGTGGTCGCAGCCATGAGGATGCCTCCCGGAGCAGATCATGGTGGTGCAGCCGCTGGTGGAGGCCGTCATTTGAGGCTCTCCAAGAACGCCACCAGAGCTTTCACCTGCGGCGGCTTCAGGTAGCTGAAGCTTGGCATGAGCACGCCCGGCTTCATGGCCGGTGCGTCGTGGACCCAGTTGTACAGGTTCTTCGGGGTGTTGGGATACGTGTTGGCGGCAATCATGAGCCGCCCGGTCAGGTCGGTAAGGTTCGGGCCCACCGCACCCGCAAATGTGGTGCCCCCGACCGTGTGGCACGTGCTGCAGCCAATCGTGCCGAAGAGCTTCTCGCCCGCTTTGGCCAACGCCGTAGTGGGCGTGCTGTCCGGATGACTCATGGTGGCCACCCATTGACTGAACTTGGCGGGCGTCTGGGCGTCGACGATAAGCCGCATGTCGGCATGCCCGGTGCCGCAGAATTCGGCGCACTGACCGTAATAGAGCCCCGGCTTGTCGGCCTGGAACCAGATGTAATTGATCTTGCCCGGCACGAGGTCGGTCTTCCCGGCGAGACGCGGCACCCAAAATGAGTGGAGCACATCCGCCGACGTGAGGGCGAGCTCGATCTTCTGCCCCACCGGCACATGCAGTTCGTTGGCCGTCACCACCCCGAGACTCGGGTACGTGAAGGCCCACCAGAACTGGTGGCCCGTCACCTGCACGACCATGGAGTGCGGAACCAACGGGGACCCGGTGTCGGCAAACGACTGCTTGACCGTGCCGACCGCGAGCAGGGCCAAGAGAAGCGCCGGCACGATGGTCCATAGGAACTCGAGACGGTTGTCGCCGTGGACCTGCGGCGGCAGATCCGTCTGGCCAGGACGGGCCCGAAAGCGGATTAACGCCACGACCAGGACAGCCGCCACCACGATAAAGATCTCGATCATGATCCAGAAGCTCGATTCAATGAGTCCGAGTTGCCCCTGGGCGACAGGCCCCGCCGGATCTAAGACCGATTGGCGCCCCTGCAGAAATCCGCAGCCGCTCAGTGCGAGCATCGCCACGACTGCGGCCGGAGCCCATCTGGCCATTCTCTTCCAGCGCTTGCGATCCAAATCGCTCGCCCCCGATTATGCGCCATATGATGGCTTGCCTTGCTTTTCGGCATCCGGGAAAAGGGGTACCCTCTTGCGGTGGATCCGGGGGCAGAGGCTAAGATGCTCTCGGCCTGAAATCCTATCCCGTACCGGCAGGACGCACGCCCAAACCGGTGAGGTCGCCTTCTCCGGCAACACTAGCATCCTACCGTGAGCCGATCTGCGTGGTCAAGTTGGCGGACGCGGTCGTAAACGGTCAGGGAGCCCGATCCCCCCAGGCCGGGGCCGCTACCCCCTTCCCGGCACCCATGGCCGTGCGGCCGGGCGCGAAACCCGTACTGCCCGAAACGTTGCCGGGAGGCTTCAACCCGGAAGCGTGCCGCCGTGAGATAGCGCGCGAGCACCTCCTGGCTAAGGAAATGGGGATCGGGCCAGTACTCCACCACGACAAGACGGCCGCCGGGGCGCAGCACCCTTTGAACCTCGGACAACGCCAGCACCCGCCGCTCGGCCGGAATCTCGCCCAGCATCGCCACCATGACGACCGCGTCCAGGCTCCCGGACGGCCAGGGCAGGGCGGTGGCATCCCCTCGCGCCACACCGTGAGCGGCTTTATAGGCAAGAAGCCGCCGGTCCGTCGCCCTGACGGCCCGGGCGCTCTGATCAAGCGCCTGCACGGAGCCGCCCGCCCCCACCCGCTCGGCTATCGCCGCTGAGACGTAACCGATGCCGGACCCCACCTCGCCGACCCGCTCCCCCTCGGCCACCTCCGCCAAGTCAAGAACAAAGCGGGATCCGAACATCCACCGTCGCAGCGGATTGTCCAAAAACAGACCCTCAAGCCAATAGGGCATGGGCCGGGGGTGGTGCTGACCCTGCCAGCGCACGATAAAAAACACCAGCGCGACGGCCGCCAGCACACCGAGCACGAACAGCATAGATCCCCTCCCCTAAGTGCGCCCCGGCCCCTCATCCCCGCTCTCCCCTCCCCATGGTAGGGGTTTTAGGTGCGGGACCAAGACCCGACGCGGGTGGGCGTGGGGGGAAGGACGGCCGCGAACCCGTGCGGCGCCGATCCGGTCGGCCCGCCTCTGTCCGGGCACGTTCAGGACCGAGCGGAAACCTGCCGCGTACGAGACGCGGATATACCGTCTGCCGCCATGCGACCCCCCGCATGGCGGCGGGATGCCCGGGACGGCGAGTCGGCTGGGAAATTTCCGATAGGTTTCAGGAAACTTCGGCGTCCATTTGGGGTCTTAATCCCCTACAATCAATTTTCGTTGGGCCGCCCTTCCGGCGCTGGCTCACAATGCACCCAGCACAGCAAGGTAGGATGGCATGCGCCGACGACGCCGGTTTCGTCCGAAACCCCGCTTTTACATGATCATCGCCGCACTCGTCGTGGGCATGGTCGTAGTCCTGTTTCGCCCGTCCGGACAGGCAGACCCACCCGCGCCGGCACGGGCGCGGGCGGCCGCCAGACCGTCCGTACCGCCGGTGACCGATTTCTGGACCACCCGGACGGCCCTTCCGATTCCACCGATCCATGAACCTGACGGAATCTTGCTCATGTATGGACAGCCAAAGCCCCTGTGGGCGCTCCACCCGTACCAGGAAGGGCCGGTCGGTTCGACCACCAAGCTTATGACCGCCTACCTGGTGCAAGCGTCCCTACCCATGAACCAGGTCGTGACCATTTCCGACAATGCCGCCGCGACCGGTGGGTCGGAGATGTTTATGCAGCCCGGTAACCGATTCACCGTGCATGAACTCCTCGTCGGGATGCTGCTTCGTTCAGCCAACGACGCGGCCGTCGCATTGTCCGAAGCGATGGCCGGCCATGAAAGCCGATTCGTGGCCCTCATGAACGCGACCGCCCGCCATCTCGGGTTGAAACACACCCACTATGCCGATCCGGATGGCATCTCACCCGGATCCCAGTCGTCGGCCATCGATCTGGCCCGTCTGGCGGAGTTGGATCTCAATTCGCCCGTTCTGGCCCCTATCTTCGTGACCCGGCTCACCTCTTTACCGGAGAACCCCATCGTGCGGAACATCAACGGCATGCTGTGGCAAGATCCGTATTCACTCGGCTTAAAGACCGGGTGGACATCGGAATCGGTGGCCTGCGTCGTATTCGCCTCCCGACGTACGGTGGACGGCGTTCCCGTCACGCTCGTCGGGGTGGTGCTCCACGGCCCAAGTTTCCCCGTGGCCTACCAGGACGCTGAGAACATCTTGAACTGGGGCTTCAAGGACATCACGCCCACCGTCACGGGCTGGGTTCGTCATCATGACGTGCCGGCGGGCCTCAACCCAAGCCCAGTCGCAAAACCGCTCGGGGCGTCCCCGGCCGCGTCATCGCCCTGAGAGGTCCCCCGCGAGTTAACCGACTCGACGAGGCGGCCGGCCCGAACGTTTCACGATGGCCAGCATTGGTCCGCCCGCCCAACGATGGCGCCAGTCCGGAGGGGAATCTGGAGGGCCGTGGCGTCGTGCGCACCGGCCGGCAGGCAGTAAAAGCGCGGCCTGGGCGCGCCCGCTGCCATGATGTCGGCAGCCGCCGTCTCCACCTCGGTGCGGACAAACGCGGCGTCTCGGTTTACGAGGTGCTGGTTGGAGGGCACCGTGACTACCGACCTCCATGCCGTCGCGCACGTAATGAGCGACCAGGCCCGCGTACTTTCTAGCCTGAGAGGCGATCACAAAGAATGTGGCCTTCACATGAGCGGCGTTCAGCACCGCCAGGATCTTGGGCGTCCATCTGCGAGGGGGCCCGTCGTCGAAGGTGAGAGCGACCACCTTCCTGGCCACCGGCGCCTGGGTGATGACGGATGCTGGGCGGCTAACGGCGGCGCCCCTATGCGCTCCCATTCCCTACGACGCCGTCACGGCGACCAAGACTGCGGGCCCACCGGCCCCGGCCCGCGCACGCCCCGCGTTGCTATTCGTGCCTCTCCCGCCGTCCGCTGTGGGCTCACTCTCTCCTATGACCACCGGGCTCCCGCATGTCCGAGCCTCCCTATCCCACCTGAGGCCGCCGTCAACACCGGGCCACGGACCCTTCCCCGGACATGCGGGAGGAGCCGGCGTATGGATCCGGCTTCTCCCGCCCGCGTCCCTCAGCGATGGGCGTCGAACCAGTCGAGGATGCGAGTCAGGCGATCCTGCCTGAGCTTGGGCCGCCCTAAGGAGCCGAAGCCGTGCGGACCGGGATACCGGAGAAACTCCGTCTCCACCCCGAAGTGTTTCAGGGCCGTGTAGTATTGTTCGGCCTGCTCGATGGGGCAGCGTCGATCATCCTCACCCGCCATCACCTGGGTCGGCGTGGTGACCGCTCCGGCGTACTTAAGCGGTGAGAAGTTCCACAGCCGCTCAAGCTCCTGCCAGGGATCGCCTTTCAGTTCGCCCTCGGTGAACCACCAGCCAATGTCACTCGTCCCATAGAACGACAGGAGGTTGATGACCGGAACGGCGGTCGACGCGGCCCGAAAGCGATTGGTGTGTCCGACGGTGAAAGCCGTCTGGAATCCCCCGTAGGAACCCCCCGTGATATACAGACAGTCTTTGTCCGCAATGCCGCGTTCGATGGCCGCGTCCAACACTGCCATCAGGTCGAGCCGGTCGGCCCCACCCCAGTCACCCCGCACAGCGTCGGCAAAGGCCTGGCCGTAACTCATGCTGCCGCGGGGGTTCACCATCAGTACCTGGTAGCCGCGTCCTGCCATCACCTGCGCATCGAACCGGGCCACCTCGCCATACGCGCCGTGCGGCCCCCCATGCACGTACAGGATGGTAGGGCCGGGGCGGCTTTGCGGGTCGCCGACCAGATAGGCCGGAATGGACAGGCCGTCCGGAGCCGTGGCCGACAGCGGCTCCAAGGGGAGCAGGACATCGTGCGCCCAGGCATTTTCGCGCGAGATGGAAGCGAGGTCTGATCCCCTTGCCACATACGCCTCGACCGGGCTCTGTGGCCCCCCTCCGGTCAGCACGAGAGAGGTGTCCGTACCGTCCATGCCCGGCACCCCATCCATCTCGTGGACAACCGGGACCGATAGCGGTACCTCCCCGACCGTCCCGTCATCAGCGACCCGAAATATCCCGGTCACCCCTTCGTGACTCGCCAGCACCATGACGCCCTCCACCATTGGCAGGGGACGCGGCAGCCCGGCCGTCGGGTTCCAGTCGGTGGAAATGGCGGCCCCCACCCAGAGTCCCTCCGGGGTGGGAATGCGCCGGGCTCCTGCCGCCTCGGACACGGCAAACACACTCCCCGAGGTGGCGGGGCCGCAGGCACCGGTATCGCCGTAGCAGTAGATCCGACCGTCAGACGCCGCCGCCGGTCGCATAAATCGTCCCGGCCCGCGCGTGAGCCGGATTATGTCCACCGCACCGTCCGGCGGACCCTCCCCGAGCGGGATCCGGAAAATGTCCGGAGAAGCCTGCTCCGCCCGTGCCTCGTCCGCGATAGCGGCCGTCACGAGGAACCGTCCATGGGGGTCGGCCGCGGCCGGTTCCATGTCATAGGGATGGTCGGTCAGGCGGACGGGCTCACCCTCTGGCCCCAGCCAGAAGAGCGCCACCGGCTCTTCGAGAAAGTAGCCGACGCCGTCAAACTGCCACTGCCACCGACGGTAGTGCCGGGGATAGATGTCGGTGGGGGGCGCCCCGATCCCCCGTGCCGCCACCACCACGGCCGCGCGGCCGGGCACCGGGGTCAGACCGGTGAGTCCGAAGAAACGCGGGCCCAGTCTAGACGGCTCACCTCCATCCATCGGCAGGGCCATGACCTGATCGCCTTGCTCTTTGTCCGCGCGCACGAAGTAGAGCGTCTGACCATCAGACGAAAAAGCGGGGTGATGGTCGGACGGTCCGCGCGTTAACTCCCGGGTTCCCGTCTGGTCCCCATACAGGATGCGAAAGACGTAACCTTCACCGTCCGGAGCGGCGCGCCGGACCACGAACGCCCCTCCGGCATGCCCAGGATGCATGCGCGGCGAAGTTACCCCCACCACCCTGCCTAAATCGGACAGCTGAAGCCCTCTCACCACTCGGTGCACCTCCCCTTAAGCTTTCGCCGTCAGAGGCACCCTCCCTCTCACGCGCGGACCCGATGAGCACCTCCTGCGTATCGTGTGGCGAGCGGCCGCCACGCCGGCTGCGGATGGTCGAAGGAGGAGGACGAGACGCCGTCATGAACACAAACGGCCCCATGCTGGGTCCGGACGAAATTGAGAGAGCCGCGAACCGCCTTGAGGGGAGCCCGCCCGAAGCTACGCTCACCTGGGCGCTGCAGACCTTTGGCGCCCGGGTGAGCCTGGCCTCAAGCTTCGGCGCCGAGGACATGTGTCTCCTTGACATGCTGTGCGCCCTCACCGACAAGCCCCGGGTGTTTTACCTCGACACCGGGCTCTTGTTCCCCGAGACGTACACGCTCATCGAACGCTGCCGGGAGCGGTACGGTCTGCAGGCAATCCGGCTGACCCCACTGCTCACGGTGGAAGAACAGGCGGAAACTCTAGGCCCCGAACTCTGGAAGCGCGCGCCTGACCGTTGCTGCGGTATTCGCAAGGTGGAACCCCTCACCCACTTCCTCAGAACCGAGGCCGCCTGGATCACTGGCATCCGCCGCGACCAGACGCCGGCCCGCGCTCGCGCGCGGGTGGTGGAACCCGACGAGAAGTTCGGCCTCGTGAAAATCAATCCCCTGGTGCGCTGGACCCACGAGGATGTCTGGGGGTACATCAGGACCCGCGACGTGCCGTACAATCCCCTGCACGAGAGGGGCTATCCATCCATCGGCTGCTGGCCATGCACCGCCCCGGTTCTGGCTGGCGAGGACCCTCGCAGCGGGCGCTGGCAGGGCATGGACAAGACGGAGTGCGGCCTGCACCAGTGACTCAGGCTCCGTCGCAGGCCTCTTTCAAGGTCTCGATGAGGTCATGGAGCCGGAAGGGTTTCGGCACCAACGCGTAACCAGACGTCGCATCGGGCAGTCCACTCATCAACAGAACCTGGACGCGCGGCTGGCCACGACGCACCAAGTCGTCGGCCAGCTGGCGGCCGTCTTCCCGGCGGAGATGGCGGTCGATCAGCACGGCATCAAAGGGTCCCGCGCCCGCAAACGCCAGACGCGCGCCCTCTCCTCCGCTGGCCAGGGTCGGCAGCATATCGGCTTGCTCGAGCGCCCAGGACAGCATCTGCAGCAGGGCGGGGTCGTCGTCTACGACCAGAATACGCCGCATACGCCCCTCCCTTCGCGCCGCATATCGTATACTGTCCATGAACTTTTCCATTTTAATCCTGGTGAACCCCGGCCGCTCCTGTCAAGATAGCGCCGAAGCACGTCGACGCGGCATGGGCCGGGCTCGGAGTGTTCATCCCCTGGAGGGGGGCGTGGCGGGCGGGCGCAGATATCTCCGGGTCTGGGAGCCGGGCAGCGGAATCGACCAAGGGGGACCCTGGAGCATGAAGGCCTTCGCCCGTGTTGTGTCCGCGATTTTCAACCCGGTCCTCTACATCGGTCTCTTCCTCCTGTATCTCATCATCGGAAGCCATGGCCAGCTGTGGGGCCCGAGCCTTACGGCCTTCCTGTTCCTGGGGGCGCTGCCCGCAGGACTTCTGTTCTACGGCATCCATCGGGGCTGGTGGTCCGATATTGACATCTCGCGCCTGCATGAACGCCGCACGTACCTGCCCTGGGTGCTCCTCTCCGCGGTCGTGCTCTTCGGCATCACGCTGGCCTTTCACTATCCGCGCATTTTCCGCTTTACCCTGACGGGCATCCTGACCTGGCTTACTATCACGACCGTCGTGAGCTGGTATTGGAAGATCAGCATCCATGAAGGCGCGGTGGTCGGTGTGGTCGCGCTCATGTGGCTCCTGTACGGATCCACCTGGGGACTCGGCCTCATCTGGACGCCGTTTCTGGTCGGCTGGGCGCGCCTCGAACTCCGCCGGCACACCTTCGCCCAACTGGTGGCCGGCGCCGGTGCGGCCCTCTTCAGCATGGGCGTGGCCTGGTTCTCCCTTCACGCCTGAGCGGGCCGTGATGAGCGAGCTGTATCACCGTCCCGAAGCCTCGCTATCTGCCGCGTGACGCGGTCTGCCGGCAGCACCCCTTCTAAATCTGTACCCAGCAGTTGCCCCGCCAGGGCATGGCCGCGGGTATTGGGATCCCAGACCCCATCCATCAAAGACTGGTAGGACAGGTGACGTGACTTCACGTATGCCGTCTCGCGCCGGAAGACATTGGCCACATAGACCCGCGGAGAGTGAAATGAGCGGGCGACCCCTATTTCGGCGCGCACCAGGCGACGTTCGGCGGCGGCTTCCTGCTCGAAGGAGGCACGGGTCGCGGGCGGTGTCACCAGCACGACCACATCCGCATGCCTAAGCGCGAGATGGATCTGCCCCTTAAGGCGCTCTCTTACGACGGACAGAGGAGTCTTGCGCCGCAGGTCGTTCAGGAGTCCCCAGGCCAGCACCACGATCCCACCCGGCCCGAGGGACCGGAGCCATGTCCCGTAGTTATCCGCCACCACGCGGTTGACAATGCGGGCGCCCGGAATGGCTCGATTCGTGAAGGCGAAGTTCATGTGCGCCCGCTCGCCATAGAAAAGAAGGCCGCGTTCTACATATCCGAGTCCGGTGGTGTCTACCCAGCCCACGGCGGCCGAGCCGCCGACGATGAGGACCGAAACCGGGACGGGTGGACCCACCGAACCCCGGGCGCCGGGCGAACCGAAGCCCAGGCAGGCCGTAGACAGCATGGCCGCGAGCAGACTCACGACCATGCACTGGGCGCGCGCCACCCGGTTCACCTCCATCTCGTTACCCATACGGCTAGAGTCCGTGGCCGAGACGTGCCAGCGCGGGCATGGCGCCAGACACGGTTTCTCTTCAGGATTCCGTCAGCGGTGCTTAACAAATGCACCGAAAGGCGTTGTTGCCAGGAGGCGAGTCGCCGGCGGCCGCCTTGTAGCCGCGGCACAGACGAGTCATGGCGGCGCCATCCATGCGTCATGTCGCGATGCGGCACGAGTGCGAGGAGCCGCGCGGTCCTCTCCTCATCGGAGCACATCACCCCCAAGCCGCGAGCGGCATTACGTTTAATGGCCGCGACGCTTAAACCTGCGAGAGATTCCGTTGTCCTAACGGTCCCGGTGTGATTTTTCCAGTGCACGGAGGATCATCTGACCTGCTTGCGCATCGATCCGTGCCACAATCTTGTCGCGTTCCCGTACAAGAGAAAGTCCGTGTAACGTGCCGACGAGTCGCTGTGGGGACAGGGAGCAGCGCCGATGAAAGGCAAGATCGTGCTCGCCGCGCTGACGCCCGATGACTGGCGTCTTTGGCGTTCCCTACGTCTGTCGGCGCTGGCGGAAGCACCCTATGCCTTTGGCAGTCGTCTCGCCGACTGGCAGGG
Source organism: Bacillota bacterium (assembly GCA_021818685.1). Taxonomy (GTDB): domain Bacteria; phylum Bacillota; class Sulfobacillia; order Sulfobacillales; family JAIMBI01; genus JAKATP01. Next base: position 1,584 of record JAKATP010000061.1, on the reverse strand, counting down.
TCCCCGGGACGCGGAGGAACACTGGCGGCGACGACTGCTAGACGTCCCGCACAACGTTGTGGCGTTTTACCAGGGAGTCCCGGCCGGCATGGCCAGCGGCGCCCGCCGTGGCGATGATGAGGCGGAGCTTCTGTCCATGTGGGTGACACCGGCAGCCCGCGGCCACGGTGTGGGCGATGCTCTCGTGGAGTCGGTCAGGACGTGGGCCGAGGCGCTTCCCGCCTCCCGCCTCACGCTCGGGGTCAGGACCCGCAACGTGGCCGCCATCGTACTCTACCGACGCCATGGCTTTGTCGACGTGGGACAGAGCCCCGACCAGGAACCCGGCGGTCCCGCCGAACGCCTCATGATCGTGAGCCTCCGCCCCCGCGCTCCCGATACCACCGCCTGAGCGTCCGGATCGATCGGAAAGGGCGCCCCCTAGCGGCGCCCTTTCCGGTCTGTCTCGTGAATCGTCGGGTCGTGCTGGTGGTCTTACTGCCCCTACCAGCCGCCGCCCGAGGAGGACGAGCTGGCAGACGCACTGCCGGCCGTCAGGCTTGGCGTCGCTACCCACCAGATTCCCCCGTCAAGATGCAGACCCTGCCCGTTGGCCTGGCCCGGGGCGCTGTCGCCCGTGTACGTGTATAGGAGGTGACCGTTGTAGGCCACCTGGCTTCCATGGCTGTCTGACACCACCGAGAACGAGCCGAGGCCACTCGGGCTCTTGAGCTTGTGGGCAGTGGTGGTGAGCGCCGGCCAAAGGGATGCACAGCTACCCGTGCAGGCCGAGGTGGTCGACGTGTCCTTCGTGAAGTAGTAGAGGGTATAGCCGTTGGCGTTGGTAAGGACGGTGTGGGACTTGCCGCCCACCGTCACGCTCGCCGTCTTGACGGGCGCGACCATGACGGTCGCGGACGCCGCGGCGGTTTGCGCCTTGGAAGACGACGCGCTGCCTTGGGCATTCGGCGCGGCCGTTCCACAGCCTACCAGCAGGGCCATCAGGAGCGCTAGTGCGGCTCCTCCGAGGGTGCGGGACACGAAAGGCACCTCCTTGACGGAATCAGTTCCTTGAATTACATAAGCTCTGGGCGTTTCTGTCAACCTAAAGCTACCAGAGAGATCCGGCAGCGGGAGTCTGCCGCTCACGAAAGACCGTGGTCGGGAGGTGATCAAATGCCGCACGGACTGCGTCGCGCTGACTACTGGCTTTACCCGTGGCAGATCCGTGCCATTCAGCGGCTCGCCGAACGCGACCACACCACTCCCAGCGCCGCGCTCCGGGATCTTCTCACCGCCGCTCTGCCGGCTTCCCTGCGGCCAGCCTCCCTGGAATCAAACCCGGGCAGCGCCAGTGCGACACCACCTCTTTCGGACGTCCCCCGAGCACCCCACCCCTGAAAACCAAGGGTTACTTCCGAACCCTTCGAGCAGGACGGCTAGTAAAAGGGGATAAGCGTCATGGTGTACCTCTCGCCCATTGTGGCCTTGATCGCTGGCATCTTGATCCTGCTCCGGCCCCGACTTTTGAACTATGTGGTGGCCGTTTACCTCATTCTGACGGGGTTATTCGGAGTGTTCCACCTATAAACCTCGGAGCCACTC
>JAKATP010000060.1 GCA_021818685.1 Bacillota bacterium | reverse complement strand
ACCGCGACCAAGAACTTGCCGGAGAGCACGCGACGGACGGGGACAGTTTTTACGGCGCCCGAAAAGCGGCGGCGGAATACGAGCGAATCCACCCCGCCGTGGGACGGTAGCCCACGCCGGTGTCCCCATAGATTTTGACGCCTTGGGGATAGGTCGCGCTTTGCTGGCCGCGCTTCGACCTGAAGAGGAGATACCCTTCTTTTTCCTGAGAGAACCGCGTGATCCCTGGGCCTGGCGTCTGGTAGGTCGTGGTCGCCAACGCTAACGCCCAATTGTAAGCATACCGCCCGCCCCCAACCTGACGGTTCACGAAGGCCAGCTTGCTCGTCGGAAGGATAGAGACGATAGCGAGAGGCTTTCCGCATGGTTAGCAGGTTCCTATAACGCGCAATCGACCGTCACCGCCTTCGGGGCCTTGAGCCCCTTGGCCGTCGCGCCGGATATCCCCTTGACGGCAGTCAGGGGCTTTACGGTGCACTTTGGTCAGCATCTGGTAGAACCCTGTCCGAAAAATCTTGGGGAAAACCTTCCATACCCGTGCCGTTCTGGGAGGAGCCACGCCTGTCATGCAGAATACGATCTGTCAGTAACCTTTTACGATCACACGCAGTTATTGGTCAACAACGACCAAGTCATAAATGACCCCGTAGCCGCGAATCCTTAGACTGAGTGGACTTGACAGGGTGATCTGGGTTGGCGGGTCTTCGCAGGCGTTGGTCTTCGTACGTTACGTAAGGAGGATTTCCATGGGTCCCCAAGTCTCGCTTGCGACGGCTGGCGACATCATCCGCCTGGGGCTCATCCTGCTCCTCGTGGCGGTGGTGGGACTCGGGCCGCTTGTAATCGCGTACCGGCGCCGGATGTCGTCGCCCGAAATGGAAAAGCCGTACCGCGACCACCACGATCCGGGCGCGCTCGAACGTCTGGAGCGCCGACACGGCCACGTAGTCCGGGAACCGGTACGCGCCGTCGAGGTGGAAACCGCCGACGCGCCGGTGAGTGCGGTGCCGGATAGAAGTCGGAGCACGGCTCGGCCGTCAACGGCTCTCGGTGCCGAGACCCCCGCTCAGTGACCAAGAGAGGGCACGCGACATCTTCACGACGCTGACGGTCCATGCCCGGCCACCGTTCCGGGTGACGTAAAGCGTGCCGGTGGCCGAAACCATCCAGCCAACCAGACGGTTCGCAAACCCCACCTGGTTCATGAGCGCCGGAGTCGGATAGCGTCGCGCCGTACCGTCACGCTCCACGACCCAGACGGTCGGCGTCATGCCGGAGCCTCCAAACCCGAGAAGCCAGAGCGCGCCGCCGGGATTAACTGCGGCCGGTCCTGGTGACGCGTGCTTGCCAAGACTCCCAGTCCGCCAGGTCCGGCCCCCGTCTGACGACCACTCCCAGCCGCTCCCCGAGGTCCCGGCCACGTCCACGCCCAGCGCCGTCAGACCGAAGAGGCTCTGGAACGGTGTTGTAAGCGCCTGCCAGCTCCGGCCGCCGTCGCGGGTGCGAAACAGGGTCGGGGCCGCAGGACCCGTCTCCAGCAACGTGGCGGCGTAGCCATCATGCAGCGAGGTGAAGGCTGCGGCTCCGATACCGGCTAAAGCGGTACCGGGGCCCGCCATCGCCGTCAACGTCGTTCCGGAGATCCGCGCCAGATGAGCGCCCGGGGTCACGACCACGCCGGAGCCGGGCGCAAACCAGGCGACCGGAAAGTCCCGACCCAGGTTCCGAAGAAAGGTCCAGGAACGCCCCCCGTCACGGGTCTCCACCAACACCTCACCGAGACCTGTATTGACGGCCGCATACCCCCGGGTAGACGACGAGAAGGTGGCCCAGTCTACGGGCAGGGTATCCGGACCGGCCAGGGTCCAGCTCGCCCCGGCATCCGTCGATTCCCACAGCGGACCGTTTCGGGTGGCGGCGTAGATGACCGAGGACGAAACCGCCCAGGCACCGGCCAGCGGACCCTCGAGCACGGGTATAAAACTTTTGCCGCCGTCCGTGCTCCGGTACAGACTCTGATATCCCGGACCGCTCGCTCCCATGGCCACGTCGCCGGCCAGCGCATACACCGTGCCGCCCACCGGCAAAAACACCCGGCTCAGGCTGGCGGCAGCATGGGTCACGCGCTCGGCGAGGCTCCAGTGTAAGCCTCCATCGGCGGTCGTGTAGACCACCTGGCTGGCCGTGGCATTCGGTGCGCCCCCGGCCGGCTGCGTGCCCCCGACCGCGATTCCGGTGAATCCCCGTAGGGCGACGTCGGATAGCACCTGCGGCGTCTGCAGAACGACGCGGAATGCCCCGGGGCGCCCCCAAAGAATTTCACCCCCGCTCCCTAAGGCGCCGGCGATGACAAGCGTGCCGGCCGGTCCTTCCGCAAGCCCGGTGGCAGTGAAGCCGGCGGGCAGGCCCGGTACAGAAGACCAGTGGCGACCTCCGCGACTCATCAGCATCGCACCTTGACCAGGCAGGACGGTCACCTGGCCGGGTGAGCTCACCGTATAGAACATCCCGCCGTACCGAAGGACACGCTGGCCTTCACCGGGATCCGCCAGTCCGGCCGCCTGCAAGGTCCAGGTTCGTCCCCCATCCGTGGTCCGGTAGGCACTGAGCACGGTGCCGGAATCCGTCATGTCCTGGGCGTAGAGGATGCCATTTTCCGCGGTAGTGAAGACCGCGCGGCCGGGCATGGTGTTGGGGGGAAACGAGTAGTCCGTCCACGATCCCGCTCGCCACACCCGTACCATGTTTCCCTCAGTCTCCACGATGCCGCCCCCCGGGACCCCTCCAAGAAGCGCGCTCGTGTCTTGAGGGTGGATGGATCCTGTCCAGCGCATGTTGGCAAAGCCTCCCGATCCGTTGCCCTCTCGAGCTTTTGCGGAGCGAACAGGCGCCGTCGAGCCTTGGTGCGGGTGAACGGAGGGCACGCCACAGCCGGCCGCCAGGGCTAAGAGGAGCAGCAGGCCGGATGCCTTCGCCGAAATTCCCGTCACGAAAACCCCCTTACGGCACTTTAGCCGACTGCCGATGCTGCTTGAGCCACCCAACCGACCTACGGTTCGGCAAGGTGACGGGGCAGCAGTCCCTACGTGGCCTCTTCATCAACAAACAGACCCGTAACGGACGGGCGGGAGGCCACGGGCTCTTCGCACCCAACTCCGGCAACCCCGACTCCTTTGCGTCCCACCTTAAGCCGACACGGATCCCCCAGCCCTTCTCCAAGACTTTGCTCGCCTGCCCCCGGTGTTTGACCTGGCAGAACTCCTTCCCGAACAGGCCGGATATCGCGGACGCGGAGTCCCGGTACCAGGCGAGCGGCCTGCCATCAGTCGACAAGCGGACCGTCTTACAGGTTACCGCTCCTCACATTATCTGGACGCCCTTAACCCAGGCCGCCCCGGGGCATCAAGCGACCGATGTACCAATTGCCACACGAGTTTTAGGCGACTGTCTCCGGCCAAAGTTTAAACTTCGAGTCGATGTGGAAACATAATCGGTTGCACGTGCTACCCTGGACGCGAACTGTTCCAGGGAGGGAGCGTGCGGCGTGGTGCGATTCGGTAAGGCGCCCCTCCTGTCTCGCCTTGCGCACATCTCGCGTCGTCGCTGGCTATTCGCCGCGGCATTGCTGGTCGGCCTTTTCACGACCGGGTGTGGTCCGCAGTATGTGCTGCTGCGGCCCGCAGGTCCGGTCGCCACCAAGGAACTCCATCTGTTTGAGCTCGCGGGCATTGCGATGGGAATCGTGATTGTGTCGGTGTTCGTCCTGTACGCCGTCACCATCATTCGCTTCCGAGACCGCCCCGGCAACCGCGCGCCGTACATGCCCAACTGGCATGGACACCGCCTCCTGGAGCCCTTGTGGTTCATCGTGCCCGCGATTCTCCTCACGATCATTGCCATCCCGACCGTGGGCGTCACCTACCAGCTCGCGCATCTGCCGAAGGCGCGCGATCCGGTGGTCATTGACGTCACGTCGCTGCAGTGGAAATGGCTGTTTGAATACCCGGGGCAACATATCGCCACGGTCAATTATCTTGTCATTCCAACCGGCGAGCCCGTGCTGTTCGAGCTGACCGCAGACTCTCCCATGAACACCTTTTGGGTCCCGCAGCTCGGGGGCATGGAATATACCATGCCCGGACGCGTCCTGCCGCTCTGGCTCGAAGCCAGCCATCCGGGCGAGTTTTGGGGTCACAGCGGAAACTTTTCCGGCACCGGTTTTGCGTCGATGTTCTTTCACGTGAAGGCCGTCTCGCCGGCCAGGTTCGCGGCCTGGGCCCAGCGGGTGCACCGCACGGCGTCGCCGATGACGCTTGCGGACTATCACCGGCTCCTGACCTTCAACGTCGTGGGGGAAAGCTCTTACGGGGCATACCCGCGGTCGACTTTCCCCAGCACCAAAACGGGTTTCGTGCTGCAGGGCGGCATGTACATGCCCATGCATAACGACCCTCGCAAGGATTGACTCCGGACGATCCTGGTCTCGATCGCCTATTGCCTGATGGGAGGAATAAGACGTGGCGCTGCCCGGCTGGATGCTCTACCTCATCCACACCCTATTCCCGGCCGACACCCGCCGGCCAACGGAGCTGGGGGCGGATGTACTCATCATCGCCACGGGCGCCATCTTGTTCTACATCCTTATCATCAAGGGGCGCTGGAGGCATGTCTGGACGGAATGGATTACGACCGTTGACCACAAGAAGATTGCGGTGCTCTATCTGATCGGCGCCATCGCCATGTTGTTTCGGGCAGGGGTTGACGCGCTCATGCTCCGCACCCAGCTGGCCCTGCCCCACCAGCACCTCTTGTCGGCGCTTGAGTACGACCAGCTCTTCACCACTCATGGCACGATCATGATCTTTTTCATGGCCATGCCGTTCATTTTCGCCCTCTTCAACGCCGTCATTCCGCTCCAGATCGGGTCGCGCGATGTCGCCTTTCCGCGGCTCAACGCCATGAGTTTCTGGCTTTTCGCCTTCGGTGCGCTCCTGCTCAATATGTCGTTCGTGGTGGGTGGTTCGCCCAGCGCCGGCTGGACGGCTTACCCGCCGCTCAGTGAGAACGTCTTCCTGCCTGGTGTCGGCCAGAACTATTATCTGATGTCGTTACTGATTGCCGGTATCGGGACCACCATGACCGGCATCAACTTTGTCGTCACCATCCTGCGCATGCGCGCCCCCGGCATGACACTCATGAAACTGCCGCTGTTTGCCTGGTCGGCGCTCATGACCTCGGCGCTTATTATCTTCGCTTTTCCGCCCCTTACGGTGGCCCTCTCCATGACGCTTATCGACCGCCTCTTTCAATCGTCGTTCTTTACCCTCGGCCACGGCGGCATGCCCATGATGTACGTGAATCTGTTCTGGCTCTTCGGCCATCCGGAGGTCTATATCGTGGTGCTGCCGGCTTTCGGGATTTTCTCGGAGGTCGTCGCCACGTTCTCTTCCAAACGCCTGTTCGGGTACGAGGTCATGGTGGCGTCATTGGTCTCCATCATGTTCCTGGCCTACGGCACCTGGGTGCACCACTTCTTCACCATGGGCGCCGGACCGGCCGTCAATGCATTTTTCGGCCTGTCGACGATGTTGATCGCCATCCCCACCGGCGTGAAGATCTTCAACTGGATTTTCACAATGTGGGGCGGGCGCATCCGTATGACGGTGGCGATGCTGTATCAGATGGCGTTCATCCCCACTTTCGTGATCGGAGGCGCCACGGGCATCATCCTGGCCACGGTGCCGGTGGACTATCAGTTCCACAACACCTACTTTCTGGTCGCTCACTTCCACAACGTTCTTATCGGCGGTACCCTGTTCGGGCTTCTCTCCGGCATGTACTACTGGTGGCCCAAGATGTTCGGGATGAAGCTCGACGAACATCAGGGCAAGTGGGCTTTCTGGCTCTTCTTCCTAGGCTTTTGGGTGACGTTTTTCCCGCAGTATCTGCTCGGTCTCGAAGGAATGCAGCGCCGCATGAACACCTACCCATTCGGGCTCGGCTGGCATCTGTTGAACGTCATCTCCACGATCGGGGCCTTCGGCATGGGCGCAGCCTTCATCGTGCTGGTGTACAACGTGGTGTGGAGCCTCCGCTACGGCGAGCGGGACCTCACGGGCGACGCGTGGGACGGCCGCACGCTCGAGTGGGCCATCTCCTCTCCCGCGCCGGAGTACAACTTTGCCCGCATTCCTGTCATCACCGACCGGGACCCCTGGTGGGCCATGAAGGAGTCCGGTGCGACTCTCGCCAACAGCCTCTCGCCGGCGGACATCCACGCCATCGAGATGCCCAAGAACACGCCGGTGCCGTTCTTGCTCGGCGCCTCCTTCTTCCTGTTCGGGTTCGGCATGGTGTTCTCGTGGTGGTACGTCGCCGTCCTGGGGCTCTTGTGCGTGATTGCTACGCTTATCTACTCCGGCTTCAACTATGAAGAACATGCCCTGCTCACTGCGGACGTCATTCGCGGTACAGAGGCTTCGCTTGGGAGGTTGCAGGCATGAGTCTTCCACTGGCACAGGAGGAGACAGGGCTCGAACCGGGGCTTCCCCTTGAGCTGGCGGACGAGCGGGAGAGCATCAAGGTCACCGGGTTTTGGATGTTTCTCGTCACGGACGTGCTCATCTTCGCCAGCCTGTTCGCCTCTTACGCCGTATATCGGTCGCGGGTGGCCCAGGCACCGGGGCCGGCCCAGGTCTTCCATTACGGTCCGGTACTCTTAGAAACCCTCTTGCTCCTCACCTCCAGCTTCACCGTGGGCATTGCCATCTGGGCGATGCGGACAGGGCGGGTGCGGATGCTGTTCTTCTGGCTGGCGGCCACGCTCGTGCTGGGGGCCGGCTTCGTGACCAGCGAGATCCATGATTTTACCTCGATGGTGGGCCAGGGCCTCACCTGGCACCAGAGTGCGTTCCTGTCGGCTTTTTACGTGCTCGTGGGCACCCACGGAGCTCACGTCACCTTCGGTATCTTCTGGGCGGTGACGCTCCTGTTCCAGGTGGCGCGACGGGGAATCACCCCCATCACGGCGCGCAAACTTTATACGTTCTCCCTCTACTGGCACTTCCTCGACATCGTTTGGGTGTTCATCTTCACGTTCGTCTATCTTGGCGGCAAGATCGGCTGAGGGAAGGGAGAGCGACATGGCGGAACCGCGGACGGCGCCCGAACAGAGCGCCCGCGAGGAGGGTCTCGAATTTCTCGAGCCGCGCGTGCACGGGGAAGGCTTCCCCATGGCCCAGGTGTTCGGGTACGGGGGCTCTCTCCTCCTCACGTTCGGCTCGTTCTTTCTCGTGACCCGTCACCTCATGCCACCGGTCATCCTCCTGGCGGTCATCCTGACGCTCGCCATCGGTCAGGCCGCCCTTCAGCTGGGCGTCTTCATGCACATCCGTGAGAGCCGCGGCCCCGCCTGGCAGCTCATGCCGCTGGGGCTCGCCTTCTTTATCGCGCTCGGCATGATCGGCATGTCCATCTGGATCATGATGTTCAAAGCGGGGGTGTCTTGACCCGAAGGTCATGAAGGGCAAGTCCCCCGTCTCCGGATGGCGGATGCCCCTCACCGTTTCCTTGAAGCGATCTCGCCCCCTCGCCTCACCTCCCCCCGCCATTCGGGAAGAGCCCGGCTGCCGTCTTCTCGCCATCGCCCAATAGGGCATCGCGACCCCGACGGGTCCACCCTTCCACCACACTGTGGACAAGCATGTCTCTTGCAGCCCGAAGCTCTCGCCGAGCGCTTGGAGTACACATTAATCGGTCCAGGCGGAACGCCGTCATCCCGGCCTGCACGGCTAAGCCACGGACGATGATCGGCCAGAATAGATCCGCCGCTGGTGGCGTCTCGTCTTCGGCGATCGCGTCGGCGGCCCTATCGGTCGCCGCCCCCTCCGAAACTCGGTCGCTTCTTCCCGCCCCCGGAAGCTTGCGGGATGCCGCGAAGGCTTATACTTCCACTCCGGCTCGCGATCGAGCGCGGTGTTTGCAAGGGGCTCGTGTCCGACGCCACCAAAAGCAAGTCACCCCGGCGCCTTAAAAGACCCCGGGGTGACGTCGCGGGCTGCTTTAGGAGCCAGCCGACCGGCTTGTCGTGTGTTCTTCCCCGACGAGGTCCCAATCCTTGCCGCCGCGGAAATCCCGCCAGGCCTGGGTCTCGTGTCCGCTGGCCACTCCCCAGAAGTGGAGGATGAGCGAGCCCACGAGAACGACGACCATGTCCATCGGGAACTTGATGAGGTCCCGGTTGCCCGTGCCGAAGGAGCCAACATAGCTCATGGCTACGATGAAGCCGATCCACACCACAAACCAGATGCCCTTGGCGATGTCCTCCACCGGGTAGTGGTAGAGCGCCTGGTAAACGGCGAAGACGGCCAGTCCCACCAGCATGATGAGTCCGGCCTGCATGGTGGTGGGCCAGCCGAAGAAGTAGAACAGAAGACCCCCGATGGCAAACGTGGCCGGCGCTGCCACGCCCGCCAGCGGGCTTCCCATATCGAACTTCCGCTCTTCGCGTGTGGTCCACCGCCGGATGACCGTGAGGCTCGGCCCTCCCACCGCATACGTGATAAGGCCCATCGACGTCGTCAGCTCGACGAGATAGTGCCAGCCCGGGAACGGCAGGATCGCCACAATCCCCGCTATCAGAATGATGAGCTGGGTAGTGATGGGAATGCCGTGGCTGTTGAACTTGTCCCAGCCCTTGACGTAGAAGCCGTTCTTGCGCGCCGCGTACAGAAGGCGCGACGCCGTGCCGGTGAACAGGTTCGCCGAACCCGATGGCGACCAGGCACCGTCGACATAGAGGATGGCAGCCAGCCATCCGAGTCCGAGACCACCGGCCAGCTGGGCCAACGGCGATGAGTAGCTGATCTTAGCCCAGCCGCTCGCCAGCGCCGAATGCGGTACCGCGACGATAAACGCCACCTGCAGCAGGGTGTATAGACCGATCGCGAACAACAGCACGGTGATGAGGGCACGGGGCACATCCCGCTGAGGGTTCTTGCCCTCGGCCGACAGGTCAAGCGCCTGGCGGAACCCGCTGTAAGCATAGACAATGCCGCCCACGGAGACCGCCGTCAACACGCCGTGCCAGCCATAGGGCATGAAACCGCCCGGAGCGGCACTGATGTTCTTGCCGCCCCCGTGGGTGAACCCGGCGATATTGACCACCACCATCGCTAGAACGGGTACGATCCATTTCAGCGTGGTGACCCAGGTGTTCACGTTCCGGAGCCAGCGGACACCGTAGTAGTTGATGATGAAGAACAGGATCACTAGCAAGGCGGTCACCACGAGACCAATCGGGGTCACAACGGCCGTCTTGGTGTTGTAAAGCGCGGGGATATAGCCGCCCGCATACTGGATAACGGCCAGCGCTTCGACCGGTGCCGCGAAGATGGCGCCGATAGCGATGGCCCACGAAGCCAGGAAGCCAACCAGCGAGCCATGCGTCATCTGCGGAATACGGGCGATGCTGCCGGCCTCAGGCACCACGCCGCCCATTTCCGCCCAGGGCAACGCCACGAGCAGCATCAGAATCCCGCCGATAATCCAGGAGATAATGGCGCCCGGCCCCGCCTCCTGAGCGCTGTACATCGCGCCAAAAAGCCAGCCGGAACCAATGACACCGCCCATGGAAGCCATCATGTAGTCATACCGATTCAAGACGCGTCGATAACGGCGCTTGGGGTCGACCTGCGGATTTGCTGTCTCGGCCATGCTGTATTTCCCCCTTACCGTTGTCAATCCAAGCGGTAGGCTCCCGTCGGGAGCACCGGATTCCCGCTACCCTGTCTTGCTCACCTCCCACTGCGCGGCACATCGTGTCCATTATTTATTTAGACGGTGCGACGGTCAAAACCTTCAGGCTTTGATGCGCGCCAACACCGGTGTCAGAAGCGACGCTTGACGCAGATAATGTGCCCCCTCGATACCGTGAGAACCCGGGTAAGCATGAACGTTCACACGTCGGCGAGTGGATGCCACGGTCATCCGCCGCCGGCTGAACCGGTGCGCTCGCTCCCGACTCTCCCGACATCGCCACGGCCGGCGCCGTCGATGTCCTCGGGCCAAAGCGATACCCGCCGACAGGCACGGGGGGTCTGTGTGCGCCCGGGACTCGTGTGCCGGGTAAGAGTTGGCAGGCTCATGGCCAAGAAGAGAGCAGAAGGCTGTTCGGGGCCCGGGTCGGGACGCCGTCAACCTGGGACCCCGGCATGCGGGCACCCGCGCCCGAGCCGGGCGGCCAGCCTATCCCGGCACGCCGTCGAGTGTCGATCCCCACCACTCCTGGCTGGAGCCAGCTCCCCCGGGGGAACCGGGACCAAGGTCCGTCACCGGAGACGGATGGGAGCGCCCAGGCTCAGGGCTCTTTGAACACAGCGGCTAGGATCTCCTCGTGCACGGAGAAGGCGAGGAGCGGCAGCTCATCGAGCGAAAACACCTGCACGTCCAGCACTTCTTCGGGCGCCGCCGTCACCGGCGCTTGCAGGTCCACCAGGGGCTCCATACGGTAGGCGATGATAAGGGTGTTGTCCCGCAGGCCGCCTACCACGGCGACCAGCTGCGGGTGACGGCCGACGACCGCCGTCTCTTCTTGCAGCTCACGTCTGGCGGCGTCTTCCGGGGCTTCATGGGGATTTAGGTAGCCGCCAGGAAGGGCCCACAGTCCGCGGCCCGGATCCTGTGCCCGCCGGACCAGGAGCACCCCCCTGCCCACGGGCTGCACCGCCAGTGCCACGGGCACCGGATTCGACCAGACGACAAACCCACAGGCGCGGCAGCGGACGCGACCCTGCCCCACATCCTCCCAGGGATCGGGCCTCCCGCACCCGGCACAATGCCGCGGCTTCACCAGGGCTGCCGCACTGGTGTCGCGGGGGTCCCGCAGCCCGGCTATTGTCCGGCTCCCCGGCGGCAGGGGCTTTCCGCCATCTGGCGATACAGTCCTAGAAACGCGTCGATTTCACGCGTGAGCGTGAAGTGTCGGAGCACATGCGAGCGGGCCCTCTTCGAAAGACTGTCCGCGATGTCCCCCCGGGTGAGAAGTTCGAGCGCGGAATCGACGAATTCCGTCGGTGTGCGGAACAGGAGGCCGGCCCCCGCAGCCTGCAGGAGGGCGCGGTTCCCCGGAATGTCCCGCGCCAGCACCGGGCGGCCGCAGGCGAGGGCTTCCAAAAGAGCATTGGAGAGACCTTCGGTGTAAGACGTGTTGATGACCAGATCCGCCGCCCGATACCATGCGGGCATCTCGCGAAGCTCCACGGTTCCGTACCACCGGGCTTCGGGCGAGTGCGCCAGACGCTTTTCCACCTGACTCCAGTAGGCCTGATCCCGTGCAGGGCTTACGATGGCGAGGTGGACGGGATGGGCACGGTTCAGGGCATCCACCAGGTCGATGGCATCGAGGGTGCCCTTCTCCTGTCGTCCGGCGCCCGGCAGGAGCAGAGTCGGTCGCGGCAGATCGACACGCGGACCATCGGGGGAAAAGCGCTCGGTGTCGACGCCCGGTGGGACCAGCACCACGTCGCCCGCGGGAATGCCAAGTTTGTGACTCACCTGCACGATGGCGTCCCGGCCGAGCACGGTGTGGCCCGCTGCCATCCGCAGCAGTTCCCGATCCGTGTCGGAAAAAGGTTCGGGATGCCAGAGGTCCGTCCCCGTCCAGGTCACGAGCACGGATCCGGGGCTCACACCCCCGCGTAGAAGCGGCACGCCCACCGAACGGGCATTCAGGGCATGGACAACATCGGCCTCTTCCGGCCGAGCGTCCCTCAGGTACGAGAAGTGCACGTCATGCCCGCGCGCCCTCAGCCCTCCCTCCAGCCTGAGTGCCGTCGTCCAGTTACCGCCCGCCACGGGCGTCCCGTCGGGCACGATGATTGCGATGCGCAGCCCACTCACTCCTCACTGTGTCGAAAATCTTGCCGCCTCGATCGGTTTAGCGATACGCGTTCCGGCCCGCGGCCACTCGGAGAGCCGATAGGGTCTCGTGCCGGGGCACGGTGCGTGCGTCGATAAAGCGGCGAAACTCCAAGCTTAGCGGATCCCGCAGCAGGTGGGCGGGGTCGCTCACCATGTAGAGCGTACGCTCAAGATTCAAGCCGCGGACCTCGTACGCCACCACGGTCGGATCCTGCGGACTTAAGATGGCCTCGGACACGAAGGCGACGCCCATCCCCGCGCGAACGGCCGAGAGCTGCGCCTCCGCCGAGTCTACGACCAGAACCGGTTCGGCTGGAAGCTCCCATCCCCGCTCTAAAAACCGATGCCGCACGATCTCCCAGGTGGCCGAATCTTGGTCCCGTGCAATGAAGGCCATAACGGATACCCAGGCGGGATCCACGTCCACCCCTTGGGGCGCGCTGTTTGCCGGCATGATGAGCCGGATCCGATCTTGGGCCACCGGCCGGACATCAAGACAGCAGTCCTCCGGTTCCCCTCCCACAAATCCGATGCCGACGTGATGGGCGAGCACGGCACGCTCCACGGCGTGTGACCCCGCCAGCGAGAGCCGTACGCGCACCCCGGGATATGCGCGGCCAAACTCGGCGAGCCACGCGCCCAACGGACCCATGGCCGGTGCCGAACTGGCCCCGACGCGCAGCTCCCCTCGGAGATCGGCGGGGTTTTCACTCTCGAGCCTCAGCGCCTCGAACCGGTCGAGAGTCACCTCGGCAAACTGCAGGAGCCGCTGGCCTCGCGCCGTCGGTCGGACCGGACTCGTGCTCCGGTCCACAAGCGACGCGCCCATCGTCTCTTCGAGCCGCTGGAGATGACGGCTCGCGGTCGACTGGGTCATTCCGAACAGGCGGGCTGCCCGGGTGATGCTCTGACAGCGGACGACGGCCCGAAAGAGGGCCAGATCTTCGAGGTCCATGCGCCTCCTTCCGCGGTATCGGCTGCCTAGTCGGGCCAGGGAGCCTGCTCGTCAAGACGGATGCCGTCGTTGCCCGTGAGCGAATGACGGTTGGCCTGCACCACGATAAACTCCAGATCGGCGTCACCGTTGTTGCGCCACGCGCGCCGCGCCTCGGGCTCCACCCGGATGAGGGTCCCCGGCCCCACGGGGATGACGGTGCCGTCGATCAGAAACTGTCCGGTGCCCTTTAAGAACAGATAGAGCTCCTCATGCTCCCGATGCTGGTGCATGAAGGGGGACCCCGTTCCCGGCGCCAGCCGGTTCAAGGACACCTCCATGCTGGAAAAGCCCAGCGCCTGGCCGATGAACAGCTTGGCGTCAAGTTCCGCCAGCGGTCCGGCCTCCCCTACCGTGTAGTGGGCGCCGCTTCGCACGTCAGACACACTCGCCATCGCGTTTCCTCCTCTACATGGACGCCCGTCGACTATCTAATCCCATGCTACTATGGTTTTCATAGGATTCAAAGCACCGTCTCAAGGTGGAGGAGGAACCGGCCGTGCGTGCGATACAGGTAGAGCAGTTTGGACAGCCTGATGTCCTGACCGTCCGGGAGGTGCCGGAACCCAGACCCGGTATCGGTGAAGTATTGGTACGCATTCGCGCCGCGGGGGTGAACCCCGTGGAGACCTACATTCGCGCGGGTCAGTATGCGTCGTTGCCAAGCCTGCCCTACATACCCGGGAGCGACGGCGCCGGCGACGTACTGGCGCTCGGATCCGGCGTCACGGGCATCCGGGTAGGAGACCGGGTCTGGGTGCAGGGCACAGGGACGTACGCCGAGATGGCGGTTGTGGCCGCCGGACGCGTCCACCCACTGCCGGACGGTGTGTCTTATGAGGCAGGGGCAGCCTTGGGCGTTCCCTACGTCACCGCGTATCGCGCGCTCTTCATCGCCGGCCGCGCCGTTCCAGGGGACGACGTTTTGGTCCATGGGGCCAGCGGCGGCGTGGGGATTGCCGCTCTTCAACTGGCGCGAATGGGGGGCCTCCGGACCGTCGGCACCGCGAGCACGGAGGAAGGGCGCGCCCTGGTGCGCGACCAGGGGGCGGCGGCCGCCGGTCACCACGACTACGGCGAGCTCATGGCCTTCACGACCGGACGGGGCTTTGACGTCATCGTCGAAATGGCGGCCCACGCGTCCCTCGGCCGGGTGCTGCCCCTCGCCGCGGCGGGTGGACGCATCGCTGTGGTCGGATCGCGCGGCCCGGTCGAGATCACGCCGCGCGATCTCATGGGCCGGGAAGCTTCTCTGGTCGGGGTGATGGCGGGCTATACCACGGCCGAGGAGACGGGCCGGATCGCCCGCTTGCTCTATGACGGGCTCCAGGCGGGTACACTCCGTCCGCACGTCAGCCGGCGCTTCCCACTCTCGGAGGCTCCGACCGCGCACCGGGCCGTCATGGAGCCCGGTGCGCGCGGCAAGATCGTTCTCCTGCCGGATGCGTGAGCGCTCCTCCAGAAGCTCGTCAAGCCATACCGGGCAGGGCGTCAGAGTACGTGGGACACGCCGGTGAGCACCTCGATAAATCTTGGCCCCCGGCGCGTCCTGAGGGTGATGGGCGAGACCTCGACCGCGTTGACCAGCGCGGGCGCGATCTCGCCGTTTCGCTCCGTGCCGAACCCGACGAAGGCGTGGAGCGCATAAGGGATCTCATCCACGCGACCCAGATGCATCAAGACGTGACCCGGCATGTGCAGGAGGTCCCCCGGCCGGGCTTCCTCCATATCGCGAAGCCGCCGCTGAAGGTCGTCCTGTGCGGTCCACCGGATGCGGTGAGACAGCGAGAGACTCTGCACCCGAGAATTGCGAGGAATCTGAACCCCCACCGTGCGGTAGGCATCCATGACGAGACTGGAGCAATCGTGGTGGCCCAGGCGGTCGCCCCAGTCGTAGCGGTCACCGAGCTGGGTAAAGGCAGCCCGAAGGAGCGAGGCGCGCTCGCAGGGGAGGAACCCCCGGCGGGCACGCCCGTCATCCTTCACCAGGGCCGGGCGGAGCTCGAGCCATCCGTCCTCCCGGCGGACGGGACACAACACCCCGATGTGACCCATCCGGTGCTGTCCGCCCACGTCCACCAGGTGCTCGTCACTGGGAGGAAGCCAGGCACCGAATTCTAGCGGCCGGTGGGACACCTGCGAGTCGTATGGCTCTGCCTCCGTGACCACACCCGCCCCGGTAATGACCACCGGTTCCTTCGGCCCTCTGAAGCGGTCCCACACCTCTGTCACGACCCGTGCCACGGCGTCCGCCGGCACCCACCCGGCCGCTACCGAGGCGGCCACGAAGAGCCACCCGTCGTCCGTCGCGGCCAGGATCCGCACGGGATCACCAGTGTGGATACGGGTGACCTGCCAACGATCAAACTCCCGGTCGTGCGCCTCGCGAAATGCCGGCTCGCTGGTCGGCCAGGCCCGCAGGCTCACCCGGTCCACCGTCACCCCGAGATGAGCGGGCACCGACTGCG
>JAKATP010000231.1 GCA_021818685.1 Bacillota bacterium | reverse complement strand
CCATGGCCGGGTCGAGGACCTGGAGCCCTGGTACCGCTCTCACGGCATCGTCATCTGTCCGGTCGAGGTGAGCGCCGGGACTCCGAGCAAAGTGCTGGAGGCGCTCGGATTCGGACGTCCGGTGGTAGCCTGGGCGTCGGGCATCAGGGGCTTGTCCGAGGAAGAAGCCGCCGCCGTTTTACCGGTGCGGCAGGACGACGAATGGTATCCCGCCATCGCGCGCCTGCAGGACCGGGCGGAGTGGGAACGGATTGCGCGTCTCGCACCCGGCTCCGTGGCCCTCTGGGGGGAGCCGCAGGCGGCGCGCCTGCAGGAGCTCATCGGATCGCTCTTCTCGACAAGGAGTCCCGAATTTCGCTAGAGTCATAATGCGGACACGGCCGGGCTCCGCCATTTCGGCCGCCCCGAGCAAGGCGCGGACGGAGGATGCATGTGACGGAGGTTCTCGTCGTTGTGATCGTGTCCGTGGTCGGAAGCCTCTTCGTCCTTCTGGGCCCGCGGAATGCGCCCGCCATCCTGGTCGCCGACTCCATTATTGTGGAAATCCTGCACGCGCTGTCATCGAGCCGGCTCGAGTACGTACCCTGGCTGGTTACCGGGGTAGTCGTCCTGCTGGTGGCCTGGCGCCGGCCCGAGCGCGATGCCCCCCCGAAGAGCGTGGGCCTCGGACTGCTGGCGTTTTTGTATGCGCTGTGGGCCGTGGTGGTATGTCTTGTGCACCTGCCGTCCGACCGACCGTATCTCGTCGGAATTCCCTTCGTGCTTCTGGTAACATTCTGGGCCCTTCCCCGCCTTGTCAGTGTCCGCACGATGGCCGGGCCCTTCGTGCAGCTCCTGGCTACCACGGCCGTGGCGGGTGCCGTGCTGGCTTTGTCGGCCGGGGTTGCGGCGCTTCATTTTCACATCGGCTACGTCGTGCCGGTCGGCCACCGGCACCTCCTGGCCTGGCAGTGGCCGGTTGCCAACAAGAACACGCTCGGATATCTCGAGGCCTGGGCGGTGCCGGCAGCGGCGGGACTAGCTGTCATCACCCCCGGCGGGGGGAGAGCGCTCTGGTGGCTCGTGGCGTTGATGGCGGCCGCGGGCCTCGGGTTCAGTTACGCGCGCACGGCCTGGATTGCAGCCGTCGTGGGCGTCCTCTTATTGGCCATCGGGCGGTGGCGGTGGAGCGGGGTCGTGGGGGTGCTGGTCGTCGGGCTCATAGGCGCTGCGGCCGTCATCAAGAAGGCGGGGTTAAAGCGCCTGACGGCACTATGGGCGCACGGCCTCTCGGGGCGCGGGGGACTGTGGCGCGCGGCGCTGACCGTGACCCGCCACCATCCGGTGTTTGGGGTCGGCCCGGGAAACTCGCCGGCCGCCCTCGCCCCCTACGTGCCGCCGGCCTTTCGCGGGCTCACGCCGCACGACGCCATTCTGGAGACGCTCGTGGAACTCGGCATTCCCGGCCTTATCCTCTTAGCCGGCGTGGTCATTATGGCCATTCGGGTCGCCGTCCTCCGGGCGCCCACCTGGCAGCACGGTTGGGCCCTAATCGCGCTCTTGGGAGCGGGCCTGACCGAGATGCTAGCGGAGTCCGCCTTCTTCGGGGGCGTCTCGTTTGAAGATTATCTCGTCACCGCCCTCTTGGCCGCGGTGGTGATGTGGAGCGGGAAGGGGATGGGCGCGCGTGCCCGGCGGTCGGGGCGATGAACGTGCTCGTGACGGGCGGGGCGGGCTATATCGGATCAGCCGTGAGTGCCGTGCTCGCGCGCCACGGGTTTGGGGCGGTACGGCTTGACACGGCCCCGGACCCGGACCCGACGCTGGGGCCCTTTGTGCCGGGGGATGTACGGGATCTCGGGGCCGTGACCCAGGCGCTCTTGCACCACCGCATTCGAGCCGTGGTACACCTCGCTGGGCTCATTGCCGTGGGCGAGTCCGTGAAAGACCCCCTTTCGTACTGGGACGACAACGTGGGGGGAGCCCTGGTGCTGCTCCAGGCGATGGTGGACGCGGGCGTGCGTCAGATGGTCTTCTCGTCGACCGCAGCCGTCTACGGGAACCCTGTCGAAACCCCCATCCCGGAATCCCACCCAGTCGCGCCCACGAGCCCCTATGGACGCTCCAAGCGGGCCGTGGAGGAGATCTTGCGCGATCTGTCCGACGCGGGCCGGATTCGCTATGTGGCGCTCCGCTACTTTAACGCCGCGGGAGCACTGACGGGGGTGCCGGGAGAGCGGCATGTGCCGGAGACGCACCTCATTCCGAATGCCATGCGTGCCGCGAGCGGCGGCGGTCCCCTGGCTCTTTTCGGGACGGACTACCCGACGCCCGACGGCACCGCTGTGCGCGACTATGTGCATGTCGCAGATCTGGCCGAGGCGCACGTCCTGGCGCTCCAGTATCTCGAACGGCAGGGCGCCTCTGATGTCTTCAACCTGGCCAACAGCCGCGGGTACTCGGTTCTCGAGGTGGTGCGCGCGGTCGAGACGGTTCTCCGGCGCCCGGTGCCCGTCGTGGCCCGGGACCGGCGTCCGGGAGATCCGGCCGTGTTAGTGGGATCGTCGGAGCGGGCCCGACGCGTTCTTGGCTGGCAGCCCCGCTACGAGACGCTGTCCGCCATTGTCGAGAGTCTGGTCGACCATAGTCTGGAAAACCGCTGAGGGCCGCGTTCTCGGGGCCGAACGGATTTCATCCCCCAGGAAAGGGTTTAGGCGGTCCGACATGGAATAGCGTCAGGACCCGACGTTTCCTACGATAATTTTCCAGTGTTTGCGAGGGCAAGGTATGGAACTAGTCGAATTGTGGCGGGTCGTGCGAAAACGTCTCGCGATGATCGTGGTAATCACGGTGGTGGCCGTCGTCACGGCCGGGGTGTTGTCGAAATTCGTACTGACCAAGCAGTACACCAGCACGGCGACACTGATGGTCATACCGCACAACAACGCCCAAAACCTCATTACCAGTATGGTGACCGGGGAGTCGCTCGTACCCACCTACGCCCAGGTCGCCACGTCACAATCCGTCCTCGGCTCGGTGATTCATACGGAGCGTCTCACGCTGACCGAGCTTCAGCTGGCCCATCACGTGGTCGCCACGCCAGTCACCAACACCGCCCTGGTGACGCTGGCCGTGACGTCGCCGAATCC
>JAKATP010000230.1 GCA_021818685.1 Bacillota bacterium | reverse complement strand
TGAGCACGAACGATATGCCATCGAGCACCTCCACTGAGTCGTGGTCGAAGACCGCGCGGCAGTGTGTACCTACCAATTTCGTTCCGAGGGTTTCGTGCGAGGACGCCCGTTTTTGGCCATCGGTCGCGGGGCTAATGTCTTCGCGCTCATTGCCGGCCGATGGTGAGTCGTGCACGAGCACTTGAGTCGCGCCATGAATCGCTGAGAAAGACAGGTCTTGACCCAATGGACGGCTCCCGCCGTCCGCCGATGCGTTCCTTGCTGGCGCTACCCATGGGGTTCGTACACGGTCAACCGGAGCTCATCGTGCACCTCTCACACATCCACGGACTCTGGCAGGGCATCGACTACCACTTTCGCGGCCCGACGTCTCGCGCTCCGGCGCAAGATGATCGCGGGTGGGCTCTCGGGGATCGTCTCATCCACGTGCCGGCCGCAGATGCTGGCATGCTAAGGTGACGGCGAGCCGATGGACGTGCGGAGGATCAGGCTAGACGAGGGGTGCCGGAAGCGGCACGGAGAGGGACTGAGGCACTGGCGATCGAAAGTGGATTGCGATGGAGCGACCGGTCACCTACGCGATGGCGCCGGCACTTTACTCTACTCAGGGCCAGGTTAAGGGTGTCCGGCCGGTACAGCCATGACACGAACGCGACAGGAGTAGTTCCGTGGATTGCTGGGATGGCTACCACGCCGAGGCTACCTCGTGCCCACCACACCACTTCCCCACCATCTGTATCAGCATTTGCGAGCTCGGTTGAGGATCTCCACCATGTAGTGGGTACGAATCCAAAGGTATCGCAGGTTCTGGCATAGAGCGACTGGTCGACCGGGTAGGAGGGGGCACTGGCGTGATTCGCGAAGCGGTGGAGGACGATGCGGGCGTCTTGGCGGAGCTTTACTGGGAACTCATGGGGACACCCACTGACCCGCGAGCGTTGGCCCTGCGGCTGAGGGCGCTGTCGGGGGACTCGCGCTTCCGAGTGCTGGTCGCCGAAGATGCCGGCGGACACGTTGTGGGGACCGCCTACGTGGTGTTGGCGCCTGACGTAGTGGGGGAGGGGCGGCCGTTTGTCGTCATGGACAATCTGATCGTAACACCCGCCGCCCGCGGCCAGGGGATCGCCACGGCCCTGATGGAAGCCGTGGAGTCGTTTGCCGAGGGGGCTCAAGCGAGCCTCATCATGATGGTAAGCGGGGCCGCGCGCGCGGAGGCGCATCGGCTTTATCGGCGTCTCGGTTACCGGGTGCCAGTAGTGGGGTTCAAGAAGTACCTCGACGCCCGTGCCACCCGGCCGACGTACGGCTCGTGACGGATCCTCGTCACCTGGAGTCTTACCGGCCCATTAATGGCCATACCATGTCCGCGGGGGACTCGTCAGATTTGGACTGGAAAGTCATATTGAGCACGTTCGGCCTCATCTTCCTCGCGGAGCTGGGGGATAAGACCCAGCTGACCACGATGACCCTTTCGGCCCAGTCGGACGCACCATGGGCGGTGTTTATCGGCGCGGCCGCGGCGCTGGCGCTGTCGGCGGGCCTTGGGGTGGTGTTTGGGGACGCCATTACGCGGGTGGTGCCGACGCACTTCATTCACTTTGCGGCGGGTGTGGCCTTTATCGGCCTCGGCGTCGTGCTGGTCCTCGGTAAGATCTAAACGGCGCGCGGCTTCCGTTCGTCGTCCCTGAGAAGACTCTAAGCCCCAAACGGCCGCAAACATGGCATCATGAGACGAATCCATTGAGGTGTTCGTCAATGTGGCATGTCAGGGCGGAGGGCTGACTACGAAAAGTGCAGGGGCTTTCGGACTAGCTATCGCGGTCGTGATTGGAGGGTCGGCGCTTGCGCTCGCGCATCCGCACTTCCTCTCGCGGCTCGGTGTCGCCCTGCCGGTGGTAGGGGCACCAAACGCGGCCTCTTCCAGCACCGGGGTGAGGGCGACGTCCCCGTCCACGTCTGCTGGCGGCCCGCCCTCTGCGAGCACCTCCCCACCGGGCACTGCCGCGGCCAACGCGGTCGCCGCGCGGGTCGACCCCGCCGTGGTGGACATTAACGTGACGTTTCCCGGCAACGACGGGGGCGCATCCGGGACCGGCATGATCCTGACGTCCAACGGTCTGGTGTTAACGAACAATCATGTGGTGGAACAGGCGGCCACGATCTCCATTCATGTCGTTGGTCAGTCTCAAAATTACTTAGGGCGGGTAATAGGCGTCGACCCGACTGCGGATGTGGCGCTCGTTCGCATGGAGGGAGCGTCCCACCTCCACACGGTGTCCATCTCCAGTCTGCCCGCGACGGTTGGGGAGGCCGTGATCGCGATCGGGAACGCACTCGGGAAGGGTGGACTGCCCACCGTCACATCCGGTGCCGTCGTGCAACTCGGCGAGACCATTACCGCCACCAACTTCCGGGGTGGCACGGAGACGCTCACCAATATGATTCAGATGTCAGCGGCGCTGGCACCCGGAGATTCCGGGGGCCCGCTCGTCACTACGGCGGGGAAGGTCCTGGGAATGGACACGGCCGCCAGCGGGTCCAAGAACGGATCCGGGTTCAGCACGACCGCCTTTTCAATTCCCATTGAGAGGGCGATGGCCATCGTCCATCAGATTGAACGGCACGAGGCGTCAAAGCAGGTGCTCTTGAAGCCGATGGCCATCATGGGGATCTTGGGGGTGGCGCCTTCACAATGGCTTCCCCAGTTCGGCCCCATCGACCATTCGATTCACCAGGGGGCGGCCGTGGAAAACGTCGAGACGGGCACCCCTGCCGCAGGGGCCGGGCTTGCGCCCGGTGACATCATCACGACGTTTCAGGGGAAGACCGTGACCTCTCCGAGCCAGCTGGAACAGTTGGAGATGGCCTATGTTCCCGGCGACCGGGTAACGGTGGGGTGGGTAACACCCTCCGGTTCCTCGCAATCGACAAGCCTCCGGCTCACGGCCGGCCCCTGGGCGTAAATCTATCTCCTGCGCCCTGCCCATATCAGACGCCGAGCGGATGTGCCGATAGCCGACATCATTCCGCTATGCGAAGGCCCTACCGGCCGACGGCATATTTCGCTTCGGCTCCAAACAAGACGCGTGGCAGCCCCCGCACGGCTCCCCCGGGATCAATTCATCATCCACGGCCAGAGA
>JAKATP010000059.1 GCA_021818685.1 Bacillota bacterium | reverse complement strand
ACCGCATGACCCACGCGCTCATGAAAGAACGGTAACGCGGTCGACCTCGGTCATGCCGCAAATTCCCCACCCGATCGGTGGGGAATTTTGCGTGATGAAAGTGGGGAAAAACCCTTGACGAAATACACCCTTGCGGCCCGGTCGGCCCCGTCAACCCCATCGGCCCTCGGGGACCGGTCGCTCCTATCGCTCCCGTGGGGCCCATGAGCCCCCGCGCCCCGGTCGCGCCCCGGAGGCCCGTCGGGCCCGCGGGACCCCGGGCCCCCGTGGGTCCCATCGGACCCGTCGCCCCGCGCGCGCCCGTCAAGCCGATCGGCCCTGGCGGACCCGCCGGTCACCCCGGGGCCCCCGCGGTCCGACCGGCCCGCGGGCGCCGGCCGCGCCCCGGGCTCCGTGGCTCGACCCGGCCGCCGCCGGCGTCCCGCCGAAGGCGCACCCGCTCAGCCCTACCGCCAACACACTTGCCGCCATCAATCCCTGAATCGGCTTCCGCCCCATCCCGAATCGCGCCACGTGGCCCGCCTTCCTTCGTTCGTCTGGTGTTAGTCGCGACCGGAGGTCCCCCCACGATGGATGGGAACCGGGGGCTGGGCGTCATCTCCAACAGATGCGCCGTGGCGCAAGCGGGGGAGAGGGGCCGCCGAGGTTTTAGCCGCTGGCGCCTCGACGATCAGTCGGGGACGCACCGGATCAGCGGCTTTCGAACATCGGGCGGGATCGCGTCGCCGCGCCACCTCAACCGGCTTCAGCCGAACCCGGCTGGTACCGGAGAGCACCGGACGCTCGTCGTAGGACCCATCGCGTGCCGGGGGATGATCGGGACCGACAGCAGGCGGAAGGAGGGCGTGTCGCGGCCTTGCGCATAGCCGGACGGGGCGCTCGCCATCGTGTCGGGCCCGGCTCGCGCGTGCCGCGCGCTCGTGGATGCCTCGGGTCCTCCGCCCCTGGAGACGCCCCGGGGACGAGGCCCGTTCCGCAGACGGCCGCCTGCCGTTCGGACAGGCGAAATACCCGCGTTTCGCCGCCGGTTCCATTGGGACCCGATGGTGCTGACCGGGACCCATTGTCGGTGAGCGATGAGCGCTTCCGTCTCCTCTACGTTGGTCGGGTGCGCCTGCGGCGGCGGTGATCGCTATCCGGGACGGGGATCTCGGCCCGGATCTCACCCAAGGCGACGCGCGGTTCCTGAAGCGCGCCCGCGTCATGCCCCCAGGGGTGGCGATCGATGCACACGGACGTCGCTTGAAACGACAGCAAGCGTGCGGGGGAAAGGGTTGGAAGGGGCCGTCTCCGCCCCGTGGACGGTCGGTCGGGACCGCCGCGAACGGCCAGCGTGCGGGGTGACCGAGAGCATCAGGCGAGTCGTCGTGGATTCCCCAGGAGGGCAGGTAGAGCCCCTCCCCAGCTCGTGTTCGCCGCCGCTCCATCCCCGGCACGGCTCATAGCCATGGGATCTAATGACATCGTGATTGGAAGATCCCAGTCGATTTTGCGTGTTAGAACGTGTGTCAAGAACGTCGGAGGCTGATGAGGCGAAATTAGGTAAGAGAGGACGTGAAATAAACCGCGGCGGGAATTGAAAGGCTTCGGGGAGCGATCTTATTTAAAGATAGAGCCCGCACCTGACAAGTGCTTGGCAAGGCTCGCGAAAACCCGTGGAGGTGAGGATCTATGGCACTTACCGACAACCTGATGGAGCTGACGAGGCTCAGTCAGTCTCTTATGGACCGTCTGGACTCTATGCCGTATGAGGGCATCAGCGGTCGTGTCGTCAATCCGATCCCCTTCGATCTAGCTGAAGCGCCCGACTGCCTGATGGTGCGCGCGTATTTGCCCGGTTTCAAGCGGGAAGACGTGCAGGTGGAAGTCCGCGACCACCGCTTGGCCATCAAGGCAGAGCGACGGCTGCCGGAGCGGAGTGACTTAACGTGGCTGCACGTAGAAGCTCCGTACGGGACGTTCTTGCGAACGGTGGGTCTTGGAGCTGATGTGCTGACCGACCAAATTGAAGCGGCCTGGCAAGAGGGAGTGCTGACCATCCGGCTGCCCAAGGCAGACGAGGCACGGCCACGCCGGATTCCCATTCAGGCCTCCGACCAGGCGGCCCTGAGCGGATAACTTGCGACCCGCACCCTGGGGTCCTGTGCTGGCGGTCGTTGTCGACGCATCATGGCGCGACAGCGACCGTCAGCATTAGCGAGAAGAGCGTCTGGCGCCAGCCTGTTACGCTGACCGGATGCACGGACCGCGGGCTCGCCGGATCCGGTCGGGCGCGATGACCGTCCTCATCACGGATGGCGCCATCGGGGATCGCAAGCCAAACCGGGTCCGTAACAGGCGGTGGCTCTCGGGGCGGAGACCTGGTCGCTAGCGAGTGTGCGGGCCATCCACGGCCCCACGGGCAATGATACCCCGTCCGATCGGCGTGAATCCCGCGGTCGCTGCGACCGTGTTCGGGGAGCCCGGGGACGGCGGATGGACGCCGCTGCCAGCAATCCTGGAGCGACGCCCATTAGTGATGCACCACTGTCGGCTCGCGACGTCTAAACACAAACCAGATGGCCGTGAGGATCAGGCTTAAGCCGGCAAAGACCAAAAAGCCCAGCCGAAAGGCCGGGACGGTGGCACTATAGGCGCCGAGTGCGGCCACGGCTGCGGCCATTACCCACGGACCGTAAGGCGGAAATAGGACCAAGCGCGAGACCTGATGCTCCGGCCGCCGCGCTCGCTGGTGCCAGACCGCAAACGCCAGCAGGATGAGCAGCCAGTTTACGAAGCTGAAATAACTGGACGCTGCCGTCAGATCGGTGTACACGGTTCGTGGCAGCGTGAACGCCAGGACCAGGGTGGCCAGGACGGCCGTTGCGGTGGCGATGAGAGCCGCCCAGGGACGGCCCCGCCCCTGGTGGCGGAAGAGCCGGGGCGCGTCGCGGCGGAGAGCGATGGTAATGAGCATCCATTCGGTTGCGTAGAACGTCCCCGCCATGACCGAAAATGATGCCACCAGGATGGCGCCATTGAACACCGACGCCGGCAGACCGAGGCCGAAGTGGTCGAGGGCCGTCACAAACGGTGACTGATGCGGGCTCAGCAATGTCCATGGCACCAGGAGAAGGAGCGCCAGCACGCTGCCCGCATAGAGCATCACAACGCCTGCCGTCGTGACGATGGCCGCCCGTGGGATGTCGGCGGCCGGGTCCTTGGCATGGGACGTGGCCATGGCGAGCGTGGTGACACCTGCGTAACTGAAAATGACGATGAGCATCCCGCGCAGGACCGACAGAAGACCGTGGGGCGCCAGGCCGCCTCGGCTCAAGAGCACCGGTACTCCAATCGTCGACGGGTGATGCAGCCACCCGATCATGAAGAGGGCCGCCACCGCCATGAATCCGACCAGAACCACTGTCTTTACGCCGGACATCAGAGACTCGATGGTGCCGAAATTCGCCAATCCAAACAAATTGAGACCGACGATGATGAGGACGTACGTGACGGCGAAGACGCCGAGGGCGATGGAGGGTACCCAGGTCCGCGAATAGACGGCCATGGCCACAGCCTCCGACCCGATCGAGAGGATTCCCGAGATCACGACCGCCCAGCCGAGAAAGAAGCCCAGATACGATCCCAGAAAGCGGTCGATGTATTCTTGGTACGAGGTACGAACGGGCACGTTGATGGCGAGCGAGGTAATCGCCCCCATCACCTCGGCCAGAATGACGCCGCCCAGGATGTAGGTCCCTACCACCAGCGGTCCCGACTCCCGGATGACGATCCCGCTCCCCAGAAAGAACCCAGCTCCGATGATGCCGCCGATTCCAAGCCCGCTGAGGGCCGTCATCGACAGGGTGCGGCGCGGGCCACGCCGCCGCTCTTTTTCTTGATCGTCGCGCACCGGTTCCCGCTCGGACGCCATCAGAGCGCCTCGCCTCCTCTCACCTCTTCACGCTAGCCTTCCCCTGGACGGGCTCGATGCTGCGGCCTTGCCGGTCCGAGAACGATGACGGGAAAGCCAAGAGGCACGCATCGTGCGGATGAGTGGTTTAGCGCGGACGACGATGACGCGCATGCTAGACGGGACCACACGGCACCGCCAACCGGAAACCCTGGCCGTTCTCGCTCGGGCGACCGACGTGGCACAACATCATAAGGCCGCCGGCGCCGTACTTTAGGTGCGTTTGTGCGCACAACGGGACTCCTGGTGTGCCCTAGATGGGGTGGAGGCGGTGGCGGCCGCGGTGATCGCGGAACTTCCACTCCTCGGGAAAATGCTGGTCGGGCGACGGCGGATCCCTCTCCGGGTCGTGCGGGTGATGACCAGTACGGACCTCTGAGGCCCCACGGAGGTACCGCTCAAACCCAACGAACCGCCGGACGGGAGCTGTCGAGATCTAGACGAATCCTGTAAATGTTAAATGGTCCGAAACGGGTGTAGTTAGCCCTGATGGACGGCCACCGGGGTTAGGGGGGCTGCCACTCCGATTGGAGATGCGCGTGGATTAAGGCCTTCTGTCTCATCATGGGTAGTGGCCTGCTGATCCTCGCGATCCTGACGATCCATGCCTGGCTGCCGTGGGTCCTTTTCATCCTGGTGGGAGCCGTCGCGGGCCACACACTGACCAAAGACGACCGGTAAGGACTTGGCCCCCCCGATCGGTGAGTCGACGGACACGCCTGGAGCCCTTCCACCCAGCATCTCGGGGACTCGGGTGAGGAGACCTCCTCCAGTCCGCTGACACGCATCAGATGTGGGCGAGTGGCTCCGGCCGATCCGTCCAGTCGTGCCCGTGCTGCCCATCGTGCCATCCGTCGTCCCCCGGCTCGCTCGTGGTAGCAGATTCACCACGCGTGCGCCGTTTGGGCCCCGGACACTGGGCCGCCAAGAAGATGCGGCGTCGGGCCCACCCGGCGGTCAGACCCGTGGCGGTTCGACTGTGCACGATGCAGTGGGGCCGCGCGATGCACCCCGCATCTAACGCTGAACGACCAATACGCGCTCTGGTTCCACTTGCGGGTCCCCGGCCGGAGATGGTGGACACCAGCGTGGGGTCGTAGACGGCGGCACAGCGCAATGGTTCCGTCGTCCCCAACGTCCCGGCCGGGGGGGGTTGGGTTGGTCTCGCACCTGCCGCCCTCTCCGCATCGTTGCGACGGCCAATCGGCCGGTGTCATGGGTAGATGTGACAGGGCTTCCCTTGGTGAGCGAGGACGGCTTCCCGGTCGGATGACAACCGGGCAGTCCGTCCGCCGCGGTGTTTTATGATGCGATGAGGTCTTCGGTCTTCCATCGACCGACCGACCGACCGACCGACCGACCAACCAACCAACCAACCAACCAACCAACCGACGAACGGGAAGCGAGAGGTGGTTCGCCAATGAATGTTCGCCCGATCCTGCTGGATGCGGCCCGGAAGGCCGCGGGGGACTATTTGGAAAACGTGGCCGATCGGCGGGTGGGGGCCTCCGCGGACGGGGATACCTTGCGCGATCAGTTGAGGGTTCCACTGTCGGATGGGGGGGAGCCCGCTGGGGAAGTCCTGGCAGCACTCGTGCGGGCCGGAGAGATCGGTACGATCGCGACCCAGGGCCCCCGCTATTTCGGGTTTGTCACCGGCGGAAGCCTGCCAGTCGCGACGGCCGCCGACTGGATGGTGTCGGCATGGGATCAGAACGGCGCGCTCCATGTTATGTCGCCGCTGTCAGCCGTGGTGGAAGAGGTGGTCGCGGACTGGGTGCGGATGCTGCTGGTCGGGGGCGGCGACTGGAGCGTTGGATTCGTCACCGGAGGGCACATGGCCAACTTCACCGCCATGGCGGCCGCTCGCCGCTATGTCCTGCTGCAGAGGGGGTGGGATGTTGAGAAAGATGGACTGGCCGGAGCGCCGCCGGTGACCGTGCTGGCAGGGGAAGAAGCCCACTATACAATTGCGACCGCCGTACGGCTCCTCGGTCTCGGGTCCGAGCGCATCGTGCGCATTCCGGCCGACGATCAGGGGCGCATGGATGCCCAGGCGCTCCGCCGAAGGCTTCAGACGGTAAACGGCCCTTCCATCGTGTGTGCCCAGGCGGGCAACGTAAACTCCGGCGCGTTCGATCCGATCGAAGCGCTGGCCGATATCTGCCGTGAGCAGGGAGCGTGGCTGCACGTCGACGGAGCCTTCGGACTTTGGGCCGCCGCCAGCCCATCGCTCAAGCCTCTGGTCGCCGGCATCGAGCGGGCGGACTCGTTGGCGACCGACGCCCACAAGTGGCTCAACGTTCCCTATGATTGCGGTCTCGTATTGTGTGCGCACGCTGGGGCGCATCGTGGGGCCATGACGGTCGCTGCGTCGTACATCGAAACCACTCTGAGTGAGCGCGATGCGCGCGCCTACGTGCCGGAGGAGTCGCGGCGCGCCCGTGGCATCCCCGTCTACGCGGTCTTGCGCACGCTGGGCACGCATGGACTCGCCAATATGATTGATACGTGCTGCCGGCACGCCCGCCGGTTTGCCGAAGGCCTGGCAGACGCCGGCTATGAGATTCTAAATGACGTGGTCCTCAATCAGGTGTTGGTGGCGTTTGGCGATGATGACACGACGCGGCGGGTCATCCGGGGGGTCCAAGCAGACGGGACCTGTTGGTGTGGCGGCACACAATGGAGGGGCCGAGCCGCCATGCGGATCAGTGTGGCGTCCTGGGCGACTACCGAAGCGGATGTCGAGCGCTGCCTTCATGCCATAACCGCCGTCGCCCGTCAGGTGCGAGGGCAATAGGAGGTGCTCTAGGGGAGACAGGCGCGGGAAGCGCGAGTCGGAAGGAGCGAAGAGGCGGAGGAGTGGAGAGCGCGTATGCGCCATCGCCACCTTGTGCCGCCGCCATCCACTGCGGGCTCGTCTGTCCCCATCGTCTAGGGATGTTCCTGATGCCTTTGACGGCTCTGATTGGGCTCGGAGTTCACAATGGTGCTGTCTATGGACATCTTGCTGATCTTCGATGTCGGACCAGTTTCACCGAGGCCTTCCCCTGCTACCCGCCCCAGGCGATCACCCTGAGAGGTCGCAAGTCCCGAGTACCTGGGCGTCGTAAATTTCCCTGTCCTTGTAGACTCCCCCGAACCGGATACGGGGCGAGGAGCCTTACAGTGTGTATGTAGGGATCTCCGAGACCGATATTTTGCATCCCGCCGCCGCCAGAGAAGGGAGCATGGGAATGAGTGTCATCGACCAGTCCCAGTTTTTCGCGTTGCCGGAACCGGTCAGTGCTTTCCTGCACCAGGAGCACCGGCTGTTGATTGACGGCCAGTGGGTGCCCGCTGCCTCGGGAGAAGAGTTCGACGTCGTCGATCCCTCCACGGGCGCAGTGGTGTGTCGGGTACCGAAAGGATCCGCCGAGGACGTGAACCGGGCCGTGGTGGCAGCGCGCCGCGCATTCGACAGTGGACCCTGGAGCCGCATGTCGGGAGCCGACCGCGCGAAGCTTATCTGGCGGTTGGCGGATGCCCTTGAAGCGCGGGTGGAGGACTTCGCCATCTTGGAATCCGTGGACAACGGAAAGCCGATCGGCTCGGCGAAGGGGGACATGCTGGGTTCCATCGCCCATCTGCGTTACTACGCTGGCTGGGCCGGCAAGATCGGCGGGGAGACGATTCCCTCCCAGCGCCCCGGGAACTTCCATTCGTACACCCTCCGCGAGCCCATCGGGGTGGTGGGAGCCATTACTCCGTGGAACTACCCGCTCATGATGACGATGTGGAAGCTGGCCCCAGCGCTCGCGGCAGGCTGCACTGTCATCCTGAAGCCGCCCGAGCAAACGCCGCTCAGCACCCTCTGGATGGGTGAGCTGGTCCAAGCGGCCGGCTTTCCGGACGGGGTGGTGAACATCGTGTCCGGCTACGGTGACGCCGGAGCCGCCTTAGTGGAGCATCCGGGAGTAGACAAGATCGCGTTCACCGGGTCCACCGTCACAGGCAAGACCATTCTGCGGAGCGCGGCGATGACGCTCAAGCGTGTCAGCCTGGAGTTGGGGGGCAAGTCCCCGACGGTGATCCTTCCCGACGCGGACCTGAGCCTCGCGATACCGGGTGCGGCGCGGAACATCTTCTCCAACAGCGGGCAAGTCTGTGTAGCTGGGTCCCGCCTCTTCGCCCACCGGACCATTTTCGACCAGGTGGTGGACGGCATCGCCGCCGCCGCCACCCACTTGAAGGTGGGGCCAGGGTTGGCACCGGAGACCGAGATTGGTCCTCTGGTGTCGGATGAGCAGTTTGCCCGCGTCACAGGGTATTTGAGGACCGGCGTCGACGAGGGAGCGGAGGTGGTGGTAGGCGGGAAAGCGGTGGACCGGCCGGGTTATTTCGTGGAGCCTACTGTCCTGGCCAAGACGAATCGGGACATGACAGTGCGGCAGGAGGAAATCTTCGGACCGGTACTGTGCGTGATGAGTTTTGACGACGACGACCTGGCGGCTATCGCGGCGGAAGCTAACGACACGATTTACGGCCTCTCCGCGTACATTTGGACCCAGAATCTCTCGGCCGCGCATAAGCTAGCGAAGTTGATCAAGGCCGGCACCGTCAACATCAATGGGGGTGGCGCCGACGCGGCCGTTCCGTTCGGTGGATACAAGCAGTCGGGGTGGGGTCGCGAACACGGACGGGAGGGCATCGAGATCTACACGGAATTGAAGTCCGTCTCCATAAACCTGGGATGAGTCTGGTCTGGCGGACGACACGCCGACGTCCGCTTAACGGGAGGCACGGCTCCGAGTTCGTTAGGCAGGTCGTTCGCATATGGCGATTACTCCTGAAGAGGATGGCTGGACTAGGATAGGGGCACTTTCGCGAGCCCCGTGCATGACCCTTAGGTAGAGTCGTCTCAAGGTCGCAGTTCGGGGGTAACTGGAGTAAGCTCCATCGCACACATCGCACGGGCGATCCACGCCCGGGCGCCGTTTGCGCCAAACATCGTTCTCCGACATCTGATGAAGGCCGCCGTCAGATTCCGGCCCGGTTCCTCGGGATCATGGTGCGTGCGGCAGTGGACGTAGCCGCGCGTCCACCCCACCGGCTACGCCGGCGGGTATGCGGAAGCGGGCCGGCCCCCGCTTGCGCCATCGTGGAGCCGGATGCGCCGTGCACCTCCGCCGTTTGAGGAGGCGATCTAAGCGGTGGCTCCGCGCGGGTCAATTGGGGGTACGGTCGGCATCATATGGCGCGAGGACCGTGAGCCGCTTGCGGGCCAGTAACCCCCTAACCCGGCTCCACCGCTTTCCTCTGACCACGAGCCGTGGACGTGGAGACAGGGGGTAGGTGTCACTCGGGGCGGGGCCGCCCGCCGTTGTGAATGGGGGGGCGCGGGTCAGTCAGTGGGCTCGTCGGGGGACAAGTTGTCCCCATCGGCTTGTGGGTGGGCGTCGCGTGCGACGCGGGAGAACAACGTGGCCACGGTTTCCGTCAGCGGCGGCAAGTCCGCAATCAGCACATCGGGCATGTGGGGGAGCCCGGTCGCCATCAGTACGGTGCGACGATCGGCCATCAGCGTTAGCCAGCCGTGTACTTCAAATGGGCCACGCCGGACGGGGATGGGGTTGATGCACACGCCGCACCCGGGAGCGGGACACCCGTCAAAACAGTAGTAGGTCACCTCTACACCGCGCGCGTGGCACGCCCGCAGTGCCGGCTGCAGAATCTGCACGGTGCCCGCCGAGGCACCGACGTCCAAAGTTTGGCTCGTGGACTCGATGAGGGTTCGACCATGTTGGACCAGGGCGTCGTCCCCATGCGCCAACGCCAGCTGCGGTCGTTCCGGACGTGCCATCAGGTCCCGGTCGGCCCCATCCAGGACCATCACGATGTTAGCCAAGAGACTCTGTTTTAAGTCTGAAAAGGAGACGGCCTGATAGCGCATCAGGGAGCCGTCCGGAATTTCCACGAGGGCGCCACGCCGAACCAATCGCTTGAGAGCGGGGTAGGCGTTAGGCCTCGGTGCGTCGGCCAATTTTGCGCACTGATAGCCGGTCAGCGGCTCCGGTGACTCATGAATCGCGACATACAGCCGCGCCTCCAATTCCGACCAGCCCACCTGCTTCAATCCATCCACCGCATTTGGTGCCATACCTCTTGTCACCCTCCGTCCCATATTGTACAGTCTGTATAGGAGTTATGACCATAACTACTATCTGAAACCAAGAGGGAGGAACCGAGGATGCGAGTCAACGAAGGAACCAAAGACCGGGTGATTCGGGTGGTGCTAGGGCTGGTCCTTGGATCGCTGGCATACGCGCACGTGGGTGGCGTTGCGGGAGTCTGGATCTTGGGTATCGTCGGCGCCGTTTCGTTCATAACGGGCCTCACCGGATTTTGTGTTGTGTACCGGCTAGTAGGCATTCGGACCTGCGCTGTCCCCGTCCGGAAGTAGTCGGCGCGGAGTGCGGGGGCCCGGACTTGTCCTGGAGGACCGCCCGAAGGTGGTCCCCCTTTTATGCTATAAGCGCCCATCGGTGCGATGACCGCTACGGAGTCGGCCCACTCAAAACCTGCCAGACACACATCGTTTGGATACGACGGGGGGTCAGTGGCGAGACGTCGAGTCCCGTTGCCTATGATCCTGCGGGCACGCGAGTTCGGCGAGTTCGTGATGCGAGCGTGTGAATCTTGTGGGTGGCTCACCGTGACGGGCCGAAATCAGGACCGCGATTTCGTCGTCGGGACGCTTCGTCAAGCCAACCAGAGAGTATGTGGAACCTCCCCCGCTAAAGGGCAGAGATTCTGAGGGGAACCAGAGTCGCTGCATGGCGGATCGAGCGACGTTCGGAGTGAACCTCCTAACCTGCCACCGGCTATTCCGCCCGCCAGGTGCCGAAATTGAGCCTGACTACGCCCCAAGGCCGTTTTGAGAGGGACGGGACGGCGATACGTGATTCGCGGGGGTATCAAGAACTCCCCATGCATCCCATGTTGAGGATATTCACTGCACCGACCCCGTCCCGATGCGCGCGATCGCCACCCGCACGACCGCGATAGGATCGGTCCCCCAAGCTGGTTCCGATGGCCGTCTGGCGACGCGGTGGGGACGCGGGGGCCGCACTGATGCTGATCCGGAAGCTTGGGGGCGATCGTGCAGCGGTTTCCTCAAAGACTGGTGTGGTCCAGATATACGCGTCCGTCCCGGACCTCCACCGGGAACACCGCGATGGGGGCGAAGGCGGGCATCTTAAGCGCGGCACCGGTCCGCATGTCGAATTGCCCTCCGTGCCGCGGGCAGGTGATGGTGTACGCGTCCGCGTGTCCGTCCGATAGGCTAGCTTGCATGTGCGAACAGACGTCATCGGTGGCGTACACGGTGCCACCTGTCCGCCAGAGAGCAATTTGGCGACCGCTCACGAACACGCAGGGCACGCGCTGCTCCCGTAGCTGGTGAACGATGGTCGCGCCTGTGGGGCGAGGTACCGGGCCGGATCCGAGAGTAGTCCAGCTCTCGGTCACGGTGACGGCCCAGGATATTGAACCCGACCCGGACGGCGGCCTCCGCATCGGCCAGCGGGTGGTCCCGGACCGCGTCATCTAGACCGTCGACCCCGCGATGCGCCATGGGCGGAAGACGACCGCCGCGAAGGTGGATGGCGACAAAAGTCATCAGCTCACGCCGAGCACGCCGTCCGCCAGGGCGGCGCGGCTCGTGACGGCGGTGTTGATCAGCCCCGCGAGTATCGCCGATAGGGAGTTGGTGACCGAACGGGACGCCCTGACAGGCCATACCCCGGCGCAGGTGATGGGGGATACGGCCTATAGGCCGACGGTGGTGCAGGCGGCGGTGACCCTCGTGGCACCCACCACGATGGTGGTGGCGCCGGACCCGCCGGCCTAGATTCAAGGTGAAATGGAGCTCTGTGCAGGCAACGGCATTAATTCCAACGAATACTCTGGTACGTTAAACAACTACGTTGAGGGATACCGGAAGGGTGTGGGCTGGAACTATTTCACATCCTCCAATTCTTATGGCACCGTGGACGACGGGTGCGATAGTGGCTACGTACAAGGATATTGCTTGAACGGCGTTGGCTACCAGGCGAGCGAATGGCGCGACCACAAGCCCTGCTAACAGCGAAGCTCATGAAAGGCAGTGATGGGTATGAGGGCTTGGCCTCTCTCACGGACGATCTGGATCGCAGCTGCCTGCTTGGGCGCCGTGTTGCTAGTGGTCGTCGGCACCTGGCATGCGCCGACTGCGCGCTCCAAGGGGGCGACCGCGGTAGCGGCCAGCGGCATAGTTTATCACGGTGTGAATCAGACCCTGTTGCAGAAATGCATCGCTAAGGACCAAAACTGCCTGGCGACTGTTCCGGGGTTGGTTCAGTGCCTCCGTGTGTATCGGGTCTGCAACCAAGTTGCAGCAGTCAACGAAGGCGTATTATCCGCACCGGTGAAGGCTGGCAGTCCTCTGCTTACAGCGAGACAAGCTTTAAGCGCCGTGGGGGCGTCGAACCCAAACGTCAAACGGGCCACGGCAATATTCACGACCTACGGTACACTGCACACACAGGATGCTGCGTTAGCGGCCAACGTCACCATTGCCCCGAGTCGGCCGGTGTATCTCGTAACGGAATGGTTTACCAACCCAGTCTTGGTCAGCCCTCCGGTCCCGGATGGTGCCCAGAGTTCTTGGTACGTCACTAGCGCCCAGTACGTGGTCGACGCGGCGACCGGTCAAGTGACTGACTGGGGCGTAACAAAATGACATTCGCCGGGGGTCCAAAAAAGAGCCGGGAGCGGCCTCAAGCCTAGACTTGTACGCCGCACCGGCTTGTGCGCATTGGACTCCGCTGGGAATCGCGGTCAACCGGTGAACGGGGGGAACGGCGGTGTGACCGCTCGACGCCATCGACCCCACCCCGTCCCGATGCGCGCGATCGCCACCCGCACGACCGCGATAGGGTCGGTCCCCCAAGCTGGTTCCGATGGCCTTCTGGCGACGCGGTGGGGACGCGGGGGGCCGCACTGATGCTGATCCGGAAGCTTGGGGGCGATCGTGCAGCGGTTTCCTCAAAGACTGGTGTGGTCCAGATATACGCGTCCGTCCCGGACCTCCACCGGGAACACCGCGATGGGGGCGAAGGCGGGCATCTTAAGCGCGGCACCGGTCCGCATGTCGAATTGCCCTCCGTGCCGCGGGCAGGTGATGGTGTACGCGTCCGCGTGTCCGTCCGATAGGCTAGCTTGCATGTGCGAACAGACGTCATCGGTGGCGTACACGGTGCCACCTGTCCGCCAGAGAGCAATTTGGCGACCGCTCACGAACACGGCTAGGGCACCTCCCTCTGGAATCTCCTCCAGGCGGGCGACTTCCACGGGTGCGACGAGAGGCTGGTGCATATCATAGCCTCCTACTTCCACTTTTATCGACCCCTTACTG
This sequence comes from Bacillota bacterium, assembly GCA_021818685.1. Lineage (GTDB taxonomy): Bacteria > Bacillota > Sulfobacillia > Sulfobacillales > JAIMBI01 > JAKATP01. The sequence goes on along the minus strand of JAKATP010000059.1, from coordinate 2,190 downwards.
ATTGTCCCACGGAGTCATCGCGAGACCGTGATCGGAATCACGAACAGCCCCTCGCGCGTGACGGGGGAGGCCATCGTGGAGAGATGACGGGCATGGCAAAATCCGACGCATTTTTGTGACATCTGGCGGGTCATTCTTTCTGATCTCTGATCTTGCGCTGTTTGCAGCGTCTCGTCAGCCGGCTGACGATTTCGGACCCGGTAGGGTTCGCACGCAGCGTTGACGCATAAGGACCGGAGGTAAGCGCGGTGGCGAGCATCGGAGACATTTGCTGAGCGCTGTCGGGCGGCCATCGCCGGAGACGAAAGGGGAGCGGCTTGCGTGTGGAAGAGCGAGTCGCAGACGCCCAGACCCTTCCGACCCGGCCGCGACGAGTGCCCCCTTTAGCTACGGGTACCACCGGCGCGGAGCTTTAGCGACCCGCCAGTTCATGCCGCATGGTGCCGAGAAGCGCTCCCACATCCACCCCGGCGGCGATGAGGGCCGGAACCAAGAACTCATTCTCTTTCGCGGCATGAGTTTCAAAAACGCCGACCAGCGCTCCCGTTCCTTGCCTAATCTGCGTCAGCGAGGTGGCCTGGTGTACGGCATTCCGGAGATCCCGCAAGATCTCGTGTTCCCGGATCATACTGGCTACGAGTATGGTGAGTGAGGGTTCCTGGGCGCCGCGGTTATACAGCGTGAGTTCTTCGGCTGCGGCGTGGGGAAGCAGTTCTTCGTCGACATAGTCGACGAAGTTTGCTCGCACGCGGTTGAGATCATCCGGGTCACCGGCATCCAGAACCTGTACCGCCAACTCCTTAAGCTTCCGCACCATGGACGCGTGATGCCTCTCGATTTCGGCCTCGATGCCTGCCATATTGTGCGTCATCGCATACCCCTCCTTGTGAGTTTCCGACGTCACGCCGTTGCCGCCGTAATGCAACCCTATCCGGGCCCCGGCCGCCCGACTGTGATGAAATCGACATTCCGGCCTTGGTTCTACATCAATCCCGATCCCGTACAAGCGTGCCGAGTCGGCCTGGGAACGGGAGCTCGAAGGTCTCCGCCCACAGGGATCCGAAGCCAAGGCCGATGATCTCGGGACGGAGCCTGATCGCGAAGCGGTCGCGGACGACAGTATGCATCCGGCGCATAAGCTGGAACACGTCGTCCGCGCACGCCTTCCCTCGGTTCACGATGAAATTGGCATGAAACGAGGGCACCTCGGCGCCGCCGACGCTCCAACGCCTGGCACCAGCCTGGTCAAGAAGGGCGGAGGCTCTAAAGCCGGGCGGATTCTGAAACACACTGCCGGCTGACGGCCACTGAACGGGCTGGGCGCGGCGGCGCCGCTCGAGGAGTTCCGTCATTACCGCCCGTGTTTTTTCGGGATCGTCCGGGCGGAGAACAAGCCTCGTTTTCAGGGCTATCAGCGGGGCGTGGCGCAGAGCGCTGTCCCGATATCCGAAGTCCATCTCGGACCGTGCTAGCGTCTCGATCCGACTCGTGGCCAGGTCGTAAATTGTCACGGTACGGACGACCTTCGCCATCTCATATTCTCGACCACCCGCGTTCATATAAACTGCACCGCCCACGCTTCCCGGCACCCCTGAAAAGAATTCAAGCCCGGACAGTCCGTGCATGGAAGTCCAGCGGGCGATGGTACGAATCGAAGCTCCCGCACCCACCTCGATGGCGTCCTCGGCTCTCGTCATGAAATCAAGGGCGGCTGTCACGTGGACGACCATGGCGTCGAGTCCGCTGTCCGCGATTAAGAGCTTGCTGCCCCCGCCCAGCAGCAGGAGCGGCCACTCGTGTTCGGCGGCGAGATGGAGCACCAAGAGCAGATCGCGCATACCAGTCGGCTTCACGAACACCCGTGCAGGTCCCCCTAAATGGAAGCTGGTGTAGGGAGCGAGCGACACGCCAAGCCGGGACGGAATACCTGCCTTCGAAAGACGCTCGCCGCACTGTCGCCACCAGTCCTTCGGGTGACGCATAGAGACAGGCCACCCTGATATCCGAGCACTCACGCGCCCATCCCCCTTGACGCCGGCACCATGTTCAACAGCACGGCTCCACGGGTCCCGATTTCACGCCGACCCATCATCTTCAGAAGAGGGGTCAGGCCGTACACCCGTGGGATAGCGGTCCGTTGGTGGAACGCAATCTCGATGGCGCCATGATGAGACCCGCGGTCGCCCGACA
>JAKATP010000058.1 GCA_021818685.1 Bacillota bacterium | reverse complement strand
AAAAGCGCGTTGCCACCGCCGGCCGCCCTCGGCGCGCTCCCAGCCGGCATGCCGGGCGCCCGGCGATCGGTGTCACGAAGGGTCCGGCAGAAGGCTGTCGCATGCTGCTTCGTTCCGATCATAGGGCCCGGGCCAGGTGGCCGGGGGCGCCGCGCGGGGCCGCCCGTGCTAAAAAGACTCGGGGGCTCCAAGATAGAGCCCCTCCGGGCAGGACACGGGGTGCAGGGCGCCCGGTTGAACCCCCGCGCACCCGCGGGTATAGTGGAGGGCATCGGGCAACCGCCCGGGCGCGCCCACCTGCGAGAGGAGCCAACATGAGTCACGACCGCACCCGCTGACTGATTAACGGGGAGGGTCTGTCATGCATGTTGTACGCGCGTCGGCGCTCGGATTTTCCTATGGGGCCGCCGAGCCCCTCTTCTCCGGTCTTGACTTTACGCTCGAGCCCCAAGATCGCATCGCCCTCATCGGGCCCAACGGGTCGGGCAAGTCGACGCTCGTCGGTCTGCTCCTCGGTGAGCTCGAGCCCACCGCGGGCCGCATCGAGTGGGCTCCAGGCGTTCGCTTGCGCGTCGTCCGCCAGACCCTCGTCCGTCCAGACGACATCGGCAGCGGAGGGGAGCGCCGCTTCCGCGACATCATGGACAGCATTGTCCCCAACGCGGATCTGCTAATCCTGGACGAGCCCACCAACCATCTTGATCAGGACCATACAGACGCCTTGGGACGTCGGCTCCGAAGCCACGGCGGGGCGTACCTCGTCATCACGCACGACCGTGCCTTCGGCGACCGGCTCGCGGAACGCACCTGGCTCCTCGACCATGGGCGGCTGCGGGTCCTTCCGGGCGGGCCCAGCGCGGTGCTGCAGATCGAGGCGGACGAAGCACGGTCGGCCTGGGCGGCATACGGACACATACGGGCGGAACGCGAGCGGCTCGCACAGGCGGCACGTCAGCAGGCCGAGCGCGCCGCGCGCGCCCACCGCGCTGCCGGACACCGAAATCCCGGCCCCGAAGCCCGCGCCAAGCGGATGGATCGGAAGGCGACGGCGATGAAGCGTCGCGCGGAGCGCGAAGGAAACCGGCTGGTCCTCCCGGACCTCCCGCCTGAGCCTATTCACTGGCGGAGCCCCACGATTGACGCCGGCCCGCCCTTGCCCCTCCGGGTGGTGGGGATCGAGATTCGTCGCGGCCACCTGTTTTTGAAGGACTTTCATCTCCGCCTCGCGCGCGGCGGCCGCGTCACGATCACGGGCCGGAACGGCTCCGGCAAGACCACCCTGCTCGAAGTCCTGGCGGGTCTCCGCGCGCCCGATGAGGGGCGGATCGAGCGCGCCGGCGGTGCACGACTCGCCTATGCGCCGCAGCTCCTCGCCGCCGATCAAGACCTCAGCGCGATCCAATACCTCCGCGCCCGGGGGGCTCCCGCCCCCGACGCGCAGATCATGGCGACCGGGGTCGGCATCACCGGAAGCCGGCTCACCGTGCCGGTCGGTCAGCTATCGGGGGGCGAACAGCGGCGGCTGGCGCTGGCCGGTGCGCTGGCCGAGGGAGCCCACGTACTCTTTTTGGACGAACCCACTCTCGATCTGGACATGCGCGGACGCGACGCCCTCTACGCGTGGCTTCCGACCGTACCGGCCGCGATCGTGGCAGCCACCCACGATCCGCTGCTGATCGACGCACTCGGGGTTCCCCCCCTGAACCTCTCCCGACTGGTCGAGGGGCGTCTGCGCCCTGAGGAGCCGATCGTGGACGCCGCCGCCCTTCACGACCGCCTCGAGGACGCGCAACGCTCCGCGCGCGCCGCCGACCTTAGACGGAGGAGCGTTCCGCCGGAGCCATAAGCGGCACGAGACTCTCCGCCACGCGGGCGGCCGTGTCAAGAAACGAACAAATGCCCTTGTGGCGGTACTTTTTGGCCGTCAGGAGGAGCGCCTCCCGACCTTCGGCGGACGGCGCTCGGGTCAGATAGGGTTCGAAACCGTCGCGCAGGACCTGGCATCCTTTCACGCACACGGGACACTTGCCGCAGGTCTCCCGGGCGAAAAAGGTCATGATGTCGTGCCCGAGTTGTCCGAATCCGCGCTCGGAACCCACGGCAATCAGCGACGCGCCCAGACCGGTCCCCAGCTGGCGCAGCTGCCCGGGGGAGAGCGGCACCTCGAAACGGTCGGCCGTAATCGGTGGCATGGAGTAACCGCCGGGCAGCACTGCGACGATCTGCTGCCCGGCCGGCGGTCCCCCGGCGCGTTCCAGAAGGGTCGACAGCAAGATCCCCTCCGGCGCCTCGTACACGCCCGGGCGGCGAACATCCCCGCTCACGGAGAACAGCATCGGCCGCTCGGCGGCGAAGGCCTTGGCCCCCCGTTCCAGGACGAGGGCCACCGCCGCCAGCGTCTCCACATTGTTGACGGCGGTGGGCTCCCCCTGATAGCCTTTTTCACTCGGATACGGCGGCTTGTGCCACGGTTGCGCGGGGCCCTTCATGAGGACGCTTAAAAGCGCGGTTTCTTCGCCGGCGATGTAGACATGGGTCTCGGGCACGAAGTGCAGGTCCACGTCGGCGAGCCCCGCCCGCGCACACTCCTGCCACGCGTCTTTTAAGGCCGTGATGGCGTCCGTAAACTCATCGTTCAAATAGAAGAGGACCCGGTGCGCCCGGATCGCGCGCGCCGCAATCAAGAGACCTTCCAGCACCCGGTGCGGTGCGCGCGCCATGAGCGTCCGGTCTTTCATCGCACCGGGCTCGCCCTCGGCTCCGTTGACCACCAGGTGATGCGGCAGCGGCCCCGCGGCCACCATCCGCCACTTGGCCCCGGTCGGAAATCCGGCCCCACCGCGACCCACAAGCTCGGCGGCTTCCACTTCGGCGATCAGAGCATCCGGCTCCAGGCGGCATGCACGCGCGTAACCCTGGTAGCCCCCACGGCGCCGGTACGCGGCCAGGGATTCGGGCACCGCCGTGTTATCATCCGGGAGCAACACACCCATGGCGGCACCCTCCGTCATCGGCGAATTGGTACTCAGCATACCGTCAGTCCGGACCGAGCGGCAAGCCAGGGTGCCTCAGGCCGAAACTTTTCTATTGACCCGTCTCATCCAGCCCAGCAGGGAGCCCACGGAGTCGACCAGGATCTCAACCCCGCGGTCCTGGAGCGCCGACCAGCCCATCGCCGCCGGCGATCCGTCCAGCACGCCTACAAAAAGACCCGGCGGCTCATGCTCACCGCGATCGCTCGCGTAGCGCGCCCACGTCACCCAATCGTCCACGTTGTCGCCGACGTACAGGAAGGCCCGCGGTTGGAATCGCAGCGCCAGGGTCCGCAATCCGCGCGGGTCCGGCTTCACGATGCCGCCATCTGCCGTCACGACCGCGTCCTCGGGAAACCGATCCTGCAGGCCGAGCACGCTGAGCGAGTGGAGAAGCTCGCCCCGCGTGCGCCCCGTATAGATGCCGTAGTGGAGACCCGGGGGCAGGTCGGACGGTGACAACAGTGCCTGCTCGCGGGCGATGAGGCCGGGACCGCGCGTGCCGTCCGGCTCGTACCCATACACCTCCAACGTCCGATCGCCCGCGTAAATCTCCATGAGCCACTGCTCGAGGCGCTCGCGCTGTAGCTCTGCCTGCACCACCCGCCGATCCGGCGGTGGGAGCGCCTCCAGCACCAGATCCGCAAACCCCGCCGGACCGCCTCCCGTGCGCGCCATTTCCACGGTCAGGGCGCGAAGCGAGGGCTGGGCGCGCTTCAGGCCCGTGACGTCCCGGTGTCCGTAGCGCACCGCCTGCGCCAGGTAGAAAAGGACGGCGGCGTACGCCAGGTCCCAGTCACTGTTAAACCCGGCCGCCGCCTTGAAATCCGCAATATCGGCTTCATTGAGCGCAATCTGCTCGGCGCTGAATCCCAGCTCGGCCAGGTAGTGCTCCACCGCCCCCGCCACCACCGCCGGCAGGCTCCGGCTCACATCGACCAATACCCCGTCTACGTCAAAGACCACCAGGTCCGCAATCGTGACCCAGGCAGCGGCACGCTTCGAGGCGTAAACGCCCGGCGCCACCGGCGACAGATCCCCGCTCACCGGGCGAGCGCGCCCCGCCCGGCATAGCGGAGGCCGGGATCCTCTTGTTCCATGAGCAGGAGCCGATTGTACTTGGCCACCCGCTCCGAGCGGGCGGGGGCGCCGGACTTCAGCTGGCCCGCGTTGGTGGCGCACGCCAGGTCGGCGATGACCGTATCTTCCGTTTCCCCCGAACGGTGGGAGACGACGGCCCGCCATCCCGCCCGCGCGGCCATGGCCATGGTGTCGAAGGTTTCCGTGACCGTTCCGATCTGATTCAGCTTGATGAGAATGGCGTTGGCCGCCTGCTCCCGGATGCCCCGCTCGAGCCGGTCGGGATTGGTCACGAAGATGTCATCGCCCACGATCTGCAGCCGGTCGCCGAGCCGCTGATTCAAGACCTGCCAGCCCTCCCAGTCGTCTTCTCCGAGTCCGTCCTCCAAGCTTACGATGGGATAGGCATCGGCCAGCTGGGCGTACCAGTCTATTAGCTGCTCGGCCGTGAGGGCGCGCTCCCGAAGGTGGTAGCGGCCGTCGCGATAAAAGGCACTCACCGCGGCATCCACGCCCAGCGCCACGTCCTCGCCCGCCCGGAGCCCGGCATCGCCGATGGCGGCCACCAAGAGGTCGAGCGCCTCCTCGTCGCTGCCCAGATCCGGCGCAAATCCGCCCTCGTCGCCCACGGCCGTGCGCAGATGGGCGGCCCGCAGGCGCGCTTGCAAGGCGTGGTAGGTCTCCGACGCCATGCGCATGGCCTCGTGAAAGCTCGAGGCGCCGACCGGCAGCAACATGAACTCTTGCAGGTCGATGTTGTTATCGGCATGGGCGCCCCCATTCAAAACGTTCAGCTGGGGGACGGGCAGGGTGGCGGCCTGCGATCCCCCCCAGTACCGGTAGAGGGGCAACCCGAGGGCGTGCGCGGCCGCGGTGGCAACAGCCAGCGAGACGCCGAGGAGGGCATTGGCGCCCAGGCGTTCCTTCTGCTCGCTGCCGTCTAGGTGGACGAGCGTCTCGTCAAGTCCGCGCTGATCCCGGGCGGACCGACCCGCCACGGCCGGTCCGATGACTCCGTCGACATGCGCGATGGCCTGGCGCACGCCCTTGCCGCCGTAGCGCCGGCCGCCGTCACGAAGCTCCCGGGCCTCGTGCACGCCGGTGGAGGCCCCCGCAGGGACGCGGGCCAAACCCACACTCCCGTCCCCCAGGGTCGCCCGCACAGCCAGCGTAGGATTGCCGCGGGAGTCTAGAATCTCGTAGCCTCGCAGTTCCGTGATGCGATCGTCCATCTAGCGGTCCTCCTGTCCTGATGCCGCGGCGTCTTCCGTGTCCCGTACGAGCGACTGTCCTGTCATGGCATCCGGCACCGGGATTCCCATCAGCCGGAGCAGGGTTGGCGCCACGTCCGCTAGCCCGCCCCCTTCCCGGAGCTCCACACCTTTGACGGCCTCTCCCACGAGGACGAGTGGCACCGGGGCGTCGGTGTGATTCGTGTCCGGGCCTCCGTCGGCATCGGTCATACGCTCGGCGTTCCCATGATCCGCGGTGATGGCGAGGAGCCCGCCCTTCTCCAGCACCTTGTCCGCCAAGCGCGCGATCGCTTCATCCACGGTGCGCACGGCCGCCCGGGCGGCTTCCAATACACCGGTGTGACCCACCATGTCGGCGTTCGCGTAATTAACCAGGATAAAGTCGTAACGCCCCTGGTCCAACGCGGCCAGCACCTCCCGGGTAATGCCGTCCGCAGACATGGCGGGTGTCTCGTCGTACGTCGCGACCCGGGGAGAGTCGACGAGTTTCCGATCCTCGCCCGGATAAGGCTTCTCCACGCCGCCGTTAAAGAAGAAGGTGACGTGCGCGTACTTTTCGGTTTCCGCCACGTGGAACTGGCGGAGTCCCCGGCGGGAGAGCCACTCGGCGAGATTATCCGGCACGGAAGGCGGGGTCAGCACATGGGGAACGGGAAAGTTTTCGTCATACAGCGTGAGGCCCGCGATCGCCCCCACCCGATCCATCGGGCGGGGGAAGTGCGAAAAGTCGGGATCGGCCAGCGCATGCAACATCTGGCGCACGCGGTCCGCACGGAAATTGAAGAGAAAGACGCTGTCCTCCGGTCGGATGAGGCCGACCGCGGCTCCGTGCTCGTCGACGAGCACGGTGGGCCGCACGAACTCGTCGGTGGCCTCCTCGTGATAGGCGGCGGCCACGGCCTCGGGGGCACTCCGCGCCCGCGGTCCGACGCCCTCCACCATGGCCCGGTAGGCTTTCTCCGTGCGGTCCCAGCGGTTGTCCCGGTCCATGCCATAGTAACGGCCCATGATCGTCGCGATGCGGATGGGGCCCCCGATCTCGCCCATAACGTCCGCCAGGTCACGCAGATAGATGAGGGCGCTTTTGGGCGCCACGTCCCGACCGTCAAGCGCCAGATGGAGAACAATGTCCCCCACTCCGGCGGCCCGCGCACGCTTCAACAAATAAAACAGGTGGTCTTGGTGGCTGTGCACCCCGCCCGGGGAGAGCAGGCCGAACAAGTGCAGCCGGCCGCCGGCTGCCGCCGAGAACGCGCCCGCCAGCACGGGACTTTGGGCCAGGGTCCCGTCGTCGATGGCCCGGTACACACGGGCCAGGTTCTGATACACCACCCGCCCCGCGCCCAGATTGAGATGGCCCACGTTGGAGTCGCCCATCTGGCCGGCAATGAGCCCGACCGCCTCGCCGTGCGCCGTCAAGGTCGTGTGCGGCCATTGGTGCCACAGGGTGTTGAAGTGGCGCGCAGGAGCCGTCGTGACGGCGTTGGCAGGCGCGTCTGGCGAGAGCCCGAACCCGTCCAAGACTACCAGCACCACCGGCCGCTTGGGCATGGCTACCGCTCCTCCTGGTGGATGCCCCCGGCCCGGGCCATGGTCACGAAATCCTGAACCTGGAGCGACGCGCTCCCGATGAGGGCACCGTCCACTTCGGATTCTGAGAACACGGCCGCGGCGTTGGCCACCGTGACGCTGCCGCCGTACAGGATCCGCACCGACTCCCCGGCCCCGGGCCACGCCTCATCCACCCGCCGGCGGATGAGAGCCGCCATCCGGTTGGCCTCCGCCGGGTCCGCCGCCACACCGGTCCCGATGGCCCAGATGGGCTCGTAGGCCACCACGAGGTGAGGGGCGGGGCGGGGCAGATCCCCCAGCACGGCGTCCAGTTCTCGGTGGAGCACCGCCTCCGTCTCCCCCCGCTCCCGGTTGAGGGCGGACTCGCCCACACACAGGATCGGCGTGAGACCCGCGTCCAGCGCGGCCCCCACCCGCTCGGCCACCATCAGATCCGTCTCCTGGAACTGCTGACGCCGTTCCGAATGACCCACGATGGCGTAGCGCGCGCCCGCCGCAAACAGTAGGTAGCCCGACACCGCACCGGTCAAAGCGCCTTCGCGTCCGGGATCGAGGCTCTGTGCGGCCACACCGACGCCAACCACCCGGACCCTGGCCGCCACGGGCGCGATGGCCAGATACGTGGGAGCCACGACCATCTCCACCCGTTCGGGCAAGGGCTCCTGTTCAACGAGCCGACACAGTTCGCGCACGTACGCGGTCGACTGCGCCACCGTCTTGTGCATCTTCCAATTGGCGACCACAAGCCGCCGCCGGCTATTCATCAGCCACCCGCAACGCCTCCACACCCGGCAGCCGACGCCCCTCCAGAAACTCGAGCGCCGCCCCACCTCCGGTTGAGATATGGGTCAGGCGGTCCTGAAGGCCGGTCTGATTCACGGCCGCCACCGAATCGCCGCCGCCCACCACCACCCGCGCGTCCAGATCTGCCAGGATCCGGGCCACCGCATCGGTACCGGCCCGGAACCGCTCCCACTCGAACACGCCCATGGGCCCATTCCAAAAGACCGTGCGCGCGTCTCGGAGTGCGGCCTCAATGGCGCGGACCGACTCCGGTCCGATGTCGAGCGCCATCTCCGCGCCCGCGATGGTATCGACCCCCGTGACACGCGAGGCGGCACCGGCCGCAAACTCGGTGGTCACCACCACATCCGTGGGCAGCACGATGGGGCACCCGAGACGGCGCGCATCCTCGAGCAGCGCGGCGGCTGCCGATACGGCCCCCGTCTCCACCCGGGACGCCCCCAGGCTCTTGCCCGCCGCGGCGAGAAAGGTGTTCGCCATGCCGCCGCCGACCACCATGCCGTCCGCACGCGGCAAGAGGGTCTTTAAGAGCCCGATCTTGTCCGAGACTTTGGCACCGCCCACCACCACCCAGTACGGGTGCTCCGGCCGTCCGAGAATGTCGTCAAGCGCCCACAGCTCCCGCAGCATGAGCTCACCCGCGGCCGCGGGCAAAAGCTGTGCCACGGCCGTGGTACTGGCGTGGGCCCGGTGGGCCGACCCGAAGGCATCGTTGACGTACACGTCGGCCAGGCCCGCAAGCTCCCGCGCGAAGTTCCCGTCGTTTTGTTCCTCGCGGGGGTCAAAGCGCAGATTCTCCAGCACCAGCACGTCGCCCGGGCCCGCCCGCGCCACCGCTTCTTCTGCCGCTCGGCCGACGGATGCGGGCACGAAAACCACCGCCGTCCCGAGCAGCTCGGAAAGGCGCCGGGCCGCGGGACGCAGGGAGAGCTTCGGGTCGGGGCGCCCCTTTGGGCGGCCGAGATGGCTCATGAGGATGACGAGTGCCCCACGCTCCCGGAGCCGGTTGATGGTAGGGAGACTTTCGCGGATGCGGGTGTCGTCAGACACCGTCTGCTCGTCGTCCAGGGGTACGTTGAAATCGACGCGCACGAGAACCCGCGTGCCTTCGTCGATGGGCAGGCTGTCCATCTGCCGCAGGACCATGCTAGAAGCCCTTTTGCCCGATGAACTCCGTGAGTTCCACCAGGCGGTTCGAATAGCCCCACTCGTTGTCGTACCAGGCCATGACCTTGCCGAGCGGTCCCACCGCCATCGTGAGCGGGAGGTCCACGACGGCCGAGCGCGGATCCCCCCGGAAGTCACTGGAGACCAGGGGCTCGCGCGTGACCCCGAGATAATGACCGAGCGGACCCCGTGACGCCGCTTCGAACGCGTCGTTGATGGCGTCGGTGGTGAGCGGCTTGCGGGTGATGAAGGCCAGGTCGATGATGGAGACCACCGGCGTGGGCACCCGGAGCGAGATCCCGTCCATCCGGCCTTTCAGCTGCGGCAGCACCCGGTAGATGGCCTTGGCCGCTCCGGTCGAGGTGGGAATGATGTTCTGCGCCGCCGCCCGCGCCCGGCGCGGATCTTTATGGGGGAAGTCGAGCAGGCGCTGGTCCTGGGTATAGGAATGGGCCGTCGTCATGGTGCCCTGCTCGATGCCAAACACGTCGTCCAAGACCTTGGCCACGGGCGCCAGACAGTTGGTCGTGCAGCTCGCGTTGGAAATAATATGGTGTTCGGCCGGGCGATAGTCATTTTCATTTACGCCCAGCACGATGGTGATGTCCTCATGCTCGGCGGGCGCGGAGATGATGACCTTGCGGGCCCCGGCTTCAAGATGCGCGCGGGCGCGCTCGCCGTCCGTGTACACGCCCGTGCAGTCCACCACCACATCCACGCCGAGACGCCCCCAGGGAATCTCGGCCGCGTCCCGGATGCTGGAGTGGGCGACGGCGCGGCCCTCTATCAGCAGATGATCAGATAGTGCCTCGACCTCTGCGGGAAAGGCGCCGTAATTGCTGTCGTACTTCAAGAGGTGCCCGCAGGTTTTCGGGTCCTCGAGCGCGTTGATAGCCACGATTTCCAGGTTCGGGCGCCCGCGCGCGATGCGGAAGTAGCGGCGGCCGATCGCCCCGAATCCGTTCATGCCGACCCGTATGGTTGCCACAAAAAGCCCCCCGTCTGCTCGGAGTCCTGTCCTCATTTTACCTGTGACGGGCCCCCTGCGGCTGAAGGTCCTCGGAAGCCGCGCCGAAAGCCGTTCCTGGAGATCATTCGCGCGCGGCCGCTAGGCCGTGGGCACCTTCCGCCGTCCGGTCACCATGTAGCTCACCCATTCCCCAAGATTGGTGGCATGGTCGGCGATGCGCTCCAGGTTGTTGGCCACAAACAGGAGGTGGCTCGCCTGGAAGACGGCATCCGGCCGCTCGCGCATGACATCCAGCAGATCGTGGAAAATCTGCCGGTAGAGCTGGTCGACCTCGTCGTCCATGCGGATGACGAGGAGCGCCATCTCCACATCCCGCGCCACGTACGCGTTGAGGGCCGACCGCACCATGTATGCCGCCACCGTCGCCATGCGGGGAATGTCGACCAGCGGTTTGACGAGCGGTTCGCCTGCGATCTGGGCCGTAATTTTGGCGATGTCGGAGGCGTGATCGGCCATGCGTTCGAGGTCGGTGATGATCTTCAAGGCCGTGCTGACCGTCCGGAGGTCACCCGCCATCGGCTGCTGGAGTGCCAGCAGGGTAAGGCAGTGCCGTTCGATGTCCATTTCGAGCGCGTCCACCTGGTCGTCCCCGTCCACGACCGCCTGCGCCAGCGCGAGGTCACGGTCGGAGAGAGACTGGACAGCACGCGCAATCTGCTCCTCCACCAGCGCCCCCATCCGCAAGAGCTCCTGCTCCAGACTGGCCAGCTGGGTATGAAACTGCTCCCGCGCCATGCTTTCAGCCCTCCAGACGTCCGGTCAGATAGTCTTCGGTGCGACGCTCGCGCGGGGCCGTGAAGATGACGGGGGTGGGGCCGGTCTCTACCAGGGTGCCCCGATCCAAAAATGCCGTATAGTCCGACACGCGAGCGGCCTGCTGCAGGTTGTGCGTGACCAGCACGATGGTGTAACGGTGTTTCAGCCCCTCGATGAGCTCCTCCGTGCGGGCCGTCGACACGGGGTCCAAGGAGGCCGTTGGCTCATCCATCAGCAAGACCTCCGGGCCGACCGCCAGCGCCCGGGCGAGGCACAGCCGCTGCTGCTGGCCGCCGGAGAGGGATAGGGCTGGCCGCCGGAGCTTGCCCCGCACCTCGTCCCACAGGTTGGCCTGGCGCAGACTGCGTTCTACCGTGTCCCGGAGCACCTCGTGCCGCCGCTCGCCCAACAGGCGCGGACCGTAAGCCACATTGTCGAAAATACTGAACGGAAAGGGGTTGGGCTGCTGGAACACCATCCCGACCCGCCGGCGGAGATGAGACAGGTCGGTGTCGCGGGCGAGGATGTTCTCGCCGTGCAAGTAAACGGCGCCTGTGATGCGTGCGCCCGGTGACCGCTCCGCCAGCCGGTTCATGACCCGCAGCAGGGTCGACTTTCCGCAGCCGCTCGGGCCAATGACAGCCATGACGGTTCCCGCCGGCACGCTGAGGCTCACACGGCGGAGCGCAGTCTGGCTGTAGTACGCGACCGAAAGATCGTCGGTTTCGAGTATGACCTCCTCGCTCATCGCCCGAACCTCCCCTCCGTTCCGTCCACGATCCCGGCCCGCCGCCTGAGGTATCGCTGCAACACGCCTGCCACGCCCAACAATACCAGGGTGAAGAGGAGCAGCACGATCCCGGCCGCCCCCGCCATCGCCCGCGCGTCCGGGTGCAGGCTTTCGGTCCCGACCCGGAAGAGCCGGATCGCGAGCGTCGCTCCTGGGGCCCACGGCGACCAGCTGAAGCGGGCCGGAGCATTCACCCCGGCCGTGAAGAGGAGGGCGGCCGCCTCCCCCACCAGACGGGCCGCTCCGACCGCCGCCACCGCCACCAGCCCGGGCAGGGCCTCGGGTACCACCACTCGGACGACCGTCGCCCACACGCTCGCCCCCAGGGCCAAAGAAGCCTGGCGGCGACTTTCTCCCACCTGCCGCAGCACGGGGATGGAGGCGGCCGTCATCCAGGGCAAATTCATCGCGGTCAGGGCGACAATGCCGGCCGCACGCGAAAACGGCCAGCCGGAGGTGGCAATGAGGAGGACGAAGAGCCCGAGACCGATGGTGACCGACGGCAGGGAGGACAGGAGGCTGGCCACGTCTTCCAGGATGCGGGGCGCGCGTTCCTCCGTCCGCCACAGGGCCGCCAAGAGGCCGGGCGGCACGGACAGCACCAGCGCCGCTCCCACCATGTACAGGGTGTTGAAGAGCTCCGGCCGGAGGTCTGCCGGACCCGCTCGGAAGCCGGCCCCCAACTCCGGCCAGCCCACCGCCACCACCTCTCCCGCCACCAGCAGGAGGATGGCCCCGCCGCACACGGCCAGCACCAGGATTACGGCCGTCACACCATGGCGCTGTCTCATGCGGGATCGCTCCGATCCGTCAACTGGCGCGAGAGCCACCAGGCTCCCACCAGCAGGAGGGCCGCCATCACGGTCAGCGACTGGCCGGCCGGGGACCCCGGCGGCCACACCGCCATGTTCACCAAGATGCCCGTCGTAAGGGTGCTGCCGGGGAGGTTCAGGGCCAGCCGTGCCACCGGCTGGCTGCCAATCACCATCTGCACCGCCATGGTCTCGGCCAGCGCGCGGCTGGCGGCCAGCACCACCGCCCGCGCGATCCCGGGCAGGGCAGCCGGCAGCGTGAGACCGAGCAGGGTCTGATCCGGATGCGCGCCGAGGGCATCGGACGCCTCCTCCAATAGCCGCGGCACCCCTTCCACGGCGGCCAGCGAAAGCGCCGCCAAGGTCGGCGTGATCATGACGCCCAGGGTCAGACCGGCGGCGAGCAGGGAGAAGCCGGGGCCGCCAAACACCTGGCGCACGAGCGGCACCACCGTCTCGAGCCCCCACCACCCGAGGATGACCGACGGCAGCGCCACAAAGATCGAGAGTCCTCGCCCGAGCGCTCCCCGGAGCCGCTCCGGAACGCGCCGGCCGACAGCCAGGGCCAACGACACCCCGAACAGCACGGCCACCACAAGCGCCATGAGTCCGACCACCACGGAACCCCAAATGAACGGAATGAGGCCGAACCGGCCCCGGGCCGGCTCAAAGACACGCCCCAGCAGCACCGGCTCCAGACCATAACGGCTGAGGACAGCCACGGTATCCCAGGCGAACCAGGTCGCGAGCCCGGCCAGCATGAGACCGAGGACGGCAGCGGCGGCCGCCATCAAGCCCGCCGGCCATCCAAATTTGGGGGGTGTGCGCCGCTCCATGGCCCGTCTCCTCTCCCCCGTACACGCCGAATTGCCGCCGCTCGGGTGCTTGCGCCAGCGCCCGCGCCAGAGCGCGTACCGCCGCCGGCGCTCCCCGCCGGTAATACACGGCCGCCGGAGCATGGTATGGCCACCGTGCCGCCTCCGCCGGTCGGAAATGCTGCCCGGCCACGCCCAAAACCCGCACTCCCCCGCCGGCAAAACCCGCTTCGACAAAGCCTATGGCGCCGGGCGTCACCGCGACCGCCCGATGGACGGCCCCGTTCGACAGTTCGACCACAGCCGCGTCCGACAACTTTTGTCCCCGCAGGACCTCCCGCTCTATCACCAGGAGCGCCCCGGACCCGGGTCCCCGTGTGATCACCACGACCTTCTCGGCCCGGCCTCGAAGCTCCTTCCAGTCCCGGATGCGACCGGTGAGGAGGCGAGCGAGCTCCGCTGGCGACACGTCGGCTACATCGACGCCTTGATGCACGATGGGCACGACCGGCACCACACCCAAGTCAACCCGTACCAAATGGCGGCCGGAGATACCCACCCAGGACGGGGGGACGTCCGACAATCCAAGCTCGACGTGCCCGGCCGCCACCGCCTTCAGGCCGGCGACGGACCCGCCCGCCGACACATGCACACTCACGTCCGGGTGCGCCTGCGCGTAGGCGGGCAGCACCGCCTCCACGAGACCCACGAGCGACGTGGAACCCATAACCCGCACGGCCGTGCGCGCATGCCCGGGGGCACCGGCCGCCACGAGCGCCATGAGGCTTGTGACGAACAAGAGCATCCACGTCCCCACCGCGCGTCGTCCCATACCCCCACGGTGGCTATCCGGGGCCGTGGCTATGTGGAGCCCATGCAAGCGTGCGCGTGCGGGCGGCCACCTCAAAACCGAGACGGGCGTAAACTTTTTGGGGCACGGGGTACGCGTCGTCACCCCGGGCGTAGACCACGGCCAGACGCGCGCCCCGGTCGGCCAGCAGATGGAGCGCGTGGATCATGACGCCCGAGGCGAGGCCCTGCCGGCGGAAATCCCGGTGGGTCCCTACCGGTTCGAACTCCGCCACCTGGTTGTCCGCATCCCACCAGGCGATAGCGGACGCCAGCACACGGCCACCGGCGTCCTCCGCCATGATGTGCAGGGCGCTTTCGTACGGCCAGGTGCTCGTGACCGCCTGGAGACTTTGGAGGCTCACCCGGCTCTGGTCCCAGGATGCCTGATGTCCCTTCCACAGACGTTCCAGGTCTTCGCGACCGCGCGAAGCCCGGAACCGAACGCCGGAATGCACCCGGGGGGGCGGCAGATGGCGAAGCCCGCGAATCATGTGGACGAAGTAGGGAGCATCCGGGCGCTCGGTGAATCCGGCTTCCAGAAGCGCGGCGATCAGATGGGGCTCGGCGTCGGAGACGGACGCGGCGAGCGAAGCGCCGCCTGCCGTCCGCAGACTCCACTGCACGAGGGCTCCCGCAAGCTCCGGGCGAACCGGATCGGCGACTATCTCAAGCTCCCCATCCGCCGCCACGGAGGCGAAACCCAAGACGGCGCCTCCTTCGCGCACGACCACGCTCGTCCAGTACCGATCCCGATCGGGGAGATGCCGGCGCTCCCAGGCCAGATCGCCGATGTGTCGGGTCGCACCCGGGCTCCAAAGCCGCGCCACCACGCTCTGCATCGCCCGGATGTCGCCCTCGCCCCGCTGCTCGACCCACTCCACCCAGGCGCCCCCTGTCCGTTCATGTCGCACGTTGTCCGCTCGACTGAGTTCGAGTTCGTACCCACGGCTCCTCCAGCCCATTCCCAAAGACAACGCTCGGAAGGAGACCTGGCCCCCCCGCGCGAAGCACCTGTTTATGAAGCAGCTCCCAAAAGCCCTATCGGGAACCGGTCCCTCACTCCCGTCCTCGTCCTTTCTGACTCGGGCTCGAGATCGGCTCGACCGAGCCGGGGTGCCGGGGGCGGTCGTGGGTCTTTCGGAAGCGGGACGCGTCGTCTTCGCGGAAGGTCTCGGATATCGCGATGCCGAGCAGAAGTTAGCGGTCACGGCTGACACCATCTTCGGACTCGCATCCCTCACCAAGGTCTTCACCGCCGTCCTCGTCCTGAAGCTCCAAGAGCAGGGGCGGCTGTCCGTCGAGGATCCGGTCGTGCGCTTTCTTCCCGACTTCGTCACCCCGGATCCCGATCATACGCGCGCCGTCACCCTCCATCATCTCCTGACCCATACCGCCGGTCTCCCGCCCTCCGACCTGCTTTACCGGGCGATGGCGCGCACGCTCAGTCCCGACGACGATGCCTACACCCGGCCCCTCGACACCGAGGCCGAACTGTTGGCCGCCATTGCCGCCGCCGACATGCGGTACGTGGGCGCCCCCGGTGAACGCCTCTCGTACTCCAACGAGGGGTTTGCGCTCCTCGGGTACGTTATCGAACGGGTGGCCGGCCGGAGTCTGGCCGAATCGCTC
>JAKATP010000229.1 GCA_021818685.1 Bacillota bacterium | reverse complement strand
GCCCGTCCGAGAGGGGTCGCTGTTCCTTTCACGGCCGACACGCCTTATATCCTCCGCCCGCGCGCTGGATGGTCCCGACCAGGACCTGGCTGAGCCTCGTGCCCGCCGATCGATACCGCCAGACGTCGCGAAGAGGCGCCTCTCCCAGGTTTGTCTTGCCTGCCAGGCGCGGTACGGCGTCTGGGCGCCAGCCGGCATAACCCGATACGACGGGGGCAAGGAACGCCCGTCATGGCCAAACGCGCGAGCCTCGACTAGCATCTGGCTATCAGGCGATCGGGGGGATGGCCATGCGTGCGGCCCGTGCGCTGCTCGATACGCTTGCGGCCCATGGGATTGATCGCATATTCGGTCTGCCGGGCACCACCGAGGCGCCGCTCCTGGATGCACTTCTTCAGGGACCGGCGATCCACTACGTCCTCGGGCTTCACGAGAGCGCGGTGGTGGCCATGGCTGATGGATATGCCCGCGCCCGCGGCAGTCCGGCCGTGGCCAATCTCCACACCACGGTCGGCACGGGCAACGCCCTGACCGGACTCTTCAATGCCTCCCGCGACGGGTCGCCTGTCCTCGCGCTGGCGACGCACAAGCATTCACAGATTCTTACCCGGGATGGATTCTGTGTGGGGCCCGACCTGGCGGAGTGGGCGCGCCCGGTTGCGAAATGGGCGGCTACGGGCACCCGGCCCGATCAGGTTGGCGAGCTTGTGGCGCGCGGGCTGAAGGTGGCAGCGGCTGAGCCCGCCGGTCCGGTCTTGCTTGCCTATCCGGAGGACGTGCTGGCATCCGACATCGCGGGTGGCCGAGCCGCCGAGGCCCCGTCCCCGACGGTAGTGGCGGGACGGCCTTCCGACGCCACGGTCGCGGAGGTCGCGCAGGCCATCTTCGGAGCCAGGCGCCCCATCATCATCGCCGGCGATGAAGTGTCCCGGACCCGAGCGTGGGGCTTGCTGGCGATCGTGGCGGAGCGCTGCCGGATTCCGGTGTTCCAGGAGCAGGGCCGATCCGCCGTATTCTGGAATGTCCCCACGACGAGTCCGGCATACGCGGGCGTCTACCGTCCGCGCGACCCGAGGGTGGCCGGCGCGGACCTCATTGTCGCTATCGGACCTCGACTCTCGGTTGAGTTCCAACCGGTGGAGATCCCGGACATACCGCCTGGCGCCCGTCTTATTCACGTGCACCGAAATCCCTGGGAGCTGGGCAAGCTCTATCCTGCTGCGATCGCGCTGCGGGCTCCGGCCGCGGAGTTCCTGCAGGCCCTGAGCGCCTGGCTCGACGGGCACCCTCGCGACTGGCAGCCGTTTCCACCCCTCCCACCCCGCGTCCGCAGTCATGAGACCTGGGAGATCGCGGGACGGCCGACCGTGGCAGCGGTGCTGGCCGCACTGGCCGGAGCGGCGCCGCCTCACCCGGTCCTGGTTGACGAGGCGGTCAGGTCCTCTCCCACCGTCATCGACCTCTATCCGCTGGAGCCGGAGGGTTACTTTCATTCCAGTGGCGGCGGGCTCGGCTGGGGCGTCCCGTGTGCCATGGGAATCAAGCTTGCATGGCCCGAACGCCCCGTGGTAGCCGTCGTGGGGGACGGGAGCCTGTACTTGGGGATTCAGGCCCTCTGGACGGCGGCCCGGGAGCGCATCGGCGTCAAGATCCTGGTGCTGGATAACGAGAAGTATCTGGCCGTGGAAGCTGGCCTCAACACCTACCGGGGTGGGGTCCATCCTGAACGGGGATATCTCGGCGTCGACCTGACCAACCCCGCTCCCGACCCGGTATCGCTCGCGGCAGGCTTCGGAGTTCCTGCCCAACGGGTGGAGCACGGGGATGACCTGCGTCCGGTACTGACCTGGGCCTTTAAGCAGGACGGGCCAGCGCTGGTCGATGTGCGCGTCGCCGACGACCCGGGGCGGTAGGGAGATGGGACGGATGGGACGGATGGGACGATGACAAGCGGCGAATCTCCCCGTCGTGCGACGAGTCGCGGCCGCATAATGGTGTCAGACGTGAGGGCCGGGACGGGCGAGTCGTCGCGGCGCCGTGCATCGGAGATGTCGGAGAAGCGCTTCCTGAAGGAGACGAGCCTGTGCTGTTGGATCACCGAGCCTTTCGCCGTTTTGTGAATACGGTCGCCATCGTGGGGGTGGCGGTCGGTGATGTCGTCAACGCCATGGCGGCGGAATGGACCACGCCCGTTTCCATCGAGCCGCGTCTGCTGGGGGTGTATATCGGCGACACGCGGTATACCGGAGAGCTCATGGAACAGACCGATATCTTTGGAATTAGCCTTTTGAGCGAGCGGCAAGCCCACCTGGCCCATCTCCTCGGAAGCTGGAGCGGTCGTGCGCTCGACAAGGTCGCTGAAGTCGGGCCCGAGCTCGAATGGGGATCCGTGGAGCACGTGCCCTTAATCCGAGGTGCCCAGGCCCAATATGAATGTCGAGTCCACAGCCGGATGGTGCTGGGGGATCATGTCTTGGTGGTGGGCGCACCGGTGGCGGCGCGCATCACGGACCGGGCAGCCCCGCTGTTGTATCACGGTGGCACATATCATCGGCTCGGGCCCATCATTCCGAAGACGGGCGGTTAAGCGCGGTATCGGATCCTGACGCGGGACGGGACAGCGGCTATCTGTGCCAAGGGACTACCCGCCGCTTTTATGGCGGGTCTCCCCCGGTCCTTTTGAGAGAGCCAGGGGGAACGGTTTCGGTTTTGACCGCGTGGGGAGTGCGTCGAGAGAGTCCGCCTGGGCCGTGCAACCCCCGGGGAAACGGCCCCTCCGAGGACGGGAACTCCGGCAGAAGGAGCCGTTCCCGGTCGGAGCTGTCGGCCCGCGAATCGTCCCCTATGTCAGTGCCGGAGGGCGCGGGTCTTCCCGCATGGCACCGCTGCCATACGATCCGTCCCACTTCCCCGTCGGTCTTGGATCACCGCCAGAATCGCGCCGGCTTCGGATCCAGGGGGGCCATGATAGGGGGGAGGACTGCCGGACCGGTCCGGTGCGCCGGCGTGATGTGATGCCGAGACGACCGGCAGCCGCGCTACCCGGGTCGAGTGTCGTGCGACCTCGTGGCGAGGGCGCGGTGCCAGTGACAGGTGGCGAGCAGGGCACGTCGGTCCGCGGGTCACTCCGCAAAACATCGGACAGTTTCTACATTCGTGACATGTGTCACGCTTCGTCCGGGATTATTGGGTTAGGGTTAC
>JAKATP010000057.1 GCA_021818685.1 Bacillota bacterium | reverse complement strand
CCGTCTTACGTGTCGTGGCCCTCGGCACATCGACCTCCTGGTGCGGGTGCCCACTAAGCTTCAAACCGTCGAGGTCGAGATGGCCCAGGGCCAGGTCGAGATACGAGGGCTCACCGCCGAGATGAACGTCGAAGTGGCGAACGGCAGCTTCCGGGGGGAAAAGCTTGGCGGTGAGCTTCAGCTGGAAGCCGGACGGGCCGATGTCGTGGTCGACGGCATGCGGGGAGCGCTTCAGATTGACGCGGGTCTCGGATCGGTGGAGGTGCTCCGGCAGCGCGGGCCCTATGCCCTCGATACCGGCGGGGGTTCGGTGCATCTCGCCGACGTCGAGGGGGAGGGAGAGGTTCAAAGCGGCGCCGGCGGGATCGTGCTGTTCCAGGTCGCCGGACGGATCGAGGTAGAAAGTGGGCTCGGGTCGATTGACGTGCAGAATCCTCGCGATCTGAGCCTAGCGATCACCAGTGCGATGGGACCGGTCCAGATTGCAGGCGGCCGCCTGGCACGCCTGGAGGCGTCGATGGAGCGCGGCAGCCTCCGCGTAGCCCAGTCCCTCATTCAGAGCGGCGAGGCGGAACTGGAGGTCGGCAACGCCCATCTGCAGCTCGATGGTCGCCAAGGGGGCCGCCTGGAGGCCTTCGCCCACCATGGCCGGGTAGTCAGTGCCCTTCCTCGGGTGCGGCTTCCCTTTGCCGGCGCGCCTACCCCCGGCGAACGAGTGGTACTGACCTTCGATGACGGACCGGAAATGCTGTCGGTGAAGACACGCCGAGGCTCCATTACGGTCTTGCGAGGACGGCACGATGACACACCCCTGGCCTCCCTGCGGGAGCGAGAGCGCAGTCGGCGCCTGGTGCTGGAGGAACTCCGCGCGGGCCGCATCACCCCCGGGAGCGCCCGGCGTCTCCTCGCGGCCCTCGACCGCGGCACGCCCGGCGACGGCTGAGGATAGGACCGATCAGCTCGAGTGGGCCGTTACCACCACATAGGGCGGGGCCAGGCGCACGCCCGTCACCGTGACGGGAATCGGCAGGTGGAGACTCTTGACGTCCAAGATCACAAGCCGTGTCACCACGGGCACCCCGAAGCCATCAACCGACAGGGGCTGGAACAGGATGGTGCGCCCCCTGGATCCGATGCTGAACCGTCCGGTCGCATCGAGCGGACCGTTGATCCCGCCCACGTTCACGATGCCGCGAATGCGCACATATGAGGGGGTCACCGTGACTTGGGCGTGTTGGATGCGTCCACTCGCTTCCAGAAAGCGCGCCAGCGCCGGCCCATTCACGTGCACGGTGGCCGACAGCACCCCCTCCTTCAGCACGCGCAGCTCGTGATGCTGCACCAGCGCCGGCACATTCACAGCCCCGTTCTGCCAGCGAACCAAAAGACTTCCGATCGTCAAGCCCCCGGCGTCCACGTGATCCGCGGATACGTCCACGGCCTGGAAGCGGCCCTGAAACAGCTGGAAGAAAGGCACCGCCCCCACGGCGACCGCGTCGCGGCTGCCCGGGCCTGTTACCTGCGCCAGTGACTGCGAAAGAGCCTGCCCCGCGACCCGCGGCACCAGCACTTGGCCGGCCGCCAGCAAGAGGACGACCAGCACCAGCACCAGGATCACCTTACTCACCCGGGGTCTCCAGCACCAGGGCGCCCCGCGCCTCCGATTGCAGATAGGCCCGGATGAAGGGATCGATGTCCCCATCCATCACGCCCTGGACATTGCCCACCTCGGTGCGGGTGCGGTGGTCCCGCACCACCGTATAGGGCTGGAACACGTAGGAGCGAATCTGGCTCCCAAAGCCGATCTCCTGCTGCACGCCGCGGATCTGATTCATTTCGCGCTGACGTTCGAGCTCCTGCAGTTCCGCGAGCTTGCCGCGCAGCACTCGCATGGCGGTGTCCCGGTTGGCGTGCTGAGAGCGTTCGTTCTGGCAGGTCACCACGATGCCGGACGGGAGATGGGTGATGCGGATGGCGGACTCGGTCTTGTTGACGTGCTGACCGCCGGCGCCGCTGGCCCGAAAGGTGTCAATCCGGAGATCCTCCGGACCGATCTCCACCTCCCCATCGTCTTTCAGATCTGGCACCACGTCTACGGACGCAAACGACGTATGCCGGCGGCCGGAAGCGTCAAAAGGCGACAGCCGCACCAGACGGTGCACGCCCCGCTCGGCGCGCAGGAACCCGTAGGCATTGTCGCCGCGCACGGCGACGGTCGCGCTTTTCACCCCGGCCTCTTCACCGGGCAGGGTATCGAGTATGGTCGCTTCGAAGTCGTGGCGCTCCGCCCAGCGCAGGTACATCCGCAAGAGCATTTCCACCCAATCCTGGGCTTCGGTGCCTCCGGCCCCGGCATGCAGCGTGACGATCGCGGACTCCGCATCATAGGGACCGGTGAGGATGAGCGACAGTTCGAGGTCCTGAAGCTCCGCCAGCAGGGCGGCACCTTCCGTTTCGAGCATCGCCAGGGTTTCGGCATCGTCCTCGGCTGACGCCAGGGTCAGGAGCTCATCGAAGTCTTCGACCCGCTTTTCGAGCGGCCGATACCGATCAAGCGGCACCCGCACCCGGCGCAGGGTCTTTAGGAGGGTCTGCGCTTCCTGCGGCCGGTCCCAAAACCCCGGCGCGGCCATATCCCGCTCTAACTGTTCAACCTGGCTCGAGCGCCGGGCCGGGTCAAAGAGACCCCCTGACTCGCGCGAGAATCTCTTGGAGCTCGTCCCGGCGCAGGATCAACGCATCGTTCAATAACATCAAATGTCCTCCCGTGGTTCAGGCCTAGGCTGACCAGACATGATGCCGCCGCTCAGGTGGCCTGCGACAGTCCGTGACAGCGCTTGTATTTCTTGCCGCTGCCGCACCAGCAGGGGTCATTGCGGCCCACCTGCCGGGGCGCCTTGCCTCCCGGCAGCACCTGCAGCGCGGGCCGGGCCGGCGTGGCGCCCGGCACGTCCAGCACTTCGTCGCCGTGGCGCTCCAGCATCGGCGTGGCGACAGGCGACTCCGCCGCCGCCATCATCTCCGGCGTCGCCATGGTGATGTGGTACAAGATCCGCACCACTTCCTCGCGGATGGCGCCCAGCATGGCCTGGTACATGTCGAACGCTTCTCGCTTGTACTCGACCAGGGGGTCTAGCTGACCGTAGGCGCGAAGGCCCACGCCGTCGCGGAGCGCGTCTAAGGCGTCCAGATTTTCCATCCACTTCGAGTCGACCACCCGCAGCAGGACGACCCGTTCGAGCTCGCGCATGGCCTCCTCACCGATCTCCGCCTCCTTGGCCGCGTAATTGGCCTCGGCCAGGGTCATGAGTTCAGTGGCCACGGTCTCCCGCCCCACATCGCCTCCCAGGCTTTGCGGGTCCACCTGGTGGGGCAGGAGACAAAATTCCTCCAGGCTCTCCACCAGCCCTTTCAGATCCCACTCCTCCGGGTGCTGCGACGCGGGGCAGTGAAGGTCCATCACATCGTCGATAACGCCTCGCACCATGTTCAAGACCTCATCGCGCAAGGACTCCTGAGACAGGATCTGCGTGCGCTGGTCGTAGATAATTTTCCGCTGCTCGTTCATGACATCGTCGTACTGCAGGAGCTGTTTTCGAATTTCGAAGTTCCGGTTCTCCATCTTCTTCTGCGCCGTCTCGATGGCACGCGTCAGCACGGGGCTCGAGATGGGCTCATCCTCCTCCACCCCCAGCCGGTCCATGAGACCAGACAGGGCCGGCGCGGCGAACAGGCGGAGAAAATCGTCCTCCAGTGACAGGTAAAAGCGGCTTGACCCCGGGTCACCCTGACGGCCCGAACGTCCGCGGAGCTGATTGTCAATGCGCCGCGCTTCATGGCGCTCGGTACCGAGGATGTGAAGACCACCAAGGGCCGGGACCCCTTCTCCCAGCACGATGTCGGTCCCGCGGCCCGCCATGTTGGTGGCAATGGTGACCTGGCCCTTCTGCCCCGCCTGGGCCACCACCTGCGCCTCGCGCTCATGCTGTTTGGCGTTCAGCACGTTGTGGGGAACCCCGTGACGCGTCAGCATGTCCGACAGGCGCTCCGACTTCTCGATGGAGGTCGTGCCCACCAGCACCGGCTGCCCGCGCTGGTAGCAGTCCTCAATTTCGCGCACCACGGCACGGTACTTGGCCGCTTCGGTCTTGTACACCACGTCGGGATGGTCGACCCGGATCATGGGCTTGTGGGTGGGCACCACGATGACGTCAAGCCCGTAAATCTTGCGGAACTCCTCTTCTTCCGTGACGGCCGTACCGGTCATCCCGGCCAGCTTCGAGTACATCCGGAAGTAATTCTGGAACGTGATCGTGGCGAGCGTCTGGGTCTCCTCCGCGATCTTGACACCCTCTTTGGCCTCTATGGCCTGGTGGAGGCCGTCGGAGTACCGGCGGCCAAACATGAGCCGGCCGGTGAACTCGTCGACGATGATGACCTCACCGTCTTTGACCACGTAGTCGCGGTCACGGAACATCAGCGCCCGTGCCCGGAGGGCCTGATTCAGATAATGGGACAGGTCGAGGTTCTGGTTGTCATAGAGGTTCGGCACCCCGAGCATGCGCTCGACTTTAGCGATGCCGGCCTCGGTCGGCGCGACTGTCTTTAACTTCTCGTCGACGGTATAGTGAACGTCCGGCTGCAAATTAGTCACGAGCCGCGCGAACGTGTAATAAAGCTCGGTCGGTCGATCGGCCTGACCGGAGATGATGAGCGGGGTACGCGCCTCGTCAATCAGGATGGAGTCGCACTCGTCGATAATCGCGTAGCGAAGACCGCGCTGAACGCGCTCGCCGAGTGTCAAGACCATGTTGTCGCGCAGATAATCGAAGCCAAACTCATTGTTGGTGCCGTAGGTGACGTCGGCGGCGTACGCCTCCCGCCGCTGATCGGGCTCCATGTCATGCTGGATGAGCCCGACGCGAAGCCCCAGAAACTCGTAGATCTGGCCCATCCACTGGGCGTCACGGCGCGCCAGGTAGTCGTTCACGGTCACCACATGGACGCCTTCCGCCGACAGCGCGTTCAGGTAGACGGGCAGGGTGGCGACCAGGGTCTTGCCTTCGCCGGTCTTCATCTCCGCGACACGCCCGTCGTGCAGGACCATGCCGCCCGCCAGCTGAACGTCGAAGGGCCGCTGTCCGATGGTGCGCTGGGCCGCCTCCCGGACCACCGCAAATGCCTCCGGCAAGAGCGCATCCAAGGTCTCACCTTCCTGGAGGCGATGCCGGAACTCCACCGTTTTCTCGCGAAGCGCCTCGTCGCTGAGGGCGTGCATGGCCGGCTCCAGGGCGTTGATGTCTTCCACAACCCGCAGGTAGACCCGCATCTCCCGCTCGGAGAACCGGTTCAACCAATTGGACAACACCTTCAGCACGTCTTGCACCTCCTCATAACAAAAGGACCGCTCCCGGTCCCTGAAGGGCGTGGTCGCTCTTTAATTTAGCACCGGGCCGACTCCCGTTCAATCCATCCCGGTCCGGGAGAGGTCCGCCCCGGCGGTAGATGATTAGCTGGTACCGAGCCGAAGCCGCCCCATCGCGGCCTGGCTGTCCGCATCGAGCCCGACCACCAGATCCTGTCCCAGATGGTTCGTAAACCCGCTGCCAAGACTCTCCTCGTCCGCCAGATCGCGGCCCTGCACCATGTTCAAAAAGACCTCCACCACCTGCGGATCAAGCTGCGTCCCGGCAGCCGCCTGAATCTCCAGCAGGGCCTGCTCGTGGGACATAGCCTGCCGGTAGGGGCGGTCGGTGGTCATCGCGTCGTAGGCATCCACCACGGCCGTTATGCGGGCCGCCAGCGGAATCTGTTCGGCGGCCAGGCTGTGCGGGTAGCCCTGCCCGTCGAAACGTTCATGATGGTGGAGCACCCAGTCGCGAGCCGACCCCACTCCCTCAATCTGAGAGAGAATCGCCCCCCCGAGAAGCGGGTGGCGCTGAATCACCAGCATTTCCTGGGGATTAAGCTGCCCGGGCTTGTTGAGGATGGCGTCGGGAATGCCGAGCTTGCCCACATCGTGGAGCGCCGCCGCCCGCTGGATCTCCTCCACCAGGTCTTCGGCCAGGCCCATCTCCCGCGCCAGCCGGGCCGCAAACCGGCCCACCCGGATCGAGTGACCGCGGGTGTACGGATCCTTAGCGTCGAGCGCGGTCATCAGGATGTCGACCGTGTTCTGATAGAACTGGCGCACGACCACGAACAGGGAGAAGATCCACCGCGACAACCCCAGCGGAATCAGGAAGATAATTTCCGGCCATACACCGCCCTGATGATACACGGCCGCCATCAAGTAGGAAATCGGCACCATGGCCCAAAAGTTAAACGTCAGCCACTTGAAGTGCACCCGCCACACTTCGAGCACCGGACGGCCAAGCCGGAAGTGAAACGCCCAGATCATTAGCAGCATGTTGGCGAAGAAGGCCGCGATGGCGGCACTCGCCAGGGGAATGCTCATCGACGCGAGGGTCAGGTGGCTGATGGACCCGCCGAGACCGCGAAAAATCCAGGCGGCCATCCACGCGATGAGGGCAAACTGCGCGCGGTTGAATACGATGGAGGGCCAGCGGACCTCACGCTTTAGCTCCCGATAGGTCCACGGCACCGCCATCCCCACCCAGGCGGCCAGCGCCGGGCCCAGGATGACGGACGCTGCCACCAGCACTGGGAGCTGCACGGAGGCCATGCCATTGCCGCGGAGAAATCTGACCGGAAACACGGAGGTCACGAACGTCATGGCGACCAGCACAAACAGCGCTCCGATGGGAATGGCCGTCAGGTGCAGGGCGAGATGATAGCCGGTGACAGAAAGGACAACCGCTGCCGCCAGGCACACGAGCGCGATATACCGTTGCATGAGAGGCGGGTACATCGCACGCTCCTTTCCTCAGAACGTCCCTGCCTGTCTAAAAGCTTTGACCGACCGCTCGTCACTAGTCTAGGTGCAGTCCAGCGCCAGCGACCATGATGTCGAACAAGCCCCGTAACACCTGGTAGACTCGCTGCATTTCGCTAGGTGACCCCCTGCGATATGCCGGTAGCAGTCCCGCTCATCGACTGCCTACCAATTGCTCCGCTCGAAGGGCGGTCCGCGATCGGCCAAACTAAGCCCGCATCCAAATTCGTTCAAACATAAGGGGCCGCTTCATCCGGGCCGGCCCCGCCGCATCAGCTGGCGGTTCACCGCATCCAGAGTCGCCCGGATCACGGCCTCCACCGTCTCCCGCTGCGCCTTGGCGGCACTTCCCGAGAGGAGTTCGCGCCCGCCCGTCTCCACGAGACTTAAGATCACAGGTCCGCGGCTTGTCGGTACCGTATGGACGGCCACCAGCCGCAGGTCCAGGACGCCGCCGGTGAGCGTGTTGATCGCCTGCACCACCGCTTCACCGGCGGCCAGGTGCAGGTCTTCTCGCTCCGAGCTCCCCTCCGCGCTTCGGTCCTCAACACCGAGGCGGCACGACACCCGGATGGCACTCCGCGCCCAGGTCCACTCAAACCCCAAAAGCCGCGGCCGGCCGGGCGCCTCTTCGCTTCGGCGTCCGAACTCCACCACGTTGATGGCGTCCACGTGCACCGGCTGCCCGCACTGATGCTCCAGAAGACTCTGAATGTCCCGGACCAGCGTGCGCGGCGGCCGTTCTCCGTCGCTCAACACATGGACCCGGGACACGGTGTCCTCTGCTGTCCATTCCACCCGGGCTGCTGATACACCGACCAATCGCTCGATCAGCGCCTCCGCGCGCAGGGTGGTCAGCACCGCTCACCTCCGGTAAGTGTCCCGATTCGACAGGACTTTGCACATTCCTGCCAATAGAGGATAACTCAACCGCGACATTTTACGCTATTGAGGTTCCAAAAGCCCGAGGTTTCCGTCCCGGCGGCGGTACAGGACGTTGATCTGCTCCGTGTCGGCGTTGGCGAAGGCGAAGAATGCGTGACCCAGCATCTCCATCTGCAGGCGCGCTTCGTCAAGGCTCATCGGCTTTGGTGAGAACGTCTTGCGGCGGACCACGGAGGCAGGGGCGCTGCCCGACCGGTCCTCCCCGTTGGAGCGGGCGTGACGAGTGCGAAGGTGGCCCTTCAACTTCTCCAGCTGCCGTTCGAGTTTGTCCACGACGAGGTCAGCCGAGGCGTACATGTCGTCGGTCGCCTCCTCACCCCGCAAGAGCCGCCCCTCCAGCGGAACGGTCACCTCCACGATCTGGCGCTCCTTCTCCACGGACAACACCGCCTCGGCCACGACATCCGGACGGTCCACGAACCGGGCGAGTTTACCAATCTTCTTCGCAACATGATTGTGGAGGGCCTCGGTCACATCCATGTTCTTACCGCGCACGATCACGTCCATCGGCCTGAACCTCCTCTGGGCCGTTTTCTGAACGGGGCGAGTGCCCCATTATAGACACAAAAAATCCCGGGGAACCCCCCGGGATCAAAGGCCGTCTTACACCCGGATAACGTTAGCCGCCTGGGGACCACGGGTTCCGTCGACCACCTCGAACTCGACGCGCTCCCCTTGATTCAAGGTCCGGAAGCCTTCGCCGGAAATCGCGCTGTAATGGACGAAGACGTCGCCGCCCTCATCACTCTCTAAGAAGCCGTAACCTTTATCGGCGCTGAACCATTTGACGCGTCCCTGCATACCTGCCGTCCCCCTCTTCTCACGGTCCGCCGGAGCGAACCGTCGCTGACTATAGCACGCCGTCAGCTGGGAAGCAATGCCAATTTGCCGACAGCGTTCGGAGAAACCGCTGCCGTTCTCATCTGTGGATAACGTGGATAACTCTGTTGATAAGGCGTCGTTACTAGGCTTTCGCGGTATCTCGACAAAGTTTTCATCGAGAATCAGATGGATTTCGTTAACTATTTACGGGGCTATGCATTAGAGCGTCCGAAGGTATCCGGCACGACAGCGTTCCCCGTCGGAACCCGGTGCGAGCGCTGTCGCATCCCACGCCGTCTATAGATCCTGGTCCGCCTACGGGGTTTCGTCGGTCGCCTGGCGTCGAGGACCGTCGGTCCACTCGCACAGCACGGTCCCGCCCGGCACCTCGGCCCCCGGCGGCAGCCACATCAGTCCCAGTTCGTCCGCCAGCCGCTCTAAAATAGCGGCCGTCTCGTCGCGGGAGCCACCATCCTGGACGTAGATGGTTCCGTACCGTCCTGAGCGCACGGCGTGCCGGACGAGTCCCTCCGCCCCGTGCGCCTGGTCGCGAAACCGCAGTAGGACAGAATCCCGGTCCGCGCGGGCGCCACGGTGGAGCAGGCGGTTCAGTACCCCTGCTATCAGCAGGGCAGGCAGAAGCCAGAGCCCCCGCAAGGCGATCCCCCGACCAGCCTATGCCGGAAGCGCGGCGGAGGTCAGCGCCGGCACCGTGTCGGCGTCTCGCCGGTCGCGCGCCGAGTCGAACCGGATCTTAAGATCCCGGCGTCCGATCGTCGTAGGATCCGGTTTGTCAGATGGATAGGCGCGCCTCCCGCGTCAAGGCCCCCACCCGGTCGAGCGATTCCCAGGGCAGATTGAGATCCGTGCGCCCGAAGTGACCATACGTGGCGGTCGGCAGATAGATGGGACGGTCGAGCTCCAGGGTCCGGATGATCGCGAGCGGGCGAAGGTCAAACACCCGCTCCACAATGGAAGCGAGGGTGCTGTCCGGCACCACGCCGGTTTTGAAGCTATCGACCGAGACGGAGATCGGATGGGCCACCCCAATGGCGTAGGCCACCTGCACCTCGGCGCGCGTGGCGAGCCCCGCCGCCACCAGATTCTTTGCCACCCAGCGGGCCGCATAGGAGGCGGAGCGGTCCACCTTGGTCGGATCCTTGCCCGAATAGGCGCCACCGCCGTGCCGGGCCATCCCGCCGTAGGTGTCGACGATAATCTTGCGGCCCGTAAGCCCCGTGTCGCCGTGCGGTCCGCCCACCACAAAGCGCCCCGTCGGATTGACCAGGACCCGAACATGGTTCCCCCACCAGTCACCCAACGCCGGCTCGATCACCAGGCTGCGGACCGCATCCTCCAGCCTGGACGCGGTTACGGACGGCGCGTGCTGAGTGGATACCACGACCGCCGTGACGGCCACCGGCCGGTTGTCTTCGTAGGCCACCGTTACCTGGGTCTTACCGTCCGGCCACACGAACGGCAGGAGTCCCGACTTCCGCACCTCGGCCAGACGCCGCGAGAGCCTGTGGGCCAGCGAGATTGGAAGCGGCATGAGCTCAGGTGTCTCTTGACAGGCGTACCCGAATACCATGCCTTGGTCGCCCGCCCCTACCCGAGAGAGCACGTCTGCCTCTCCCGCCCGGCTCTCGACGGCCTGCTCAACACCCATCCGGATATCGTCCGACTGCTCGTCGATGCTGGTCAGGACCGCCATCGTGTCGCAATCGACCCCCATGGCCGGATCGGTGTACCCCACGCGACGCACCACCGCCCGCACAACGCCGGGAATGTCGGTATAGCCGGCACTCGACACCTGCCCCGCTACGAGGGCCAGTCCGGTGGTGACCAGGGTCTCGACTGCCACCCGGGACTCCGGATCCTGCTGCAGCAGGCTGTCCAGCACGGCATCCGAAATCTGATCGGCCAGCTTGTCGGGATGCCCCTCGGTCACCGATTCTGACGTAAACAGGGTCCGGTTCGTCCCGTCGCCCATCAGTCGCCCACCTCCACAAAAAAACCTCTCCCAGGCACAGGGAGAGGCGGAATTTCCATTTCCTCTCATCCCTCACGGCCAGGCCGTGCGGGGCTTAGCACCGTGAGCCGAACTCCGGTTGCCGGGTTTCATCGGGCCCGAACCCTCCACCACTCTTGATGAGGCGCCGAGTCTCACCCGGCGATCGACGAAAAGCATAGCATCGGGTGCCAAAAGGTGTCAATCAAGCGAGCGGCGGGCGCACCCCCACTTAAAGGGGCGCCCGCCGTATCACCTGACGCGTCCGGTTTAATGGGCCGGCGACTTCTGAAGATCCTTCAAGATGGTCTCGGCCAGCTCCTTCAGGGCCATATCGTGCGCATCGTCCTCACCCCGCACCGACGTGCGCTCCTGGGCCCGCTCTACGCGCGACAGGCGTCGTAAGCTCGCCTCGCGGCCCTCGGAAATGGTCCGGACGCCCTCACTGCCGGAGCCCGCGGCAGGCTCCGTGTTGTGGACGCGCTTGCGCTCTTCGTCTTCTGCGGCACGCGCCTTCGCGGCCTCGCGGAGCATTTGTTCGCGCTCCCCGAGCCACTGGCTGAAGAATCCCACGAGACCTACCAGGGCGGAGAGCGCGATACCCCCGCCCAGCACTGCAGCTACGAGCGACGGTGCCGTCCAGGGATTGCCGGAGGCAGGATGAAATCCCGCCACCTCGGGCATGACCGCGACCCAGATGCCGGCCAGGAACAGCACGACCGATGTCAGTACTCCCGTGCGCATATCAAACACCCCCCGCGCCGGCGCCGGTGCCCCCGTCGCCGAGTCGTTGATTGAGATCCCGCAGGACGGCCCGCGCCAGCTGCTGCAGGGCCTCGTCTCCATTCATGGGGGCCGGGGTTTCTGACGGGGCGTCCTTTGAAGGACTCGCCGCTTCCTCCTTGGGCGGCAAGATGCGGCGCGCTTCCTCCCCGACACCCGACGTCCAGCCATACAGTCCGATGGCCGCGACCACAATCACTCCCGCTCCGGTCCAGAACGTCCAGTAGGTCGCCCGATTCCAATGGTGTCCCTGAGCGAAGAAGTGCAGGCCGAAGGGCGCGGCCAAAAGCGCCACCCCCATCAGTAGCACCAGTCCCAGCGTCGTGATGGGCCACAGATACTTCGACATCATCGTAGCCTCCTCAATCGCGCCCGCAAGACGCTACTTTACGGTCAGGCGATCGGTTCCGGTCGGTGCTTCGCCATCCCCATGACGGTCTTCCCGACGGTCTTTCAGCACCAGCGCCAACAGGCCCAGTGCGCGTTCAAGCTCTTCGCGATCGGCGCGGGGTGCGTCCGGACGCGCACCGCTCCTGGCGTTCCAGGCTCCCATCACGGCCAGCGCCAGCATGTTCTGCGGAACAACCGTGCTCTCCGGCGTCGTCGTCTCCTCCTCATCGTAGATGAAACGGCGTCCGCGCAGCAGCGAAGCGACGGCCGAGATCAACGAGAGCACCATCGAGAAAATGAACACGGTATCAAGGGCCGACTGGAACGGCGCTGAGATGAGGCGCGGGAAGAAACTCTCGCCGAGCAGACGATGCACCGTCGTCGACGGAAGATGCCCCATGACCTGAGCCGGGATGAGGTGCGCCATCGGATTATATCCGAGGAGCGCGGCAAACAAGGTCTCCGTCGGCGGCAGGTGGGCGATGCCGGCTACCACGCGGAGAGGAAGACCGAAACCGGAGAGACCTTTTGCCATCCGGGCTGGCAGCGTGCCTGCCAGACTCGTGATGACCATGGTAAAGAAGATGCCCATGCTCATCATCATGCCCGCGTTCTGGAGGGTGGAGCGCATGCCGGAGGCCACTCCGCGGTGGCGTGCCGGGACCGAGTTCATGATGGCGGTCGAGTTGGGCGCCGCGAAGATCCCCATGCCTAGCCCCACCAGGAACAGATAGGTGGCGAATGTCCAGTAGTGAAAATCACTCGGAAGCGTCTGCAGCAGGAAGAAGCCGAGGGCGCTCACCACCATACCTACAAATCCGAACCAGCGGGCCCCAAATCGGTCTGACAAGCGGCCCGACAACGGTCCCGCGATAAAGAATCCCACCATCTGCGGCAGGGTATCGATGCCGGCCTGCAAGGGCGTATGCGCATAGCTCACGCCGTGCAGGGGAAGCCAGATGCCCTGGAGCCAGATGATGATCATGAACATGAGCCCGCCCCGGGCGATGGATGCCAGCAGGCCCGCCAGGTTGCCGGCCGCAAACGGCCGGCTTCGGAAGAGACTGAGCGGGAACATGGGATCCGCCACACGGCTTTCCACGATCACGGCGGCGACCAAGAGCACGCCGCCACCAATCAGGGAGCTCAGCACGAAGGGGCTGCTCCAACCCATGGTGTGCCCGTGAAACGGAATGATGCCGTAGGTGAGTCCCACCAACACCGCGAGAATCCCGATCCCGAAGGTCAGGTTGCCGAGCAGGTCGATGCGGTGCTCGACCGGCGGCTTTTGGAGCTCATGCAGGGCGACATACGCCCACACAGTGCCGATGAGGCCCACCGGCACGCTCACCAAGAACACCATCCGCCAGTCCCAGGCCGACAGAAGGCCGCCCAGCACCAGGCCAATCACGGAGCCGCCGATGGCGGCCACCTGATTTAACCCGAGCGCCAGCCCCCGTTCGTTGGCTGGAAAGGCGTCGGTCAGGATCGCTGCGCTGTTGGCAAACAAGAACGCGCCGCCGATTCCCTGAATGAACCGGAAGATGATGAGCTGCCACTCACCGGCGAGCCCGTGTCCCCAGGTGAGAAACGACAGGACCGAGCCCACAGTGAAGACGGCAAACCCGAGATTGTAGAGTTTTACCCGCCCGTACTGATCCGAGATGCGGCCAAACGTCACCAGGAATATGGTCGTCGCCACATTGAACCCGAGCAGCACCCACAGTAAAAGGCCGGTCTGGTTCACCGCCAGCGGGTCAACCTGCAGTCCGCGGAAGATGGCCGGCAGCGAGATGATAAGAATGGACCCGTTAATCGTGGCCATCAACACCCCGAGGGTGGTGTTGGACAGGGCGATCCATTTGTAAGGAATATGGCCGAACCGGCGCGATTCGACCGTGCGACTGGAAGCCGTCATGTCAGTGGGTCCCTCCCTGATAGCCCTGCACGTCCGCCAGAAATCGATCCAGCATGTCCGTAAACTGCCTGCGGTCTTCGTCCCCCATCTTCTGAATGGCGGCCGTGATGGGCGAGGCCATCCAGAACTGCAGCCCCCCCACCGTATCGCGGCCGCCGGCCGTGATGCAGACGGTCACCCGCCGACGGTCTGTCTGGTCGACCTGCCGCTCCAGGAGTCCGCGCTCCTCGAGCCGTTCCAGCACCCGCGTCAAGGACGCGGCCGACAGGCCAAGCTTGCTAGCCAGGCGTCCGGCTGCTACCGGCCGCTCTTGGATTACCCGCAAGAGACGGGCCTGGGTCAAGGTCAATTGATGGGACTGCCACAACTCACCGCTCATCGTCTCCACCAGGGCGGCGATGCGCAAGAATGCGCCGATGGCTCCGCGCACGTCGTCGGCGATGACCGAGTCCGTCATGGCGTGGCCCCTTCCCAAAGACCGTTTACACATCGGCAATTATACCGTGATCATCAACGAAATGACCACGCGAACTTTTAGCCTGAGGACAAATAGTTTTCTCCAAAGCCCCCCTGCCTACACCGAAAAAGCGGCGTGGCCGGGGCCAGCCGGTCCCATTATCCTCGGTCGTCAGACGCCATATCAGTGGGATCCAGCAGCATGAACAGAATTTCGGCTTCGGCCACGAGACGTCCGTCGACTTCGGCCCGGACGTCCGCGCGCACAAGCCGTCCGCGCCGGCGCGCGATCGTGGCATGGAGGTGCAGTTGGTCGCCGGGCGTGACCATCCTCCGGATGCGCGCCTTGTCCACCCCGGTGAGAACGCCGAGCGGCGCCCCGTCCTGATCGTCCAGGGCGAGGCCGGCCGCCTGTGCCATGGATTCCAGGATGAGCACGCCCGGCATGATGGGGTGCCCGGGAAAGTGGCCCTCAAAAAACGGCTCGTTGACCGTCACATTCTTCAGCGCATGCACCGTCTGCCCGGGGACTCTTTCGATGACCCGATCTACCAGCAGGAACGGATAGCGATGGGGCATGCGCGTCATGACGGCCTCGATGTTCAGTTCCAGGTCGATTCCTCCCGGGCCGAACTTCGCGTCGGGGAAGGGGAATCCTGCCCGGTCAGTCCACCCCCTCGCTGGTGGCGTGTCGGGCTTCCGTCATCCTCTCGATCGGTTCGCGGCGGAATTTCTGGCGAGTGGCCTCGCCGCCACGCAGGTGGCGCTCGGCCTTATTGAACTCGAGGACCTTCTTCACTTCGTCGGCCAACTTGGCATTCACCTTAGGAAGACGTTCGGTAACATCCTTGTGCACGGTGCTCTTGGAAACTCCGAATACCTTAGCCGTGTCGCGGACGGTGGCCCGGCTCCTGAGGATGTAGTTGCCGATGTCGACAACCCGTTGCCAGATGTGATCTCTCACCCTTCCGGCCCCTTTCTCCCCCCGCGATTTGCTTGAGTCTATGAACTCGCAAAAAGAAAAATGCCAGGGCAGAAGCTGCCCTGGCAGGGGTCAGAACCGGCTCAGGACGAGCCTTTCAGGTAGTTTTCGGGGTTGACAGACACGGCACCGTGCCACACTTGGAAGTCCAGGTGCGCGGCCGGATCCCGGCTATAGATGCTGGGGCCCCCGACCGTGCCAATCACAGCGCCTTGCGTAACGGTTTCGCCCGCCGCCACCAGAGACTTTCCCAGGTGGCCATAGACCGTCTCTACCCCCCCGCCGTCATCCACCGTGACGGTGAGCCCCATCATCGGCTTTTGCTGCACCGATAGCACCTGCCCGGCCCAGGCGGCGTGCACCGTCTGCCCGGCGGGCGCGCGGAGTGTCAGGCCCGGATTGAAGTACCATTCCCCGAGATGGCTCGAGTACGTCCAGCCGTACGAAGCCGCCAGCTGTCCCGCCACCGGGAGCATGAGCGCGGCCCGCGTGTTGGGACTTGAAGCCTTCGCAGCCGATGCACGCCGACTGGCGCGGGAGTGGGCCACCGGCGCCAGCACCTGATGCGGAGGCCGATTGATGCCGTGCCGGCCATAGGCTAGATAGAACCCGCCCGCAATCGCCAAAATCGCGACGGCTGCGGCGGGAACTGTCCAGCGCGGCGCCGTGTTCAGCGCACGCAGGGCCCGTCTGACCGTTCCGACGCCCTTTCTCAGCAGC
>JAKATP010000228.1 GCA_021818685.1 Bacillota bacterium | reverse complement strand
CGGCAGCGCAGCCATGCCCTGCTTTTATCGTCCGAAGGAGAGGCGGGGCGTCAGCATCCGCCTCAGCTTTTCGTTGAGGGATAGATAGGGAGTGTTTTTTACAAGGGGTGAGCGTATGCGTCGTTGGCGTTGGGGAGTGTTGGCCGCCGCACCCTAGGCGTCAGCCTCATGGCGGGCTGCGGGACGTTCGGGGCCCAGACCGGATCTGCGCCGTCGTCCGCGACTCATCCGAAGCCGGCATCGCCCACCGCACACCATGCGGTGGTCACTCCCAAGCCGGGTCCGGCCGGCCAGCTGGTGATCCACACGGCGGGCCTAAAGCCCTTGACGCTGCCTCGCGGAGACTCGGCGCCACCCGGTATGCGGGCCATGAGCCTGACCATAACAGCCACGAATCCGATCGGGACCGCCATCACCCTCACCAGTCAGGACCTGCTGACGGGACCGACCCAGCGCGTGTCGTCCATGACGGCCGTGGACCAGGTCGTCCTGCCGCCGGCACCCGGTCTGTTTCCCGACACGCCCGGGGCCTCGGTGCTCAGGCCGGCTTTGCGCGTGAGTGTTCCCGCCCGCGGGGCTATTCAGGGCAACGTTAGCGCGTTCGTCTCGACTGGCCGTGAGGCGGCCATGATCTTGATGCCGACGCGCCAGGGCCTCGACCAAGTCGCCCAGACGTTCTTCACGCCCTAAAAACGTGACACGTGTGACGGTTTCGCTGGAACGACGTCGTTCCCACGCTTGAGAGTGACTGGCCCGTGTTGGCAAGCTCTGTCCACGTCGACGGAGCCTGGTTGTTGAGTCATCCCGCCACCGTGTCGAACGCGAGCAGCAGGTGCTGGTCCTCCTCGCGACCGGACCGAAGACCCTTGGCCGTCTGGCGCAGGCCGTCTATGCGGGCGAGGGACCGGCTACCGTAGCGGCGGGCCAGTTCATGCTGTCCGCCCATCTGGAGGCGCTCTTGGAAGAAGGACGCATCACGCGGGCGGGTGACGCCGGCTACGTGCTCGTCTGAGGCGGAATGGGCTTCCGGTACTTGACATACATATGGGCCAATCGCAGGATATTGTCGATCGTGGGATAACATCCCAGGGTAATGATCCCAGAATTGGTAGGGAGGAGGAGTTTTGTGAACAACAAGGAGTCGAACGCCAAAAAAGGTTATCGATGGTTCTTCCTCATTCCCTTCATCGCCATGCTGGGGGTGCCGTTCTACGCTTCCGGCACGCCCGTGCTGGGCGGGTTCCCGTTCTTTTACTGGTACATGATCCTGTGGGTGGTGCTGACGGGAGTCCTGTCCCTCATCCTCTATAGTCTCGGCGCCTAACCGGGCGCCCTTCTACGCGAGGCTTGCACGAGTCTTCCAAAACGCTCCCAAGACGCTTCCAAGAAAGGGGTAGTCCCTTGAACTGGACGGCCTTCATTGTGTTCTTGATACTCTTTTTGTTCGTGACGGTTCTCGGGTTCTGGGCTGCGCGCTGGCGGCGGGGCGATCTGACGGAGCTCAGTGAATGGAGCCTCGCCGGCCGCCAATTCGGTACCTTCATCACGTGGTTTCTCATCGGGGGCGACCTCTATACGGCCTATACCTTCATTGCCGTGCCGGCCCTGGTATTTGGCGCCGGCGCCGTCGGCTTCTTCGCCGTGCCGTACACGATTCTCGTGTTCCCGATCATATTCCTGGTGATGCCGCGCTTCTGGGCGGTCGCCAAGGCGCACAATTACATGACGCCGGCCGACTTTGTCCGCGGGCGCTTTGACAGCCGGGGGCTGGCGCTCGCGGTGGCGGTGACGGGCATCCTGGCGACGATGCCGTACATCGCGCTCCAGCTCGTGGGCATCCAGGTGGTGCTGGAGGCCATGGGACTTGTCGGCAGTGTCGGCATCCTACACGATCTGCCGCTCATCCTTGCGTTTGCCATCCTGGCCGCCTACACGTATACGAGCGGCCTGCGCGCACCGGCCACCGTGGCGGTCGTGAAGGACACGCTCATCTATATCACCGTGATCGTGGCGATGATCGTCATTCCGATCAAGCTCGGCGGCTTCGGGCACATCTTCCAGGCAGCCAACGTGGCCCTCCTGCACGGGCCGAAGCCGGCGTCTATCCTGCTGTCGCCGAAGGGCTATCTGGCGTTTGCCACCTTGGCCGTGGGGTCGGCCTTCGCGCTCCTCCTGTACCCCCACGCAGTAACCGGCGTGTTTGCCTCCAAGGGCCAAAACGCCATCAAGCGCAATGCGGCCTTCCTGCCGCTCTACTCCATCATGCTGGCGCTCATCGCCATCTTCGGATACATGGCGCTCGCCGCGCATGTGCACACCAAGGTGACGTCGCTCGTGGTGCCGCTCCTGTTTCTGAAGATGTTCCCGTCCTGGTTCGTGGGCTTCGCCTTTGCCGCCATCGCCATCGGGGCGCTGGTTCCCGCCGCCATCATGTCGATTGCGGCCTCGAACCTGTTCACGCGGAACATCTACCGTGAGTACTTCGTGCCGAAGGCGACCACCAAGGACGAGGCGCGGGTGGCGAAAGTGGTCTCGCTGGTGGTCAAGCTCGGCGCCCTCCTCTTCATCGTGGCGCTGCCGCTCCAGTTCGCCATCAATCTGCAGCTCCTGGGCGGCATCTGGATCCTGCAGACGCTGCCCTCCGTCATGATCGGGCTCTACACCCGCTGGTTTCACCGGACAGCCCTTTTGTTGGGCTGGGCGGTGGGCATGGTGGTGGGGACGCTCATGGCTGTGGCGGAGGCGTTTAAGTCCTCGGTCTACCCGCTGCAGATCGGCCATCTGATCCTGCCCGGCTACGCGGCGGTGTGGGCCGTGCTGGCGAACCTGATCGTGACCGTGGTGCTGACGGCCGTGTTCCGGGCGAGTCACTGGGACGCCGGGACCGACCACACGGCCTACCAGGACTACGACGAGTACGAGACGAGCGTGGTTAGCTGACCGCGGAGAGGAGATGGGGGAGCCGCCCTCAAAATGCGGCTCCCCCGTCTTCAGCTATCCCGGGTTGCCGGCGCCCGGGGGCGCGGGCTTCTCGGGGCCCGCGCTCCCCGGGGCCCGGGCGCGGCGCGGCAACAGCGCCTCCAACAAGCCCCGGAGGCGGATCCACCCAAACACGGGGGTATGGCGCCGGTCGTCCCCTCCCAGCGGTTCTAAGGATCCCACAGATTCCACCGTCCTCTCGTCCACGTTGCCCCTAGTCTTTTCCACAGGGGTCGCAA
>JAKATP010000227.1 GCA_021818685.1 Bacillota bacterium | reverse complement strand
GCCAGGTTCGTTTGGGATGGGGCCGTCCAGGGCGGGTCGGAACGTTCACCATCGATCGGTCGGAGCGGGTCCGTGGCATCGCGGGCAGCGGATTTCTCGCGCGGCCGGTCACCGCCGCCCATGTATGCGGCGAGAAGGGGGGAGCCCGCCCCCGATTGAGGCAGAGCCGCTGGACCGACGGCGCCGTCTACGGGCCGTGGAGGTCCCCCGGAACGCGTGGGGGCCATGTCGTGCCGGCCGGATCTTCGAGCCGGATGCGCGTCGTGCGTGTTAGGGGAGTCCGGCTCCAACAAACGTGCCCCGTTGACACCCTCGAGGCCTGATGGGAGGGTCGTGGACACCTCATTCCTCGCTTCGGGAGCTTCTGCCTTGCACGGGGAAGGAGAGCCCGCCGGGGTGGGGCCCGAACACGTCCCCTGGTATGCACCGCGGCGAGCGGCCCCGTCTCCGTCTCGGGAACTGACCTTCTGGAGCCGTGTGGCTCGATTGGCGCCGCTCCTCAACCCGGCACCTCGCCGACAGGAATGTCAACGCAGCCGAAAAGTGTCGGTGGCTCGCGCCCGCCCAGATCGTCTCTAGGGCCCCGGCCCCCGACAGGCTCCCCGGGCAGGGAGCCAACCGGCATCCCTCCGCGGCGAACAGCGCGTCGACGGGCGCTACCGGTACCTGGGAGACCGCGAGTGCCGCCATACGCGCATCCACCGTCAGGGCGTCGGCCTGCAGCCGGGTGACGGCCAGGTATTCGGCATCGCGGAGCGTGTCCCAGTCCTGTTCACGCGCGATTCGCCACGCGGTGCGTCTCGACACCCGATCGCCGAGGAGCCGCATCTTGTTCTCCGTGAGCCGTTCGTGAGCGTCCAGGGCAGCGCGCTCGCTCCGCTTGCCGTCCCGCCGCGCCCTGTCGAGGACGTCTCCGGCATGCCGACCGACTCGAAATTGCCGACGCGGGCGGTTTGGTCCGCCAAACGGGGGATGTCCGCCTCGGATGGCACGGGCGCCGAAAAAATCGGGGGATCGCCGATGGCGGAAGCAGGGACAACGCATTTAGTCGCGAAGTTCATCGCGGGTCGACCGCAGAACGCGAGGCAAAGAGCAGGTGTGGGGTAACGCCTGCCACGCGGCCCCGGGCTCGTGAAGCCCATTTAAGATGCGTCCCCCAATGCGTCACGGTCGGCCCGTCTTCTTTCGGTTTGCGTCCCGCACCTGCTGGGGAAGTTCGGATACTGCACCCTGCTACCGCCTGGCGGCGGTCTGCAATTCTTCCCTGAGGGCGCGCTTGCGCGGATATTGCGCGAGGAGCCCGTTTGTTATCGCCTGCGCTTCATCGTGGAGACCCGCACCTTCCATGCGGCGGAGGGTCTGCGCAAGGGCCTGATACGCGGTGCGGGTGGACGCCATCTCCGCCTGGTGCACCACATCGCGCCGCCATAGTTCGGCTACCTCCTCGCGGTGGGCGGGCAGAAGATCCCCGAGGAACCGCTCGAGGGCCCGCGGATTGCGCCGGCAGTATTGGAGGATCCGCGGTGTGTCGTGCTCCTGTGCAATGATATGGAGATACGCGGCCCCGGGAAGGCGATCTTCCAACTCCA
The DNA here is from genome assembly GCA_021818685.1 of Bacillota bacterium. Classification (GTDB taxonomy): domain Bacteria; phylum Bacillota; class Sulfobacillia; order Sulfobacillales; family JAIMBI01; genus JAKATP01. The sequence goes on along the minus strand of JAKATP010000227.1, from coordinate 1,644 downwards.
GCTCCTCCAGCATTCCCCGCCAGACCGGCTCCCAGACTTCGCTCGCGTAAGCGGACTTCAGAGCGTCGTAATACGCCGTCTGTCCACCAAGAAATAGCTCGCGCGCCGTCTGCCGCGCCAGGTCTTCGCGCCCGGACTGGTGGGCCGCCTCGTACTTGAGCTGCTGCCAGCGCGTGACGAGGCCCCAAAGGTTCTGGGCCAGATCGGCCTCGATGCCGGCGTCTGCCAGGGCGAGGGCCTCGTCATAGCGGCCATCGCCCAATGCGTCCCGGATGGCGGCTTCACGAAAGGTCGGATGGTGAAGATTCCCCAACAAAAAGGTGTCGGCTTCCGCGGGCCCGTCCAGCCGTCCAATCATCGCGTGGCGGAGAAGATCGAGCTGCTCTGCCCGGTACGAATGTCCCCGTTCAGGCGGGCCGCCCGCGAACCGGCGCTCCCATGCTTCGCGCATCACCGACGACGACACGAGCCGAGACGCCGTGGCCGCGATGGCGATCTCCCAGTCTGGCCAGTCGGCTAGGAAAGGCCGGCCGACAAACTGAAGGAGGTGCTCGAACAAGAGGTGCCGCGTGTCTGTCGAGAGGTTCTCGTCGACGGCCAGATGGTCGACCGCGCTCACGTTGTCCTCAATGAAGCCCCCGAGAAGACCATCAGAGTCGTCAGCCATCTGCAGGAGCCTTACTAACTCCTCGATGATGAGGAGATAGATGTCGACCGCGAGCACCGGATCTCGAACGGCGGCCGCGGCGGCGATGTCGCGGACGGCCTCGCTGCTCTCGACCACCCCGCCCACGGCCGCGTACTCGAGGAAGCCGTACCCGTCCGATTGCTGATGGATGGCCCGTTGGAGAAGCTGGCGGCATTCCGCCAGAGTGCCCTCGGGGTTTTGGGGCCCGACTCGCAGGCGAATTTGCTGCGCGGCCGCGGGCGAGCGGGCCGCAAGGGCGACGAGTAACTCCATCAGTACGTCACGCGGCTCGTCCGCGAGGAGCTCTTCGATGCTCGACGGTCGGATCGCGTCAGACCCCGTGGCGGAAGTCGCGCCGCCTCCGCTCCGCAGGACCAGGAGGACGGCCGCCACGTGTTTGCATACGGGGCCGTCAAACGGACAGCTGCAGCGATACGCCAGCACCGTGCCGTCCGGCAGGAGCTCGACGGACACCCGATAGAGACGGGTGCCCTGGACCTGCGCTTCATACTGCACGGGGCTCCCAGTGCCCTTAGCGCTTTCGAGCCCGTCGATCCCATACGGGCTGTCAACACCGGCCAGCGCCAACACGAGTCCATCGTCGGCATACGCCTGTCCCCGCCGCAGGATCGTGGCGGAGATGTCCGCGTCCAGGTGCGAGAGATGCATGATGCGGCCGCCCCCAAAAGCGCTATCCCGTTTTGCCACCGGCGGCGAGGCCGCCGTCGGATTAGGACGAGTCTACCAAAGCATGGGGGACGCCTGGGTCTCATCGGGACAGAAATAGGGCGCCTCGCCGAAAGAGCCGGGGGTCCGGTGCGGTCTACCACCGAGGTGGTCAAGCGACCGCGGTTGTCATGCGGTTGGCGTATCCCGGCTCTCAGTTCATGCCGGGCAGGGCTCCCGGACGCTCGAAAACTGGGTCCCGGCATGGCAGAAGGGTCCGATAGACCTGA
>JAKATP010000056.1 GCA_021818685.1 Bacillota bacterium | reverse complement strand
GAGTACGTGTCGTTCCAGGGCCACACCCATCACGTGTTCGGCGTCGGCTGGCTTATTGCCCGAAGCGCCTTAAGCGGGCACTTCTCGCTGCTATTGCTGTCGACCGTGACGCTCGCGGGAACGGTGGTGCTGGTGAACCGGCTCGTCTGGCGCCCCCTGTACCGGCAGGCGGCCGATCGCTATGCGCTTGACGCCTGAGATTGGTTGTGGCCGGCCGGGGCGGGGAGTAGCCTCTTAGACGGGACGGGTGCAGGATCACCGGATCGGGATTTCGCCGAAGGGAGGAACGGCCGTGGCCCTAAAACCAAAGCCCCGCACGAACGCGCTCGTGCGGTTGCTGGGTGTTTCCAAGTCCTACACCCAGCCTGACGGATATGACATCCCGGTGCTGGACGATATCACGCTGGACATCGAGCCGGGGCAATTCGTCGCTATTCTCGGACCCTCGGGATCCGGCAAATCGACTTTGCTCCGCATCATCACGGGTCTCGTGAGCCCGTCTTACGGTACGGTGCTTTATCGGGGCCGCCCGCTTGACGGCCCGAATCCGCACGCCGCCATGGTCTTTCAGTCGTTTGCCCTCTACCCCTGGCTCACGGTGCAGCAGAACGTGGAGATGGGGCTTATGGCCAAGGGCATGCCGCTCAAAGAGCGGCATGAGCGCGCGCGCCGCCTCATCGACCTCATCGGCCTCAATGGCTATGAGGATGGCTTTCCGAAGGAGCTCTCGGGGGGCATGCGTCAACGGGTGGGCTTCGCACGGGCGCTTGCCGTCGACCCCGAACTCCTCTTGATGGACGAACCGTTTTCGGCGCTCGACTTTCTGACGGCCGAGAACCTCCGCTCGGAACTCCTCGACTGGTGGCTCGATCACCAACTTCCGACCGAGGCCATTCTTATGGTGACGCACGGGATCGAGGAGGCCGTTTTCATGGCGGATCGCATCATCATCCTGTCCAAGAACCCGGCTCGGGTGGTGGCCGACCTGTCGGTCACGCTGCCGCACCCGCGTAACCGCAAGGCTTCCGAATTCATTGGCCTCGTGGACCAGGTGTACAAGATCGTGACGGGCTGGGATGAGGCGCCGACGGCGGCGGCGGCACCCGCCGACGCGCCGGCGGCCGGCGAGGCCGCCCGGCTGAAGCCCATTCCGACCGGCCACCTCTCGATGCTCACGGGGCTGTTGGAACTGGTGGCCGATCGCGGCGGCCGTGATGACCTGTACCATCTCGGATCGGAGCTTTTGCTGGAGGTTGATGACCTCCTGCCGGTGACCGACACGGCCGAGCTGTTTCACCTGGCGAAGGTCGAGGAGGGCGACCTCATCCTCACCCCGGACGGCCTGAAGTTTTGTGAGGCGGATGCGGCCGTCAAAAAAGCGATGATCCGCGACGAATTGGTCCAGATCCCCATCTTCCGCCTCATCGAGCGGGTCCTCCGCTCCAAGGCCAACGGGACGATGGGGCGCGAATTTTTCATTGACATCCTCGAGGAGCACTTCTCCGCGGAGGAGGCGGAGGTGCAGCTCGCGACCGCCATCTATTGGGGCCGCTACGCCGACCTTTTTCACTACGACACGGATGCCGAGACGCTCTACCTGCCCGATGAGGAGGACGCGGACAGCGAAGCGCGTTAGCTCCGTCTGTTCGGCCATACTACCGCCGGAGGTGTTGGGATGCCCATCTTTCGGTGGGACACGGACATGGACCGGTGGCGCGAGGACATGATGCGCTACTGGAACCGCATGACGCAGGACTTCGGCCGGGCAATCGACAGTGAGCCCGACCACTTCCTGGTCGACACGGGCACCAAGCTCGTGGTGGAGGTGGAACTGCCGGGTACCGACCCGCGCCAGATCGATCTGGATGTGGCGTCAGACAGCATCACCGTCTCCGGCCGCTGGCCGGAGGCGCCGGCCGGCTTCGAGCACATCCGCCGCCAGGGACAGTTCAGCCTGCAGCTGAATCTGCCGGTAGACGTGGACGCCGAGCGGGCCGAAGCCCACTTTCAGCACGGCCTCCTCCGGGTCGAGCTTCCCAAAAGCGTCGGTCCCCGGCGGCGGCTTCCGATTCATGTCCAGGCCGGCGATGGCGAAGAGCAGCCGCACCTGAACGCCTGAGGCTCAGGAACCCGGCTTCTTCGGACGCCGGGTCGCCAGCCACGCCAGCACGATACCCATCAAGAGACCGTCCAGGCCCGGCTCCAAAGGTGAGCCGGGCGGACCGATCCACAGGCTCGTGGCCGTCTCCGCCACCAGTGCGCCGGCCGCGACCCCGGACAACAGCCAGGCCCAGCGTACGGCGTGCGAACGCCGGGCCGCGACCACCAGCGCACCCAGGACCGCGGAGGCCATGGCGATCACGACGGCGAGGGCCATCTTCACCAAGCGCGGAGCATCCGGGGATTGTCATTCGGGTAGGACCGCCGTTTCGTGGGCAACTCTCCTTGCATGCTTTCCCAACGTCGACTCTCGCCGCCTCCAATAACGTTGACAGTATGGCCGCTGGCGCTTTTGAGGTCAACGCACCCGGGCCTGCGGGGCCAGTGGGACCGCCATCCGGCTCCGGGCCCGCTTGAGGCTCCGTTCCACCTCCGGATGGCAGGTGAGATAGAGGACCTGCCGGTTCTTCGCAAATTGGACCAGCGTCCGGGCCATAATCTGTTCCCGCTCCGGGTCCGCGTTCACCAAGATGTCATCCAGCACCAGCGGCATTCGTTCCGCATGCTGCTCCCGATCCTCGATCCAAGCCAGGCGGAGGGCCAGATATAGCTGTTCCTGGGTGCCGCGGGAGAGTTCCTCGACCGGAAACAGACGCCCGTCGCTGGATTCCGCGGCCAGATCCCGCACCGAGTCGGCCTGGGCCAAGACCCTGAGGTAGCGGCCGGACGTAAACGATGTAAAGAGGGTCGAGGCCCGTCTCAGCACCTCGGGCTGCCGCTCCCGCTGGAAGTGCTCGCGGCTCTCCTGCAGGGCCTGCGCGGCCAGGGTGTACGCCGCCCACCGCTGATAGAGGCGGCTGGCTTCGCCCCGGCGCGCCTCCGCCCGGAGGCGCAGGTCCGCAAGCTCCCCCGAAGTTTCGAGCACGGACAGGCGCCGGCGAAGCTCGGCCGCCTGCTGCTGGCGTGCTTGATGAAGGGCGCGGGCATCCTCGAAGCGCACGCGTGCGGTCTCGAGCGCCTCCTCCAGACCCACATCCCGATAGGGCTGAAAGGCCTCCACACCCTGCCCATGCGAGGCCGCCGACAGTTCGGCCTCCAGCCGCATGACCTCGCGGGCGAAGGCTTCATACTGGAGCCCTTCGGCCACGCGGACGGCCGCGGCTTCCACGCTCGGGACGTCAAGCTCCCCGAGACACGCTTCAAGGAGGGCGGCGTCGCGCGCGGCCTCCGCGCGTGCCGCCTCCACCTCCGCCTCCTGTTCGCGCAGCCGCTCCTCCCGCTGCGGGATGTCGAGCCACTCCTGCCGCAGCCGCATCCAGGTGTCGGGGCTGTGCGTGTCCTGCACCTCCAGGTGCAGGAGGGCAGCTGTCAACGCGGCTCCTTCCAAGAACGCCGCCTGCCTTTTTTCAATCGCCACCATCTGCTCACGGGCCCGCCGGTATTGGCTGACAATGTGGAGCGCGTCGTCCACCCGCGACAGCCAGTACTGGAGATCCGCTTCATCGAGGTCGGGAAGCTCCTCGGCTGCCCGCGCCTCCTCGTAGTGGCGTTCAGCGACGTCTTGGTCCGCGCGAGCCCGCAAGAGCGCGCTCCGCGCCTCGTCGAGCGAGCGACGGGCGCGTTCCAGCCGCTCCTCCGCCTGTTCCCGCTCCGTCACCCGGGCGCCGAGCTCGTCCCAGTACAGACGCTCGGCCGCGAGCCGGTCGCGCGAGGGCAGGCCGGCCTCCGTTAGGGCCGTGCGCGACAGACCGCGCCGACGCGCCAGAGCGAGGCCAAGGCCCGCGAGGGCGGCCGCGGCGGCCCCGGCGGCTACCGCCACGGCAGCGGGGGGCCGCGCGAGCCCCGCCGCCACCAGCGCGAGCAGCGCCGCTACCCCCCATACCAACAGGGGAGCATCGGCACCGGGCTCCGGCCGCCCGGCGAGCGCCTCCAGCCGGGCCCGCCGCGCGGCCCACTCCCCACGGCGGGGTACATCCGTGAGACTGTCGACGACCGCCCCCGCCTCATCCACCTGCCGCGCGGCCTCTTCCAACGCGCGCTCGGCCTCGCGCGCCAGCCGCCGCGCCTCCTGCCGTGTCCGGGCCAGCGCGTCCATCCTCGGTTCTATCACCCGGACCGCCATCCCGGCAGCGAGCCGCTCGGGGGTGATGCCGAGCCGCTCCGACTCTGCCGTCATTTGCACCCAGAGCTCTTCGGCCGCGCCCCGGTGATGGGCGATGTCCCGCTCCCAGTTGGGAATCTCCCGCGCCTCCTCCATCACCGTCGCCCACTCGGAGCGCCGGAATGCATGCAGGCGCGCGGGGATGGGGAGCGCCTGCCGGGCCTCCAGTGCCCGCTGTTCCTGCTGCGCCACCCGTTCGCGCGAGCGCTCCGCATTGTCGCGCAGGCGCTGGAAACGGGCGATGAGCTCGGGGCCGACGTCGCGGGCGTGCTCAAGCGCGGTCCGTTCGCGCATCACCGTCTGCCAACGCTCGAACCGGTCCCAGACGCGGTCCATGTCCCCCAGGCGTTTGCGGTCGGCGGCCGCCTGGCGCTCCTCATCCGCCGCGGCGGCCGCCAGTTCCTCCGCCTCGGAGAGCTCGGCATGCAGTTCGTCATACCGCGAAAGCTCCGCCTCCCCGCGGGCAATCTCCTCCAAGAGCCGTCGGAGCTGCGAGAGGGCCACATTGAGTGGAGGCTTGACACCCCGCGGGGCATAAAGCTCGCGGGCGCGCTGCGCGAGGGTGCTCTCGACTTTGACCAGATCCACATGCACCCCGAGGCCGGCCGAGATGAGGCGGGCGCCGACCGTTTTGGCGTCCAGCGACTCGCCCTTTTCCAGCTCTCCGAGCCCGAACGCGTACACGTTCTCGAAAACCTTGTAATCGGCCTCGAGCCGCTGCTGCCACTCCTCGTCGGCAAGCGCACGGCCCTGTGCATCCCAGATGCGGTGGCGCGACCCGCGCCGTTCGGCGTGGATCACGCTCCCGTCGTCCATCTCCACCTCGAGCTGGCCGCCCTCTCCCTCCCGCACACCGAGCCGGCGATCTTTGTACAGCAGGACACGCAGGAGATTCAGCAAGGAGGACTTGCCGGCCTCGTTCGGCCCCACCAGCGGAATGAGGCCGGACGCTTCCAGCGACATCTGAAAACCGTCTGGGAGCGGCCCGTAGCCGAGCGAGCGGACCGTCTTAATTCGCATCGGGTTCCACCTCGTCGAGCGCGTCTGCCAGAAGCCGGAGCGCCTCGTTGCGCGCGGCCTCCAAGTCGAGCGGCAGCTGGGCGGGCCCGCTCTCCCATTGTTCGTACCCCGGTCCGCGGATCCGGGCGATCACCTCGGCCCATAGTCCTTCGGGCGGCACGGGCTGAGGCGGACGGCGGATCTTCGTGTCCACCGACTCCACGAACCGGAAGGGACCGTCCTGATCGGGGTCGCTCGAGAGCCGCTCCGCAAGTTCCACCGGGGCGTCGGGATCGACGGGGAGCTCGGCCCGGCCCGACAGCAGGAGCCGCACGACCACCCCGCTCTCATGCGGTTCCGGTCCGAGCGGCTCGAGCGCCAGCAGGGCCGCCTCCTCCACCTGATCCCAACCCGAAAAGCCATCGCAGTTCACAGGCACAAGCTCCCAGCGCACCGGACCCAGGGGGGCGAACTGCAGCCGCGCCCGTCCGGAGGCATCGACCTCCACGACGTAAGCACCTTTTGGGCCGGTCTCGCGCACATGGCGGCCCTGGAGGTTGCCCGCGTAGACCACGGGCGGGTCGTCAAGCAGGATCGCGCGCTGGTGGATGTGTCCGAGCGCCCAGTAATTGAACCCGGCGGCCCGCAGATCGCCCAGGCTCGCCGGCGCATAGTTGTCGTGACCCGGCTGGCCTCCCACGTTCGCATGCAGAACCGCCACCGCGTAGGGCGCGTCATCTTCCCGGATGAACTGGCGCACGTACGGATCGGTGACCGCCGCCGTGGGATACGAGATCCCGTACACGGCGCACAGGATGTCGCCACCTTGTTCCACGCGATGCCAGAGGACGCGGCCGGCGGGAAACCGCACGACATTGTCGGGCCAGTGCACGTGGGTGGACAGGCTCCCAAAGGGATCATGATTGCCGTGGGCCCAGAACACCGGCACCGCCGCCCGCTCGAGACGCAAGAATCCATCCCGGAGCCGGAACTGGGCCCGCAGCGAGGGGGTCTCATGGTCAAAGACGTCGCCCGCCAGCACCAAAAAGGCGGCATGACGCTGCAACGTAAGATCGATGAGGCGGTCATACGCCTCCAGGCTGGCGTCTCGGAGCCGGGACTGCACCCGCGGCTCCAGACGCCCGATGCCCAGCATGGGGCTGTCCAGGTGCAGGTCAGCGGCATGGATGAATGTGAAGGATTTCATGCCGACTCCTTCGCCAACCGCCGCCCCCAAACCTTCCTCAATATGCCAATCCAAACCCGTGATCGACGGCCAAAATCTGTCCGGTGATGCCACGGGCCCCCGCACCCAGCAAGAAGAGGGCGGCATCCCCCACTTCCTCGGGCGTGGGCAGGCGGCGGTCCGCCGTCCGGGCCGCATACGACGCCGGGTCCCGACAGATGCCCATCCCCCCCGCCATCGGTCCGGGACGGATGGCGTTGATCCGGATCCCCTGCATCCCCCATTCGACCGCGAGATGCCGCACCAACGCCTCCAGACCGGCCTTCGCCGCCCCATAGACGGCCGCCGGTCCTGCGCCGGGCGCCCTCATCGCATCCACGCTGGAGATGAGCACGAAAGACGCGGGAGCCGCCGTGCGGCCGGCCAAGGCGGTCATGAGGGTGAACGCCGCCTCCAGATTCACGGACAGCATGCGCCGCCGCTCATCGACGGTGGTATTAAGAGCCTCATCGGCAAACACGACGCCCGCCGCATGCACGAAGCCCCGCGGGATGATGCCGGTCTCCTCCAACAGCTCCGACAGCGCGGCGGCGGCCGCCTCGGGTGCCGAGAGATCCGCGGCCAGCACCCGATCCGTCCCCGAGAGATCCGGATACCGGGAGAGGCCGAGCACCCGTCCTCCGCGGGCCTGCCATCCCTGCGCCACGCACCGGCCGATGGCGGAACGTGCCCCCGTGATGACGAGCCAGTCCCGACCGGTCACTTGACCCCGCCTCCTCTGCTTCCTACCATGACAGAGAGCCAGAATGAGCCATGGGCCCTGGGCCGTTTCGCCCCCTTGGCCGTGGTGGTGCACACATGGACGGCACCGGCGAACGCAAGGGGACAGGCGAGTCGGATGCGCGACTGCCGCTCGGACCATCAGATCCGGACGGCACAAAGAAGACGGGGCCGGAGGGAAGGCGTACACATGGCGCAAGGGAAATCTCCGTTCCGCTTTTCTCCACGTCCCAACCGGGCGGCGGAGATTGAATGGCAGCCATGGGGCGACGAGGCCTTCGCCCGGGCCCGCGAGGAGCACCGACCCATCCTGCTTTCGCTGTCGGCGGTATGGTGCCACTGGTGCCATGTGATGGACGAGACCACCTACTCCGATCCCGACATCATCCGCCTCATCAATCAAGATTTTATCCCAGTGCGCGTGGACCAGGATGTGCGCCCTGACATCAATCTGCGTTACAACATGGGGGGCTGGCCGACCACCGCCGTTCTGACGCCAGCCGGCGACGTGCTCACGGGCGGTACCTACGTGCCCCCGGACGCCATGCGTGACCTGTTGGGTCAAGCGCGAGAGTACTTCACTCAGCATGCAACAGAGCTCGAGTCCCGGACGACCCCCACCCAGCAGCTGGAGCCGGATCCCGCCTTCGTGGCGCCCCCGGGGGAGGCGGCGCAGGAGATCCTCCAGAGCATCCAAACTCAGTTTGACCGTGCCTACGGCGGGCTCGGCACGGCGCCCAAGTTCCCCCAGGTGGACGCCTGGGAGTGCCTGCTCCTGCGATTTGCGCTGGCCGGAGAAGGCTATGCCGCGGGCATGACCGTGCGCACGCTGGACGCCATGGCCGGCGGCGGGCTCCATGATGTGGTCGAGGGAGGATTCTTCCGCTACTGCACCACCCGCCAGTGGACGGACCCTCACTTCGAGAAGATGCTGGAGGATAACGCGCGGCTCATGACCCTGTTCCTGCACGCTTTTCAGGTCACCGGTGACGAATCATACCGGGAGGTGGCCCGTAAGACGGCCGAGTACGCCAAGGCCCGGCTGATGCTCCCGAGCGGCCTTTTCGGCGGTTCGCAGGACGCGGATGAGACGTACTACGGGCTATCGGCCGAAGAACGCGCGGGGCGCCCGGCACCGGCCGTGGATGAGACAGCCTATGCCGGCGCCAATGCCCTCATGGTCTCGGCCCTGCTCCTCGCCTCAGCGCTCGTAGATGCGAGCTACCGCGCTCTCGCGCTCACGGCCCTCGAGGTCCTGTTTGACCGGCTGATGGGGCCGGCCGGTCTTTGGCACGACGACCGTGAAGGCGCGGTGTGCAACTGGCTCTTCGACCTCGTGGCGGTGGGCCATGCCTGCCTGGACGCGTACGAACTTACCGGCGACCGGGAGCATCTCACGCGCGGGCGCGCCATCCTCGCCCTTATGGACGACAAGCTCCGCGATCACCGCCCCGGATACTTCGACCATCCCGCCGGGACCTCGGACGAAGGCCGTCTGCAGGATCGCCAGCGGCCCCTGGCGGAGAACGTGGAAGCTGCCCGTCTCCTCCGCCGCCTCGGACTCGAGGGCCAGGACCTGACCCTTATCGATCGCGCGAGCGGCCTGTTGGGCGCGTTCGCGAGCGTCGCCCGTCAGGTGGGGACGTTTGGATCAAGCTGGGTCGCCGCCGAAACCGGCTTTGCCGCCGCCTTGCTGGATGTGCGCCTGGCCGTGCCGGAGTGGCACGAAGGGCAGGACCTGCGGCAGGCCGCCTTCGCCCTCTTCTATCCGGAGCGCCGTGTGCGCACGCTCCTGCCGGGCGATCCCGACCGGGAGGAGCTCGGGATCGCGGACGAGGACCCGCCCGCCCTCTATCTCTGCCGGGGTACCGTCTGCGCGCCGCCCGTGCACGCGCCCGACGAGATTGCCGCCGCCGTCCAGGCCCTGGTTTCGGGGGTCGCCAGCGTGTGATCCTATGGAGACTGGGTGATTCTGCTCGCTATCGGTCACGCCGAGGCCCGCTACGCCCGCCAGCACGCGGGGTGCGTCGTCTGCTCTCGACGCCTTAGAGGGCCGACCCTCGCTCGGCAAGACCGGGGGATGAGCCGGTGCCAAGGCGATCCTGAGCCGTAGGACGCCGACCCGCGACCCGTCGAGGTCGGCCGGGGGCGGGCTTAGAATCGGCGCCGTCTTCGGCCGGGGTGACGTGGCTGAACATAACGCCGTCGTCGCACCACGCCCGGCGTGGAGGCCCGAGGGGGCATGCAGTCGCCTAGCCGATGTCGTCTCGGGTCACGACTTCGGCGTCGCCCCAGAGCCGCTCCAAATCGTAATAGCGCCGCTCTTCCGCCGTGAAGAGGTGCACGACCACATCGCCGAAGTCCAGGAGCGTCCAATGGGCGCGTCGACGCCCTTCGCGATGGCGCAGCGCGTGCCCCGCGGCTCGCAGCCGGTCGTCGAGCGCATCGGCCATGGTGTCGATGTGGATGAGATTCCGGCCGGTCACCAGCACAAAATAGTCGGCCACCAGCGTCACGCGGCGCATGTCCAGAATTACGGGATCTTCGCCCTTGTGCTCTTCCGCCACCGCGAGCGCCATCAGCGCCATCTCGAGGGAATCCGTCAGCCGGTCGCTCCTTTTGGATCGGATGTCCATCCTGTCATTCTATTGTACTCCTCGACCGTCCGCCGTTCGCATAGCCGCCTCGTGCGCCGCCAGCAAGCGGGGATGGGGCGTCAGCCCGCGCTGCTGCAGGTAGGCAAGCGTCGACGCCAAGACTCCGCGATAAGCCCCTGTCAGATCGGAGAATGCCAGGGCGTGGAGATCTTCCCGCCCCGGGTAGGCCCCGCGGCCCGGTTCCACGCCGTCGGCGATGAAGAGGATCCGTCCCGCCCTATCGAGCTCGGGGTGGGCGGTCGTGTGCCACCAGATGGCCGCCGCGAAAGGGAGCGGCAGGCCAGCGTCCCGCGCCCACCCACCGGCGACGGGTCCGTGCAGGAGAATGGGCGCCTCCCACTCATAGCGGTCCACCGGCCAGCCCTGCCGGCGCGCCTCGGTTCGCAAATCGTCGGGTTGAAGTTCCCGCGCCAAATCATGGTAGAGGCCGGCCAGATAAAGAAAGTGCGGATCCTCCCCGTGCGCGGCCGCCAGATCCAAAGCCAGATCGGCGACGCGCACGCAGTGCGCCTGGCGAGATGCCGACAGGCGCTCCCAACGAGCGTCCAGGGCCAAGAGACGGGGGGCCGACATCGTCTCGATCTCGCTCCTTCGCACGGATGCGGGCGCAAAATGAACGGAGCCCCCGAAGGGGCCCCGCTCTAGTACTGGTTCTGGCGCGGCCGCGCTTCGTTCACGATGATGTCGCGGCCACCGAGATTGGTGCCGTTCAAGGCCTCGACAGCCTTCTCGGCATCCTCGTCGCTGACCTCGACAAACCCGAAGCCACGTGAGCGCCCTGTCTCCCGGTCGGTGATGATGCGCGCGGATACCACCTGCGCATGCTGCGAAAACGCCTGCATGAGGTCGTCTTCGGTCGTCGACCAAGGGAGATTGCCAACATAAAGGGTCCGGGCCATTGAGATCGATACACCTCCTGTGGGATTCATGCCTCAGGCACCCGGCCAGGAACCCAGGCCCCCGGTCACCGTCCCCCCAGGAGAGAAAGACTTGTGGTGCTGGGAAACCGCCTGACTCTGGGTATATAGTTTATCCCGTGTCCCGACGCTATGCGCCCGGACCGGGGACACTACGCCTGCCGTTCCGACTCATAGAGGCCGCACTTCCGGATGTAGTCCTCGACCCCCTCCGGAACCAGATACCGGACGGAGAGACCGTTGGACAGGCGCGCACGGACATCGCTGGATGAGATGGCCAGCGCAGGCACCTCAAGATGGTGCACGCGGGAGATGTTATCCCCCAGCGCCGGCGCCAATGAACGCAGCCTGAGCGCGTACCCGGGTCGACTAACCGCTATCACCTCGGCATACCGGAAGATATCCTCGGCCGCATGCCACCCGGCGATTTCCATCACCGCATCCGCGCCGGTGATAAAGTACCAGTGCGCGTCCGGGTCTAAGGCATGGAAGTGGGCTAGCGTGTCGCTAGTGTACGAGGGCCCCGGTCTCTCAATCTCCACCCGGCTGGTATCGAACCGGCGGTTCGATGCGGTAGCCAGAAAGGTCATGAGATACCGGTGCTCGGCCGGTGCCACCGTTCTTGCCTTATGAGGAGGTTCGCCGGCGGGGACAAAAATCACCCGGTCGAGCGCGAACGCGTCCCGAGCTGTTTCCGCCGCCACCAGATGCCCGTAATGGATCGGGTTGAACGTCCCACCCATCAAGCCGATTGCCCGGCCTCTCGCTCCCATCTTCACTTCTCTCTATTCGAGGAGTCCCTCAAATTTCCTGCAAGACAGGCTTGACAACTTCCGCGCGAATTCAGTCGCGCGGCGAGGCCTCCTCCTGGAGCCGATCCCACAGCCTCTCGGGCATCAAGCTGCCCTCGGCGTAGATGAAGAGGCCAGGCCCCACCTGGACCCGTGCACCGTCCTCGACTCCGGCGCGCCGCAGGAGCGGGCCCGCGCCCCGGCGGCGGAGATATTCGGCCAAGTACTCTTCGGCCTCCAGGTTCCCCCACTGGGTCATGCTGGCCCGCTCCTCCGCGTCTCCGAGGAGCCGCCAGGCGCCGTCATCACGCGCCACTTCAAGCCCACGTACGCGCGGCTCCACGACCGGCATCGGCAGGTCCGTTTCAGGCACCGGGATCTCCCGCAGCCGGCGCGCGGTCTCCCCCATCAGTTCGGCGACGCCCTGACCGGTGACCGCCGAGATGCCGAAGACGGGAACGGCGAGCCGTTCGCGAAGCGCCAAAAGCCTGTCGTGAGCCCCGGTCAGGTCCTGCTTGGTCCCCACCACAATCTCGGGCCGCTCTCGAAGCGTGGTGGAGAAGGCTTCTAGTTCTCCCCGGATAGTCTCGTAGTCGGCCACGGGGTCGCGGCCGGAAAACGGCGAACAGTCAACCAGGTGCAGGAGGAGCCGTGTCCGTTTGAGATGCCGCAGGAACGCATGGCCCAGGCCCGCCCCTTCGTGGGCCCCTTCGATGAGACCGGGCACGTCGGCAATCACGAACGGTTCCCCGTACCGGGCTACGACTCCTAAATTCGGCACCAGGGTTGTGAAGGGATAGTCGGCCACACGCGGACGCGCCGCACTGACACGGCTGATAAGGGTGGACTTGCCCGCATTGGGGAACCCCACCAGACCGACGTCGGCCAAGAGGGTGAGCTCCAGACGGATGAAGAGCTCCTCGCCCGGCTGCCCGCGTTCGGCCATGCGCGGCACGCGGTGGGTCGAGCTGGCAAAACGGGCGTTGCCCCGGCCGCCCCGGCCACCGCGCGCCGCCACGTAGGTCTGCCCGGGCGTCGTGAGATCAGCGAGAAGGCGTCCGTCGTCCGTCATGACCATGGTTCCCGGCGGCACTGCAATATAGAGATCCTCGCCCTGGCGGCCCGAACGGTTGGAAGGTCCACCCGAGTCCCCCGACGGCGCCCGAAACTGCGTCTCATGACGAAAATCCATCAACGTGGAAAGCCCCGCGTCCACCCTGAGGACGACGTCCCCGCCCTTGCCCCCGTCCCCACCCGACGGGCCGCCCCGTGGCACGTACTTTTCACGCCGAAACGCGACGGCGCCGTCGCCGCCGCGACCGGCTTCGATGCGAATGCGTGCCTCGTCAACGAACATGGCCGGCTCCCTCCTGCCAGTCGCGGCTGAGCACGGCCGCCCCATCACGCCACTCGAAGCCTCCACCCAGCTGGCCCACCAGATCTTGGACCCCGTCTCCCGCCACCCGCACCCGAAAACCGGCTCCCCGCAGGCTCACATCGATGGTGAGCGGCGTCCCCCGCCGTCCCCCCGTTCGTATCAGCCGCTCCAGAAGGGTAAAGACACGCGCACCGGGCGAGGGACTCAGGTCCTGCGCCTCAACGCGCAGCGTCACCTCCGCGCGCTCGGCCAGCGCCCACAGCTCCACCAGTCGTAATTGTGCCCAGGACGGCAGAGCCTGGAGCGCTCCGGATCGGAGGCGCTCCTCCTCGATCACACGCTCCAGATATTCGTTGGCCTTCTCGGGCCGCCCGAGCGCCAGCCACCCGCTCAGAACCTGGATATGATTGTTCACCCGATGCCGCTCATAGGACAAAAGCCGGGCGAAACGGCGGCTTCCGATCCGCAACCACAAAAGAGAAAGCCCCGCCCGTATCCCCAGAACATCGGGGACAGCCGCACGGGACCTCTCCTCCATCCGCGCGTCCTCGGGGGGTAGCATGAACCCGCGCCGGGTTTCGCTACAGCGCCTCTTGGGGCACGATACTGACATACTTTCGGGACAGCCGTCCGGGATGAAACGACACCGTGCCGTCCACGAGCGCGTAGAGCGTATAGTCCTTGCCCAGGCCGACGTGCTTGCCCGCATGAAAATGGGTGCCACGCTGGCGAACAATGATGCTGCCGGCCGTTACCCACTGCCCGTCCGAGCGCTTGACGCCCAGGTACTGCGGGTTCGAATCACGGCCGTTGCGGGAACTCCCGCCGCCCTTCTTGTGTGCAAAGAGCTGGAGCTGCATCGTGGGTCACGCCCTCCTTCTCAAAACTCAAAACGTCCTGCCCACTGAACCTATCGGCGAGAACCCGCCTGAAACGTGACAAATTGTGAATAGCTGCCCGCCAGATCTCTGAGCCCCGTCAGGATGGTGTCCACCACCGCCCGCTGCCGGGGGTCCGCCCCGGCTGGAAGACGAAATTCAGCATGGCCGGCTTGAACGTCGAACCAGGCACCATCCGGCACGACCTGTTCCAGTCCGAGCTTCAGCGTTTCCACGAGTGCGGACACGCCGGCGCAGACGATATCCTCGCCCGGATCGTTTTGCCCGGCATGACCGTCCACCTCGATGCGCCGGGTTTCTCCCGCCTCAAACTCGACTGCGATCCGGACCATCGCTCACGATGTGGCTGCAGGCAGTTCGATGCGATCGATAAGCACCCGGCTCAGGTATTGACGATGCCCCTGACGGCGTCGGTAATTCTTCTTCGGCTTGTACTTAAAGACGAGGATCTTCTTGCCGCGCTCCTGGGCCACGACCGTGGCTAGCGCGCGTGCGCCCGTCACGTAAGGGCGCCCGATATGCGCGTCACCGACATCGTCCACCACCAACAGCAGGCGCTCAAAGGCTATGGTCGTCCCCGCATCCACGGGAAGCTTTTCTATCAGGATCTGCTGGCCAGGCTGCACGTTGTACTGCCGCCCGCCGGTTTCTACCACCGCGTACATGCCTGCCGTCCCCCTATGACACGCAAAGAAAGTCCGTCGGCTATGCTAGCATTCGCACAAATGCTTTGTCAAACGGCGCCATCCCGCGCGCCTCGCTCAGGCCCCCGTCTTATCAAACGCCCAGCCCGCTGCCGCGGCCGGGGCGGGTGCCCGGTACAGGCGCGCGACCGAGGCGGGGAGGCGCTTTGAGAACACGTCGTCCGTCGTATAAAGGGCAACCTGGATGCCCATGGATGCCGCTTCCGGCAGGTTCCGCTCCTTGTCATCAATCAAGAGGCAGGATGCCGCATCGCTGCCGGCGGCTTTCAGGGCTGTCTGATAGATGCGCGGGTCGGGCTTGGCGGCCCCGACCCGCGCGGAGTTCACGACCGCATCGAACAGCGGCCACAGGCCGCGCGCGTAAAGCCGCCGCTCCAACATGGTGTCGGCGTTGCTCACAGCCACAATCCGGAGGCCCATGGCGCGCGCCCCGGTGAGAAACTCCACCATGGCCGGGTTGACGGTGGCTTCGAAGGCGGAGCGAAGGGCCTCCAGGCGACCCGCGTCCACCCCCAGCCGAGCCGCCACCGCCCGCATATAGCCGACGTAGTCGATCTCTCCTGTGCGGCACGCGCTCCAGGGTCCGTCGGGTCCGTAAAAGACGACTTCCGGGTCAACGTCCGCCCCTGGCCGGAGCTCCTCGCGCAGGCGTGCCCAGAAAGCCGGATCGGGGAGGAGAACGACCCCCCCGACATCGGTCAGAATGGTCTCGACGGGACGCCGCCCATCAGCAGATGCCACGTTCGCGCCTCCTAGACTAGGTCGCCGGGGATACCGGATCATCAGGCCACCGACTCGTTACCACCCGCATCTCGGTGTAAAACCGAAAACCATCGGTGCCGGTCACATGCAGATCACCATAGAACGATGTCTTCCAGCCGGCAAACGGAAAGATGGCGACCGGAGCCGCCACTCCCACATTCACCCCCACCATTCCCGCCTCGATATGGTCGCGGAAGTACCGGGCCGCCCGGCCCGAACGCGTGTAGATGGTGGCGGTGTTGCCGAAGGAGGACGCGTTCGCCAGTGTAACCGCCTGCCGGAGGTCCGGCACCCGGATGACAGCGAGCACGGGCCCGAAGATCTCCTCGCGGGCGATAGCCATGTCCGGCCCCACGTGGTCAAACAGGGTCGGCCCCAGAAAGAAACCTCCCCCGGCAAACTGATCCCGGCGTCCGTCCCGTACGAGACGCGCCCCTTCGCGGACGCCGCTTTCGATGAAGCCGACCACCCGGTCACGGTGCTCGCGCCGGATGAGCGGCCCCATTTCGATGCCGGGGTCCACGCCCGGTCCGACCCGCAGGTGGTCGGCCGCCGCTTTCAGGGCGGAAACCAGCGGGTCGGCCACCTCACCTACCGCCAGCACTACCGAGCAGGCCAGGCAGCGCTCACCCGCCGACCCGTATCCCGAACTCACAAGGCCGCGCACCGCATCTTCGA
>JAKATP010000226.1 GCA_021818685.1 Bacillota bacterium | reverse complement strand
GGAGCGCGGCGTTGATGGCAAACAGGGCGTCGACAGGCACTTTAGGCCGCCGGTTGTCCGTCAGTAAGCCGTTTTGTTCCTGTTCCACATCCGTCAGTTGGGTCCAGCAAAAGCCCGCGATGACCGGAGACGCCGCGACCGCTTGTACGAGCGCCTGATAGCGGGCCAGGAGATCCGACGATCCGCCGACCCGCGTGTAGCCCCATCCGGGCCCGGTCGCTTCCCCCGCCGCCACGCCGCCCATCTCCGACACCAGCACCGGCTCACCCTGATAGGTGTGGCCGGGAGCATAGAGGGGACGGTCGGCGGGCCTCACGGCCAGGACGTCCGCGAGGGAGTGATAGCGCTCGTGCAGGACGGATGGATCGCCGGTGTAATCGTGGATGGTGAGCGCATCGCTATGGGCATGCTCCCACCCGTCGTTGGAGATGACCAGGCGGTCCGGATCGAGGGACTTCGTGAGATGGTAGAGGCTTTCCAGATGCGCCTCCTGACGCGGATCGCCGGGCAGGTCGGGGACGCCCCAGCTTTCGTTCAATGGCACCCAGGCGGCCAGGGACGGGTGGCTCCGATCCCGCTCCACCACCTCCATCCACTCGCGGACCAGGCGTGCGGCCGCCCTGGGCGTGTAGGCGAACGCATTGGCCATCTCCCCGAAGGCAATGAGGCCGAGCCGGTCGCAGTGATAGAGAAAGCGCGGATCCTCCACCTTCTGGTGCTTGCGGACGCCCGAGAACCCCATCGCCTTCATCGCCCGCACGTCGGCCTCGAGGGCCGCGTCGCTGGGAGCCGTGAGAATACCGTCCGGCCAGTAGCCCTGGTCCAGCACCATCTTGAGAAAATAGGGCTGCCCGTTCAGGTAGAGCTTCCCCTCCCGGGCCCGGAGATCGGAGAAGCCGAGATAGCTCGTGACGTCGTCCACCACCGTGCCGCCGCGATGCAGGGTCAGGTGGACGTCATACAGGTGGGGATCGTCCGGACTCCAGGGATGCGGGCCGCGGCCGGGACGCGGCGCGACCTGCCCTTCATTCTCTCCGTCTAGGACGGGAATCCGGACGGCCGCATACACGTCGTCCCCGTCGGCCACCCGAATCTCGAGTTCCGCCCCGTCCCCCACCCCCGTGACCACGGCCCGATAGTCGATGACCCCGCTCTCCCGCTGGGGGACCACGCTCCAGCTATGCAGATGCGCGGCCGATACCGGCTCCCACCACACGCTCTGCCAGATGCCGGTGGTCCGCGTGTAGAAAATGCTCTCGGAGGTGTCTTTCCAGTACTGCTTGCCGCGCGGCTGGCTCAGATCGCGGGCCCGGTCCTCGGCGCGTACCACGACCCGGAGCCGACCTCCGTCCAGATACGGCGTGACGTCAACCGCAAACGGCGTCTGGCCGCCCTCGTGCGACCGCGCCAGCATCCCGTTTAAGAACACGTCGGCACGATAGTCCACCGCCCCGAAGTGGAGGACCACCCGGCGGCCTGTCCAGGCTTCCGGAACACGCAGGTGCCGGGCGTACCAGACCACATCGTGGCGCGTCCGATCCCCGATGCCGGAGAGACGGCTTTCGACCGCAAACGGCACCACGATCCGGCGGTCCAACGACGGCCGCCGCTCCCAGTGCGCGTCACGGCCCCGTTCATCCGGGTCGAACGCAAACTCCCAGGGTCCGTTCAAGCACTCCCACTCGCGGCGCACAAAGTCGGGGCGCGGGTAGTCGGGGCGCGGCAGGGCCGCCTCCCCGGACGCGATCGGCACGCATTCATCTCCCTTTAGCGGTCCCTTAGTCGGTCCCGTGGACGCACCTAGCCCGGTGGGCGCTCCCCGAACGATCCGTGCCGGGGCCGATACTGCCCGTAGGCTCGTCCGGCCCGGAAAGCCTCCGCCACGGTGTCCATGCGGGAGAACGTCACCCCCATCTGCCGGATCTCGTCCACGAGTCGCTCGTACCCGAGCAGCCGGTGACCTCGTCCCGTCACCTCCGGATGGGAGGTGAGGGTCACGACGCCGTCTTCAAAGTCGCGGAGCATGTAGGCGACATCGTCCCGCCAGTTCTCGAAGACCAGGCGGGCGTTTTGGAGTGCGCGCCCGCGCCCGTTGGTCTCAAACGCCGGCCAGTCGTCGAGCGACCAGCTGATGGGGAGCTCCACCAGGCGCGAGGGCTCCCCGAGCCGGGAGGGTCTCTCGATGCTGTGCCGGTCGCCCCGGCGCACATAGTAGGGCTGATAGTCATGCGCCATGAGGCTCGAGTCATAGACCAGGCCAAGCTCCGTCAGAATGTCGAGGGTCGCCGGCGACAGATCCCACGAGGGCGTGCGCGCCCCTTTCGGCGTCTCGCCCAGCACCTCGGCCACTGCCTCATAGGCGTGGCGCGTCACCCGCCGCTCCTCATCGGCGGTGAGCCGGCTGTTGTTTTCGTGGGCATATCCATGGAGCGCCACTTCATGCCCGGCCCGCACGATGTCCCGGCACAGGGTCGGGTAGGTCTCGACGGTATGGCCCGGAATAAACCAGGTCGCGGGGATGCCGCGATGCTCCAGAAGATTCAGGATGCGGGGCACGCCCACCGCCGAAAACTCAGCCCGCGACAGATCGCCCGGCGATCCGCCCGGGAGCTCTCCGGAGAACGAGTCAAAGTCAAACGTCAAACACACCGTCCCGCTCATGACACCCTCCCGTCACCAACTATCGTCATCGGCCCCCATCCGGCCGGGGGAAGGGGAAGATAGACGCGGGCCCCGGTCCTGCCCGCCCCGTCCCTCAACCCGGGACGCTGCCCGCATCCCGCGCCGACGTCGCATGAAAAGACTCGCCCACCGCCATCATCGCCCGGCGGATGCGCACGAGCGCCTCGTCGACGATGCCCTCGTCCATGACGGTCGAGAGGTTGAAGGCGCCCCGGCCCGGCGCCGTGTGGATCCCCTCCTCCAAGAGCGCGAAGTAGAGGAGCCAGCCAAGCTCGGGAGGCGCGTCGACGGCATCCCGAAAGTTTCGCACCGGTGCATCCCGGAAATGGAGCCCCATGAGGGACCCCGACCGGGTCACCCCTCCGGGGAGCCCTGCCGCCTTGAGCGCCTCGACGATTCCCTGCGCCAGCCTGGCCGCGAGACGATCTAGCCGCGCGAGCGCGTCCCGGCTCAAGAGATCGAGCGCCACCCGCCCGGCCGCCATCGTAACGGGGTTCCCATTGAACGTGCCCGTATGAAAAAGGGCGCCCCCCGCATCCGGATCGTAAAGACCCATGATGTCGGCG
>JAKATP010000055.1 GCA_021818685.1 Bacillota bacterium | reverse complement strand
TACCTGATGCACGGCCGTGCGGTTTAATCTTCTACAGGAAGAGAAGAGGGGAGGGCGCGGCGTTGGAGAGCCTGCGGGACGCCTGGCGGTTTGACGGGCACGGGTCCTTACAACCCGTGCAGGAGATGCTGGCCCAGGAAGAGGCCTGGACCATCCGCCTGAACGGCGCGGAGCTTGTGACGCTCATCCTCACGCCCACGGACCTCGAGGACCTGGCATACGGGTATCTCGCAAACGAGGGCCTCATCGAGACGGCTCAGGACGTGTCCATTCTGGTCATCGACCCCGTCGAGCGCCAGATCTGGGTGCGCGCCCCGACCTTGCGCGTGGATCCCGCCGCCCTCGGCCGACGGATTCTCACCAGCTGCTGCGGTCGCGGCCGCCCCGGCCTCTACTTTCTGAACGACGGCAACATCGCCCCCGTCGACGACCCCTCCACCCTGCCTGCCGGGGCGGTCTCGCGCCTGGTCGACGCCCTTGACGCTGCCGCCGGCGCGTTTCGGGCCACCGGCGGCGTCCACTCCGCCGCCCTCGCGCACGGTGAGAGGCTCATCGCCGTCCGGTCCGACGTCGGGCGTCATAACGCGCTCGACAAGCTCCGCGGCTTCATGCTGCGCGAAGGATGGACCGGTCCCGGCGGCGCTGTCGTGTTCTCGGGCCGCATCTCGGCCGAAATCGTGGTGAAAGTCGCGCGCATGCGTATTCCGTTCGTCCTGTCCAATGCCGCCCCCACATCCCTCGGCCGCGACCTGGCAGACGAACTCGGGGTAACGGCGGTTGGATTTGCGCGCCAGGGACGGTTTAATCTCTACACGCATCCGGAGCGCATGGTCCCTCCCGGCTGATGGCCGTCCCTGGAAGAATTTAGAATGGCGCGGCCGGTACGGGGCATGCTGATGGCGGTGTCGTGCGGCGTGCGATACGCCCGCCCGCGTCATGACGACGGATTCCGAGGTCTGGAGGAGCCCTATGGGCCCGTGGGGGGCCGGAACGGCATGCCTCGGCATCACGCACAGCCTGGCGGCCGGAACCGTTCATTGACACGAGCCCCCGGACAATGAAAGGATCGGGAGGATTGCGGCGCCCCCGGCGTCGCGGTCGCCGTCACCGATGGAGGGAGGAGCATACGCGAGTGGCTGAACAGGAGCCGCAGGAACGCGCGCATGTTGTCCCTGCCGTCCGCACGGAGCCTCTTCGGTGGGGGCGACGCTTTTTTGTCGGCCTGCTGGCGGTAACCGTGCTCGGTGCCGCCATCCTCGTCGTCTCGGTGTCGCGCAATGCGGCCGTCGCCAGTGCGCCCAATACACCCCGCTACGTCCTGGTGGCGGTGGTCGGCGTGCCGTCGAACCCGGGATTCACCGGTTTTCTGGTCCACATCGAGGCCGACCAGCGCGTCCTCGGCATCATCCCCATCCCGGGCTCCCTGCCGTCCTATGTGGACCACCAGCCGCTCTGGTTCAGCGCCGACCGGATGACGGGCCGGGAGCTTGTGCGCGCCATCCACCGGGATCTGCACATCCGCGCGGGCGCCTACGTCAAGATTTCGGAGCCTACCGCGAACACGCTCTTTACGCTTCTCACGCAGTATTCCCCGTCCTGGCCGGCGGGCCTGCAAGACGTGCCTTACTCCGAGGATATCCCAACCGCCCTCTACCGCCTCGGCTGGGACCCGCCTTCCCTGAGTCCGCCCATAACGGTCACGCCGAGAGAGGAACTCCGGGTGCTGACCGACATTATGGGAGCCCTGCCGGATCTGCCCGGCAGTGCGGCGACCGCGCTCAGCGCGACAGTCCAGCGCGGCCATCCGACCGACTTGTCGGGCGTGCAGCTGTTCCTTTTGGGCACCGTGATCCGCGGCTATAATCTGCGAATGGATCCGTTGCCGGGGCGCACCCGTTGAGCCGGGCGGTACCGGTCCCGCGGCCGGCGGGCGGCCGGTATTCCGAATCCGTCGAGCTCGGACGCCGGACTACACTCCTGATTGCGCTGGTGGCACTGTCGCGCGCCCTCATCCTGGAAATAGGCGGGATCGCGTTCGTCTACCTGCCGAAGGCCTACCCCATGCTCGTACCGGGCTACTCCCCGGCGCGGGGCGGCTTCTGGTTCAATGTTCTGCTCGCGCCCTGGGCCCACTGGGACGGGTACTGGTATTTGTCTATCGCGCGTTTCGGGTATGCGGTGAAGGAGTCGGCGGCCTTCTTTCCCCTCTATCCCCTCCTGGTACACATGCTGGGAGACAGTCTCGGGGTCGCCCTGCTCCTGTCCACGGTGGCGTTTGCGGTGGGCGCATGGGTGCTCTACCAGCTCGCCGCCGAGGAGGCGGGGACGCGCGCGGCCTGGTTTGCGGTCATCGCCCTCGCCTATTTCCCCGTCTCTTTTTACTTCACAAGCGCCTATCCGGAAGCCTTGGTGCTGGCGTTGTCGGCCGGGAGCCTCTTGATGGCCCGGCGGGGGCGGTTCGGCTTTGCCGCCGTTCTGGCCTGTGTCACCTCCGCGGCCTCGGTTTACGGCGTGCTGCTGGCCGTGCCGATGGCGCTTTATATGTGGCGGCGGCACCGCCCGTTCACGTCGTACCTGTGGCTCGCAGCCGTGCCGGGTGGCGTGGCCGCCTTCATGGTCAAGCTGTACTTGACCTTTCAGAACCCCTTCATGTTCAAGGCGGTCCAGCACCCCTATTGGGGGCGCCGCTTCACCATGCCGTGGGTCACGCTCTACCAGGGTGTGCGGCAGGCCTACGTGTATTTCCGAAACTTCACGTCTTACTCACACCTGTTTGCCCTCGGTGCACCGGGCAACACCATCAGCAACGTCTGGAACATCGTGTTCTTCGCCTTTGGTGTGTTCCTCCTCGTCATCGGGCGCCGGTACCTGTCGTGGCCGCTCTGGTGTTACTCGTTCCTCGTGCTCACGGTCCCGTTTCTCTACCCGGCGAGCGGGGTGCCGTTCATGTCCGCGCCCCGCTTTCTCCTGGCGGCGAGCCCGCTCTTCATCGTGCTCGGAGGCTACATCATGGAGCGGCCATGGGCCCTTCGCATCTACATGGCAGCGTCGCTCCTTATCGGGGCCCTCCTCATCTCGCTGTTTGCGACGTATCATTGGGTCGCATAGGAAAACGGGTCGCCCACGCCCACGACACGACCAAAGCGCCGCACCACGCCAACCACGGGGCCGGGCGCAGGTATCCACTTTTATGCGCCGCCGGGTTCTGTTATCGTAGGGCTATTCATTAACCAGATTAATGGTCAGGAGGGCACGGTGGACCGCGATCAGTTGCTGCGCGACATGGCGCTCGGGTTGGACCGGTTGAACCGACGCCTCGGCCGCCAGTGGGGCCCGCTCACCCGCGCCCAGTGGGCGCTCGTGCGCCGGCTGATGGATGGACCCGTGCCGGTCGGCCTGCTGGCGCAGCGGCTTGACATCTCCACCGCCGGTGCGACGCGCATGCTCGACAAGCTCGAGGAGTGCGGCTACGTCCGCCGCGTCCGGCAGGAAGGTGACCTACGGCAGGTGTCGGCGTCTTTGACCGACGAAGGCCGAGACGCCCTCCGTCAAGCGTGGATGGTGTACCTGGAACGGTTCAAGAAGGCCGTCGAGCCGATCTCCGATGAGGAACTCGTGCACTGGCACGAGATCCTCTCCGTCATGGCCCCGACCCGGATCCAGCCCGCTCCCGCGGCGCATGAGTAGCTGGCGCGACTACCCCCTCATCGCCCGCCGCCTGATTACCGCCCGGGCGCTTCGAAGCCTCGGTCAGGGCATGATGGTGGTCAACTTTGCCCTCTATTTGAAAGCACTGGGCTGGCACGCGGCCGCCATCGGCATCCTCTTAACCGCGTCGGGACTTCTCGGGGCCGGCCTGTCACTCGGCATCGGCTATCTCTCCGACCGCCATGGACGCCGCCGTTTCATCTTGCTGTACGAATGCCTGACCGTCGCATCCGGCATTGCGGCCACGCTTACCGGCAATGTGTATGTGATCTCCACCGCCGCCATCGTGGCGAGCTTCGGCCGGGGCCAGTCAGGCGGTGCCGGACCGTTTGCGCCGGCTGAGCAGGCCTGGATCGCCCGCGTCATCAGCCCCAAGCTTCGAAGTCAGGTGTTCAGCCTGAACGCGGCGGTGGGATTTGTGGGGATGGGGTTGGGGGCGTTCCTGGCGGGCTCCGTGGTGCTCTTCCAGCACGTCCTGCCCGGCGCGGCCGCGTTCCGCCCGCTGTTTTTGCTGCCGGCGCTGGGCTCGGCCATCAATCTGTTTCTGATTGCGCCGCTCCGCGAGGAGCCCAGTAGCGCTGCGGCGCGCCCCAAGGGCGCCCAGGCTCCACGGCGGACCAGCGTTCCCCGGGTTGATCCGGTGGCGCGCCAGGAAAACGGGGAGCTTCTCAAGCTCTCCTTTACGAATCTGTTGAACGGCCTGGCGGTCGGACTCACGGGGCCCCTCATCTCATACTGGTTTGCGGTGCGCTTTGGCGTGAGCCCCGCCGCCATCGGGGTCTTGATGGCGGTGTCGTTTGTGGCCACGGGCTTTTCCAATGTCGTCACCGGCCGGCTCGCCGGGCGCTTCGGAGTCGTGCGCACGGTGTCGGCCGTGCGCCTCGTCGGCGTCGTCACGCTGGTGGCGATGACGCTCATGGGAAGCTTTGTGTGGGCGGCGTTATTTTACTTCGTCCGTTCCATCTTGAACCGGGGCTCCGTGGGAGCCCGCCAGGCCGTCACGGTCAGCCTGACCCGGGATGAACGGCGGGGCTTTGCCTCCAGTCTGAATGTCTTCTCGATGCGGGTTCCCGCCTCCATCGGCCCCACCGTGGCGGGCTACCTAATGGACGGCGGCGATCTGACCCTGCCCTTTTTCATCGCGGCGGGCCTGCAGACCGCCTACGCGCTGAGCTATGCGCGCCTGTTCCGCCGCTATAACGGGATGCTGTCGGACCGCGACGAAAATAGCCCCGGGACCGAGGCGGCCGCAGCCAGCGGCGAGGTGAAATAGGAGAACCTGATAAGCCGCTGCCGCGGTCCCGGGCCGGTCGCTCCCGCGAGGCGATGGGGGCGACGGGCAGGCAGTGCCGCCATCGCACAGGGGTAAAGCCGGCCGGCTCCCACGGTCGGCGTGTCCCGGCGGCCGAGCGTTTCACGCTGCCGAGTCATCTCCGGGACCCTGACGGGGGATTCTGGCTTTACCGTGCCGGAACCCTATGCCACACTTCTAGCAGCAATGCTGGGGGAGGGTGCATGAAAGGCCTAATCTTGTCAGGCGGGACGGGCTCCCGCCTTCGGCCCCTCACGTACACGAGTGCGAAGCAGCTCATTCCGATCGCGAATCGTCCGCTCCTGCACTACGCCGTCGAGTCTCTGGTGCAGGCGGGCATCCGGGACATCGGCATGATCGTGGGCGAGACGGCGGCCGAAGTGGAGAGCGCCATGGGCGACGGCTCCCAATTCGGATGCCACCTCACCTATATCCCCCAGTCGGCCCCGCTCGGACTCGCCCACGCGGTGGCCACGGCCGAGCCGTTTCTCGGGGATGACCCGTTTTTAATGTACCTGGGTGACAATCTCCTCAAAGGCGGTGTGGCCCACCTCGTCGCCGCGTTTGAGGAGAGCGACTGGGATGCCTCGGTCCTCCTGACGCCGGTCGCCCACCCGGAGCAGTTCGGGGTGGCGGTCGTCGACGGACAGACCATCGTGCGGCTGGTCGAAAAGCCGCAAGATCCGCCGTCGAACCTGGCGCTGGTGGGGGTGTATCTGTTTCGCGCCGCCATCCACGACGCCATCAGGAGCCTCGAGCCCTCCTGGCGGGGGGAGTATGAGATTACGGACGCCATCCAGACGCTGCTCGACCGGGGTTGTGCCGTCCATGCCGAAATGGTCCAGGGCTGGTGGAAGGACACGGGCCGTCCCGAGGACGTGCTGGACGCCAACCGGCTGATTCTGGAGGAAATTTCGCCCCGGACCGCCGGCGATATCGATGCCGCCAGCGAGATCATGGGTCGGGTCGTGGTGGAGGCGGGCGCGCGCGTCATCCGCTCCACCATCCGGGGTCCAGCCGTGATTGGGGCGGAGGCGGTCGTGGAGGACAGTTATGTGGGGCCGTTTACCAGCATCGGTCCGCGGGTCCATCTGATGCACACCGAGATTGAGATGAGTGTCGTGCTGGCCGATGCCGTGCTGGACTCGGTCCCGGGCCGCATCGACGGAAGCCTCATCGGACGCGGTGCCCGCGTGGCCCTCCGCCGGCGGGCGCCGCGGGCGTATGCGCTGGTGCTGGGCGACCATTCACAGGTGGAGGTGCTTTGATGGCGGTGAGTCCAACGCGGATTGCGGGAGTCCGGGAGAAGCTCTTGGTCCGGCACGTCGACAACCGGGGATTCTTCGAGGAGATCCTCCGCGATGACGAGGACCTCCTCCAACGCTTCGGCCAAGCGTCCCTCTCCTACTCCCATCCCGGTGTCATCAAGGCGTTTCATTATCACGAGCGCCAGGACGACCTCTGGTTCTTTCCCGTCGGGGAGGCGGAGGTGGTCTTGCACGATCTGCGGCCCGACTCGGAGACGCACGGGCTCACGAACGTGTTTTATATGGGCGAGAGCCGTCCGGCTCTCCTCGTGATTCCGGTGGGGGTGGCCCACGGCTACCGGGTCCTCGGAGACCGCCCGCTGATGATTGTCTACTTCACGACCGAGTCTTATCGGCCGGGGGCGCCCGACGAGAAGCGCATCCCCTGGAACGACCCCACGATTGGTTTTGACTGGACGACCGCGCCGCGCTGACGGGCGCACACTTGATAAAGGCGGGAAGGCGTATGCGCATCCTGGTGACGGGCGGGGCCGGCTTCATCGGCAGCAATTTCATCCGCTGGGCGCTTTCGGAGCACCCGAAGCTCACGGTCGTAAACCTAGACGCCCTGACCTACGCCGGGAATCTCGCGAATCTGGACGGGGTCCCGGCGGAGCGCCACGTCTTCGTGCGGGGTGATGTCCGGCGCCAGGCGGACGTGGACCACGCGATCGGCACCGGCGTCGACGCCATCGTGCACTGCGCGGCGGAAACGCACGTCGACCGCAGCATTCTCGCCGCTGACGACTTCCTCACCACCAATGTGCTCGGCACCCAGGTGCTCATCGAGGCGGCCCGGCGGGCGGGTGTCGCCCGCTTCCTCCATGTCTCGACCGACGAGGTGTACGGGTCGCTCGCGCCGGACGCGCCGGCCTTCACCGAGACCGATCCGTTGGAGCCCAACAGCCCTTATGCGGCCAGCAAGGCCTCGAGCGATCTCCTGGTGCGGGCCGCCGTCCACACGTTTGACTTTCCCGCCGTTATCACCCGCTGCTCCAACAACTACGGCCCCTACCAGTTTCCCGAAAAGTTTGTACCTCTCTTTGTCACCAATGCCCTGACCGGCGAGCCCTGCCCGCTTTACGGCGACGGGAACAACGTGCGCGACTGGCTCCACGTGGAGGACCATGCCCGGGCTATCTGGGCGGTGTTGGAGCGGGGGCGGCCGGGCGAAGTGTACAACATCGGCGGGCACGCCGAGATGACAAACCGGGAGGTGGCGGAGCATGTCCTCGACCTCGCGGGGGCGCCGCGCTCCCTCATCCGCCCGGTCGCCGACCGCCCCGGCCACGACCGCCGCTACGCCATGAACCCGTCCAAGATCGAACGCGAGCTGGGGTGGGCCCCGGGCTGGCATTTCGCCGACGGCCTCGCGGCCACGGTCGCCTGGTACCGGGCGCACGAGGACTGGTGGCGGGCCGTGAAGTCCGGCGCTTACCGGGATTATTACGAGCGCCAGTACGGAAGCCGTCTCTCGTGAGTCCCGGCCGCCATCTGGTCGTGGGCGCCACCGGGCAGGTGGGCGGAGCCTTGCTCCGGCATCTCGGTGAGCGCGGCATCCCCGCCCTCGGCACCGGCTTTCGCCGGGCCGCCGAGATTTCCGTGGATCTCGGCGACCCGGCCGCCCTGCACGCGCTGTTGGAATCTGTCCGGCCAGACGTCGTCCTCCTGACGGCGGCCTTCACCCATGTGGATGGCTGCGAGCGGAATCCGGCGCTCAGCCGACGGGTGAACTTCGAAGGGCCGGCCGCCGTCAGCGCCTGGGCGGCCGCACACGGCGCTCAGGTGGTGTTTTACTCCACCGACTACGTCTTTGACGGCCGGAACGGTCCGTACTCGGAGGACGATCCGGTCCATCCCCTCTCCCGCTACGGGGCAGACAAGCGGTTGGCGGAGGAGGCCGTGCTCGCGCTCGGCGCGCGCGGCCTCGTGCTGCGAACAGCCTGGGTCTACAGCTGGGAGACAGCGCCGCAAAACTTCATGCAGCGTCTGGCCCTCAATCTGGCCGCAGGAGAGACCGCCCGCGTGCCCGACGACCAGTGGGGTAATCCGACGTACGCCCCCGATCTGGCCCGCGCCACCCTCGATCTCTTGGCGGCCGGCGCGTCCGGCCTCATCCATGCGGCCGGCCCCCGGACCATGACACGCGCGGCCTTTGCCCGCCTCATTGCCGAGACATTTGGGCTTCCGGCCGACCGGGTCATCGGGGTGTCGACCCAGAGTCTCGGCCAGACGGCCCCGCGCCCGCTGCAGGCGGGCATGAAGGTCGAGCGTCTTCGGGGACTCCTCGGGTGGGTGCCGTGTCCGCCCGAGTCGGTCCTGCCGGATCTGGCCCGCGCCCATCCGCTCGCCTGAGACGGCAGCAAGAAGGGCCGCCCGTCCAGCGGCCCTTCATGCGCGGGCGGGGGCCTCAGCTTCGATATGCCGCCATCCGCTCCTTCACCTGGGCAAAGGCCTCGGGCGGGAACCCGGCTGCCCCCCCGAGCGTGGCCGCGCGGGCGGACAGCTCGGCCGCTTCCTCCAGCGTGCCGAGGAGGCTTGCCGTACTGGCCGGTGACACGTGGTATACGAGCACCCCATGATTGGCCAGCAGGACAGCGGGCACGGTCGGATGGGCTTGGGCCGTCTGCAGGATGCCGCCCACCGAGGCCTCCGAGCCGCGGGGCGCCCAGGGCACCACCGGCACCGGTTCCGTGAGCCCCGCCCGCAAGAGCGGCTCGTAGGCCAGGGGCAGCGGTGCATGGGCGATGGCATAGGCCGTGAGATAGGGCGCATGGGTGTGGATGATGGCGCCTACGTCCGGGCGCAGACGATATACGCCCGCATGCATGTCGATAATCTCCTGATTGCCGGGATCCACCTCGCCGTCCACCACCGTGCCGTCGAGCCGGATGACGGCAAACGAGTCCTCCCCGAGGGACGCGACGTTGCCGCCCCGGGTCAGGAGCATCGTTTCGGCGTTAAGCCGCGCCGACAGATTCGCATGGGCACGCCGTCCCAAGAGTCCGTTGTCCTTCAGAAACCTCACGGCCTCGATGAGGGCCGTCGCTGCTTCATGCCGCTCCATAAGAGACTCCTCCCTCTCGTCCCATGATGGGACCGTCTGTACCTCGGAATCGCCCGGTCGATGGCCGGCGCGTGCGCCTACTGGGACGCCACGCTCGCCGGCCGGTCCGGAAGCTTTGGGTCTGACAGCGGGAGCGCCTGGCCCGTCTCCCAGTGCCGGGCTCCCATGGCCTCATTGAACCAGCGGGGCGGCGCCTCGGCCCCCCAGAAGGTCGCCCGGCGCGGATCGTTCAGATCCCACTTGATCGTCTGCCAATCCGGGTCCGCCACCAGGTAGTCCCCGGTGAACAGTTCGAAGCGGTTGCCGTCCGGATCGCGCAGATACAGGAAGAAGGCATTGGTGGTGCCGTGGCGGCCAGGCCCGCGCTCCATATTCTCCACATGCCCCGTCGAGGCCAGCACATCGGCCACATGCAAGAGGGTCTCGGGACTGTGGGCGATAAAGGCGGCGTGGTGAAACCGCGGTCCGCGGCCGTTCGAAATCGCCAGGTCGTGCGAGGTCTGCTTGCGCCTAAGCCACGCGCCCCAGATGTGCTCGGTCCCGTCGGGGTCGCGGCTGACCGTGCATTCGGAGCACTGGAAGCCGAAACGGTCCTGATACCAGGCTGCCGCTTCTGCCACGCGCGGACTCACATAGTTTACGTGGTCAAGCCGCATGATCGCGGCGCCGTGGTAATCGGCATAGGCCTGGAGCTTCCATTCGACCGGTTCCACCTCATGCACGAACTCAACCGGAAATCCGAACGGGTCCATAACCCGAAGCGCCCGGCCCACCGCATGCTCAGTTTCGGCGTCCACGAACCGGTGCCAGAGGCCTTCGCGGGCGGCCAGCTCCGCAATCTGGTCCAGGTCCGCTGCGGCCGCCACCCTAAACGCGGCATGGATAAGTCCGGGCACGTCGTGGCGCGTCAGCACCACCGAGTGGTGGTAGCGATCCTCAAGCCCGCGCAGATAGACGTGACCGGCATCGGATTCGGTCTCGACGAAGCCCACCCGATCCACCCAGAAGCGCCGGGCCCGATCGAGGTCCGTCACGCCGTATTCGACGTGACTCGTCCGCCGAACATCAAAGGGCATCGCCATCCGCTTCCTCCTTTCACCTTGTCATCTTGTCATCGCTCGTCCTTCAACCTGCGTCTGTCGTCTTTTGCCTGCCGTTCCGGTGGCTTCGCCTATCGGCGTGTCACCGCATCTGAGCCCATGCTGGGAGCCGGGCGGCCTACTCCCGGCCCGGTACCGGAATCGGCGTTTCGTTGAGAAAACGGCGGACGCGTTCTTTCATCGGATTCTTGTCGTAACTCGCGTAGAGCGCCCCCGCCATACGGACCGGGTCGCCGAAGAAGAAACGCTCATAGAGCGTCTGGCGTCCGCCGAACGTCGACACGGCGATGTCCCAGGCCAGCCGGAAGAGGCGGATGCGCTCAGCCGCCGGCGTGTTCCGGGCCTGATAATAGCGGTCGATGTCGGGTCGCAAGGCGGGCGCCGCGAGGTCGTTCTCGGTCGGGATGGCCATGAGGCCGCTCGCCCCGAGCTGCTGGATGATCTCGACCAGACGCGGGTACACGTAGGGAAACGTGTTGCGCGCAATGTTCAGCGGCGTCCAGTCGGGGGTCATGACGCCCCAGCGGTTCTCCCGGGCCCCCGCCTCCGACGCGGTGACGAACGCCTTTTCCGTTTCGACTGCCTTGATGATCTCGGCGATCTTCTCCTGGACATGCTGGAACTGCTCGATGCCGATGGTGTCGACGATGAGGGAAGCGACCCCCAGGATGAACTCCGCCTTGGCGATGTTCTTCACCACCACCTGGTGGGTCATATGCACGGTAGCGTCGGTGTCCGGATAGAGGCGGTTGCAGAGTTCGCCATCCTCCAGCAAGAACACGCGCTCCCAGGGGACCAGCACGTCGTTGAACACCACCATGCAGTCCATCTCTTCGAAGCGGGAGCCCAAAGGGTGGTCGAAGTGGCTCCGGCCGTAGTCGAAGGACTCGCGGCAGATGAGTTTCAGCCCGGGCGTGGAGAGCGGCAGCGCAAACGCGTACGCGTACGGCCTGTCCTCGTCGGTGGCGCGAATCACGGTCGAGGGGAAGACCAGAATCTCATCCGCCATCGGCAGCGTCGCCAGCATGCGCGCTCCCCGGATGATGATGCCGTCGGCCGTGCGCTCGACGATGCGGGCGGCCAGATAGGGATCCGCCTGCTGGGCGAGCGAGGCCCCGCGGTTGGCCTGGGGGTTTATCAACGTATGGGTGAGCGCCAGATCGTGCTCTCGCACATACTCGTAATACCGCCGGATGTTGTCCTCAAAGCGCGGGTCGTTCTGGGCAAAGAACGGCGCCGCACTGGCGAGCGCCATCAGGTCGGCATTCAGGTAGTCGGGACTCCGGCCGAGGAACCCCCCCGACAGGTTGGCCCAGGCCTCCATCATGCCGCGGCGCCGGGCCAGGTCCTCGCGGGTGCGCGGGATGAGAAACGAGAGGCTCACAGGCTCACCGGTGGACGGCGACGGATAGGTCATGACGTCCCGGTGGGCGGGGTCGGCCTGATAGTCGTAGAGGGCGGCCACACTCCGCGCGACATTGCGAAAGGCGGGGTGCTGGCTCATGCGGGAGGTGATGCGGGTCCCGTCAATCCATAATTCCCGCGGTTTCTCATCGAGATCAGCCAGATATTGGGCTCCGGTTCTCACACCCATGATCTTGCTCCTTTTATGGGAGATGGACGGCGGGTGGGGCGGTTTCGCTTGCAGACCGATGCCTAGTCGCCCATCCGGCCCACCACCGGGATGGGCGGCGCCTGGAGCGCCACTTGGACCGACTTCCGCTCACAATAGAACTCGAAGCTGTAATGACCGCCCTCCCGTCCGATGCCGCTGTCCTTCGACCCCCCAAACGGCGTCCGCAGATCCCGCACATTGGGCGAATTCACCCACACCATGCCCGCCTCCATCCGCGCGGCCACATTGTGAGCGCGGCTGACATCCCGGGTCCAGATATACGCCGCCAGGCCATAACGGACGTCGTTGGCGATCCGGACCGCCGCCTCCTCGTCGGCAAAGGACAGGAGGCTCAGGACCGGTCCGAAGATCTCTTCTTGCTCCACCCGCATCCCGGGCTTCACGCCTGCGAGGAGGGTCGCCTCCAGATAGTTCCCGTCCGGGCAGGCGGGCGGGCGCCGCCCGCCGACCGCAATCGTCGCCCCTTCCTCGCGCGCAATATCGAGATAGCCCATGACGCGCGCGTGATGCTCGGGGTGGATGAGGGGGCCGAGCTCCGTGTCCGGGGAAAACGGATCACCGGTCCGGATGGCGGCGATGCGAGCTTTGAGCCGCTCTTCAAACTCCGCGGCCACCGAAGCTTCGACGAGGACGCGGGAGCCGGCGGTGCAGCGCTCACCGTTGAGGGTGAACATCCCGAACAGAGCCGCGTCGAGCGCCTGATCAAGGTCGGCATCCGCAAACACGATGACAGGCGACTTGCCGCCGAGTTCCATGGAGAACCGCTTTAAGGTCTGAGCCCCGTTTCGCATGATCGTGCGTCCGGTTTCCGTCTCCCCGGTAAACGAAAGGAGGCGCACGCCGGGATGGGCCACGAGAGCGGCCCCGGCTGTCTCCCCGTACCCGTGCACGACATTGAAGACCCCGGCCGGAAGCCCAGCCCGGTCGATGATGGCGGCGAGCCGGTCCGCCGTGAGCGGCGACCACTCGGCGGGTTTCAGAACGGCGGTGTTGCCGGCCGCCAGGCAGGGGGCAATCTTCCAGCACTCCAGCATAAGCGGGGTGTTCCAGGGCGTGATGAGACCGGCCACGCCGACCGGCTGGAGCATGCTGTAGTTCAGATAGCGCCCCTCGACCGGATAGGTCTCCCCGGTCATGTGCTGCGCCATGTCGGCGAAAAATCGGAAGTTTTCCGCCGCCCGCGCCACCTGGCCGCGGGTCTGGGCGATGGGGATGCCGCAATCGAGCGTTTCCAGGAGCGAAAGCGCCTCCTGGTCCTCCTCCATCAGGTCGGCGACGCGCCGGAGGTAGCGGGCCCGCTCGGCGCCCGTCATCCGCGGCCACGATCCCTCGTCGAAAGCCCTGCGGGCCGCTTGGACGGCCCGGTCGATGTCGGCGGTCGTCCCTTCCGCCACCGTCGTGATCGGGGTGTTGGAAGAGGGGTTCAGGGTGACGAAGCGTCCGCCGGCCCCGGCCTCCACAAATTCCCCGCCGATATAAAGCGGCACCTCCCGAACATATGACCGCGCCCTCTCCTCGGTCACGAGGTCCTCCCCCCCTCACCCACCACGCGGTTGGCGAGTTCGCCTATGCCTTCGACGGCACAGACCATCTCGTCCCCGGGATACACGTGGGAGATGCCCTTCGGTGTGCCGGTCAGGATCACATCCCCCGCCTCCAGAGTTAAAAAGGCGGAGAAATACTCGATGATCTCCGGCACGCTGTAGATGAGATCGCGAGTGGAGCCCTCCTGGCGGAGCTCCCCGTTCACCCGTGTGCTGACGCGAAGCGCACCCGGGTCTCTGATTTCGTCGGCCGTCACCAGATAGGGGCCGAGGGGCCCGAAAGTGTCAAAGCCCTTGGCCTTGACGGGCGGGCGGAAGATATTCTTCACGAAGTCCCGACAGGTGAAGTCGTTGGCCACCGTGTACCCGCTGACATACATGAGAGCCTCTCGCGCCGGGACGCGCCTGGCGGCCCGCCCGATGACCACGGCCAGTTCCGCCTCGTAGTGGCAGTACTCTGCCCCCGGCGGGTAGACCACCTCGCCCCGATGGCCAATGAGACTCGAACGGGCTTTGATGAAGATGGCGGGGTCGGGGGGGCGCTCAAGCCCGAGTTCGGCCGCATGGTCGGCATAGTTGAGGGCGAGGCCGTACACCGTGCGCGGTTCAACGGGCGGCAAAAAGACCACCGAATCGGGTTCATAAGTGGTGCCGCCCGCATGGAGGAGCCCATCCGGACCGACTTCGACCGTGAGCGGCCGCCCTCCCTGGACGATGCGGGCGGTTCTCACGCCGTGACCTCCTCGAGGAGCCCGTGCCGGCGCAGAAGCTGCTCCAGGCCTGCCCGATGCGCCTCCGTGATGGGCACCAGGGGAAGCCGCAGGTGCGGGTTTATCTTGCGCATCATGCCGAGCGCCGCCTTCAGGGGTGCCGGATTGGTCTCCCAAAAGAGGGCCTGGTTAATGGCCAATAGCTCGTAGTGAAGGTTCCGGGCCTCGTCGTAGCGCCCGTCGCGGACGAAATTGTAGAGGTCGGCCACTTTTTTAGGCAGAATGTTGCCGGTGGCGCAGACATGGCCTGCCCCGCCTACCGCCAGCATCGGATAGCACAAGGCCTCGATGCCGGAATAGACGAGAAAGTCCCGGCCGACGGTGGCGAGCACGTTTGACACTTGCTCGAAGTCGCGGTTGGCCTCTTTGACCCCGACGATATTGGGGGCCGCTTTCCGAAGTCGCAGCATGGTGGACGGCTCCATGTTGGTCGCGGTGCGTCCAGGAATATTGTAGATGATAAGCGGCAGGTCGGGTACGGAGCGGGCCACGGTGTAGAAGTGCTGGAAGAGTCCTTCCTGGCTGGGACGGTTGTAGTAGGGAACGATGACGAGGGCGGCATCGGCGTGCAGCTCGGCGGCGTAGTGGGTGAGTTCGATCGTCTCTTCGAAATTGGTGGATCCGCTCCCCAACAGGACAGGCACGCGCCCACCCACCGCGTCCATGGCGGTCTTCATTAACAGGCGGCGTTCGTCGATCGAGAGGGCGGCCGGCTCACCCGTGGTGCCGCCGACGGAAATCCCATGACTCCCCTCGGCGATCAGCCAGTCGATGAGGCGGCGGAGCGTCTTCACATCCAGCTGATTTTGGTTGTCAAAGGGGCTCACCACCGGAACGATCGAACCCCGGAGTCTTTCTTGAATCGTGCTCAAAACGTTTCCCTCCCGACGGTGGTCGCGTTGCCTGCCGACGCATGCATGATGGCGTCGCGGGTCCGCTCGCGGTGCTCACGCACGAGGCGTTCGAGGACCGGGCGCGGCCCCCGCTCAAAGATGGCTTCCAGGAGCCGGAAATGCTCTTGGATCCCCGGCCGGGCCCGGCCAGGGATAAACGTGTAGAGGCGGGGACGGATGGCATCCAGACGATCATACATGCGCCCGAGCACGTCTAAAGCGTAGACGTTTGGCAGCGGCTCCAACAATACCTCATGAAAGCGGCGCTCGAGCCGTCCGTAAGAAATCATGTCCGCGCCCTCCAGGGCCTCGATCTGCTCCCGGGCTAAAAGGCGCAGGCGAGCCAGGTCGTCTGACCGGAGACGGGGTGCGGCCGTGGCCACCGCCCAGGCTTCGAGCGGCGCCAGGGCCTCCAGCACCTCGGCGAGCGCCCCGTCGTCAAGCTCCATCACCTGGAATCCTACATGCTGGGCATACGAGACGAGTCCCTCGGCTTCGAGCCGGCGCACGGCCTCGCGCACGGGAATCGCGCTGAGCCCGTACTCGCGCGCGAGCCGGTCGATGACCAGACGAAATCCGGGGCCATAGCGACCGGCGGCAATGTTTTCGCGAAGGATGCGGTAGACCCGTTCCTGTTTCAAGGACGAGGAGGGGGACACGGGTAAAGATGCGGTGCCGGCCGTGGTCGGCGACGGCACGCGCTCCTTGTCGCCCGGGACCCTCATGACCGATGCCGCGCGGTGTTCGCGGCCAAGGCCGGTGCTACCGGCTCCCCGTCGAGCCGCTCCTCCACCAGACGATCCAGATTGGC
>JAKATP010000001.1 GCA_021818685.1 Bacillota bacterium | reverse complement strand
AGGCACGCCGCCAGCGTTCGTCCTGAGCCAGGATCAAACTCTCCAGGCTTGCCGGCCCGCCTTCCGGCGGTCCGGCTCTGATTTCCGTTGGTGTGTGGTACACGCTGACCAGTTGTCAAGGACCGGGAATTTTCCGCCGCGCCACACATCGGACTTGTTCTCCTGTGCCGCGGGGCGTAACGCTTACTATACTCACTTCGAATAGCTTCGCCAAGAGCCTTTCGGATGATTTCTTCCCCATGCCGATGCGTATTGTCCTCCGCCCGTGTGCGCCGCCGATTATGCGTAAGCGTGCGCGTTTTTTCACCGTTGGATGAGAGCCCACAATTTCGGGTCTTCAATGCCGAGCCGCCACAGCGCCATCCCCCGCACTTCGAAGCCAGCCGCCAGCATGAGATTCTTCAAGAGCGCGGAAGCATTCTCGAACCAGACCGTATGGACACGGCCGCCAGCGACATACGTGAAGTGCCCGCCTCCGGTCGCCTGATGGTACTGCACCGCCAGATCCTCCGCCTGCTGCCACGTAAGCGCCATCGTACCGGCCGCGGACCAGTCGTATCCATAGCCGGGAATGCCCAGCACGATTTTTTCCGGTGCCACGGTCGCGATCGCATAAGACAAGACCGCACGCACCCAGCTGCTGGCTGCGATGGGTCCCGCTCCCGAGGAGGCGTTGTGCTGGTCGTACGCCATCAAAATGAGGAGATCGGCTGAACGTCCCAGAGCCTGGTAATTGTACGCGCCTGTCCAGCCGTTGTTGGGTTCATCGGCGGTTTCGGCCGGAATCGACAGGGTCACGTCATAGTGATGGGCGTGGAAGACTGACGCGAGCGTTCGGACAAACGCGCTGAATGCATTGCGGTCCGACGGTGCGATCCCCTCCCAGTCGAGATTCACCCCGCTGTAGCCGTACTTTTCGACCAGGGTCAGCATCTGCGCGATGGCGCGCGCCCGATAGGCCGGACTGGCCAAAAGGGGTCCGAACACGGATGCGCCCGCCATGTTGCGGACCAGCGCCAGCGTGTACCAGTGCTGCTGGTGCGCGTAGTCGAGCACGGACGTGTTGGTGCTGCCGGTCACGGTTCCGTCGGCCGAAATCGTATACCAGAACGGGATGATGCCGTTTATCACACGGTGATATGACTGTAAGAGCGCCACGGCCCCGGGGTCGCTGGCCGGGTCCGCCAGATACCCGAGCACGAGGCCCGGTGGAGGACCGGGCGGAGGCGTTACGGTGGGCATCAGACGATGCACGCGCGTGA
The DNA here is from genome assembly GCA_021818685.1 of Bacillota bacterium. Taxonomy (GTDB): domain Bacteria; phylum Bacillota; class Sulfobacillia; order Sulfobacillales; family JAIMBI01; genus JAKATP01. The sequence continues at coordinate 86,718 of JAKATP010000001.1, read as the reverse complement.
GGGTGAGTCGGGCGCCTCCCAGGAGGACCTGATTGACACCCTGACTCACGGCACCCAGCACTCCACCCGTCAGGCTCGCCACACCTCCTGCCAGCACCAGCGCCAGCAGCGCGGCGATCGTCCAGTGCATCAAGGATCGAACGGAACGGTTCCCCACACCCACACCCCCGACGGTTCGAGCCTATGCCAATATCTGGGTGGCAAGAACCGGGGGAGCGGTCTACGGAGCCTCGGACGGGCGCGAGGGGGCAGGTGCGACCCGTGATCGCGCCTTCAGGCGCGGCACGACCCGGTACACGTAAATCACGGCACCCGCTGTCAGCATCACGAGGAACGCGAGGCTCCAGGGCACGGGCCCAGGGAGATCGGAGGCGGCCGTGAGTGATCCGATCCCGAGCGCGAAAAAGATCAGCATGGACAGGCCGGGGATCACCACTCCCCACGGCACCCGGAAGGGGCGGGCACGGTTCGGTTCCCGGCGCCGCAAATTGATTACGAGAAATCCCGCCATCACGTACATGAATGATTCCACGGCGGCACCGGTGTTGATAAGCCACACATAGCGGCCGCTCACATAGACGACGGCAGCCAGCAACAAGGAGGTGATAAATAGGCCGAGGAGCGCGTATTGGGGCACCAGCCGATCATTCAAACGCGCCAGCACCGGCGGCAGCACGCGCTCGCGTGCGGCGGCGTACACGAAGCGCGACGCCGCCACGAATCCGCCGTTGAATGTGGTCATGGCGGTAGTGAGACTGGCCACCACCATCCACCAGAAGCCGAGCCGTCCCAGCGCGGCCTGTCCCACCAAAAGCTGCGGTACCAGCGACCCGGCCACCCGGGCCTGTGGCAGGAGCGTTTGCTGGGCCAACGTAAACAGACCAAACGCCACTGCCACCAGGCCCAGAGCCATGAACATGCCGCGGGGGATCATACGGGAGTCGGTAAACTCCTCCGCCAGCGGCGTCACCCACTCGAAGCCGACAAATATAAAGACGCCCAAGGCGACCGACTGCAAGAAGCCGCCCCCTAGGTGAAATACGCCCGCAAAGTGCCCTGGGGCGACATGCATCAGTCCGATAACGGAGATGACCATCAGACTTCCGAGCAGGAACAGGCCGTTGCCGTCCTGAATATAGCCGGCGACTTTCACGCCGCGCAGGTTCGCCCAGGTCACGATCATCAGGAGGAGGGCAATCCAGACCAGTCCCGGCACCGCCGGCACGATCGCCGTAAAGACATGACCCAGCACGAAGGCGTCGGCCGCGACGACCAGCACGACCGTCATCATGTAGACGAGGGATCCCACCATAGACAGCCGGTCGTTGGCACCCCGCCGCATCCAGACCCGGATAGCGGCAGCCGACGGGTATAAGCCCGACAGCTCCGAGAAGTTGGCGGCCGACAAGGTAATGAGGAGACCTGCCACGAGGAGCGCGAGCCACGCCGAGCGACCGCCGGCATATTGCGCGACTTCGACCGCCGCAAAAAAATTCACCGCCGCCGACGCCAATCCGGCACTCGTCGTGACGGCGGTCCGGAGCGGCAGAACCCGCCGTAGTTCCGCCATACTACTCGCCCCAGATGAGGAGCGAGATGATATCAAGCCGCATCATGTCGTCCTGACTGCCACGGACAAGCAGCGTTCCATCCATATACGGCTCGGTCGGGGTTGTCTCCCCGGTAAAGATGGCGCATAGGATCTCGTTCGGACCCTCCACCACCAGATCCGGATCGGCGAGGTCTGTCACCGCGACCTCCCCGGCTTCGTAACGGAGGAACACCGGTTCATCCTCGGAAGGCCGGACGGCGATCGTCCGTGTCCAGTCGCGGTTCATTTGTCGCAGCCGTTCGTTGTCGTTGCAGCGGCTTGCGAAATCTCGGAGGGCCGCCCTAAGGTCCCTGTCGGCCATGGTCATCCACTCCCAGACGAACGATATCAGGTTCGAGCCCGCTGTCCATCACCCGGTGGGCAAAGTCGGGATCCGGATACCTCAGGCCGAAGCGCGCCACGAGCGCAGCCTCCATCAGATTGGTGCCGAAGGTGCGCCCGGAAAGCCGCGGGGTGGTCGTGACGAGAATGGCTGCGCCGCGGCTTTTCAACAGCGCCACATCGGCAGCGGTGGTGGTCGTGGTGACCACCACCTTGCCGTCGATGCGGGCCGGCAGATAGCGGCGCAGATAATGAAAGTCGCCTGCCAGCACGTCCGCTTCCTCAAAGTAGCGCCCGAAGCGTGCATCCGGCTCGGCGTCCTGCTCGGAGCCAGTCGGATACAGCAAGGTAAACGGAAGGCGGGTAAATTCGGGCAGGATCTTGCGCGCCAGCTCCTGCACTTCGGCGATGGAACGGATGGGATAGTCGATGCGACTCGCGAACATGAGGTCACCGAACAGCGGAATCAGTCCCGCCTGCACGAACGCGTGCGCCATCGGGTAGCGGTCCATGGCCGACGCCATGAGCACGGTCTGGCCCGCCTGCAGGATGCCATCGGTCACGAGCCGGTGGATAACGGCCGGCTCGAACACCGCTTTTAAGCCGAATCCGTCCACCACCGGCGTGCGGGACGCATGGGCCGCAAGCTCCACCGCCTCCCGGATCAGGTACCGGTCGTCGCCCACCACGAGCGCGAGATCGATGCCGCCAAGCCCAATCGCATCGACTTGACCGTCAAGCTCTTCGATAAGGCGCGCCGCCTCCGCCAGGCTCCCGTCCACGCCCCGACGTTCGACCACCACCTCTTCGCCCCCCAGCGTCACGACCGCGCGGTGGTCACGGGTGGTGGACCCGAGGCTTACGCTTACGCTCTTGCGCGCCATACTCACAACGGGCGCAGCACGGGAAACCAGATGACATCTCGGATCGCGGGCACTCCGGCCACCACCATCATGAGCCGCTCGATGCCGATACCCAGGCCGGCGGTCGGCGGCAGACCATATTCGAGTGCGGTCAGATAATCCTCGTCCAGCTCCGGCACCTCGTCATTACCCAGGCGTCGATCTTCCTGCTGGTCTTCAAAACGGCGCCGCTGATCGACAGGATCATTGAGTTCGGAGAATGCGTTGCCAAGCTCGCGCCCGAGGCAGAAGGCCTCGAACCGTTCAGTGAGCCGCGGGTCAGCCGCACGGCGCTTGGCCAACGGCGAGATATCGACCGGGTGATGAATGAGAAACGTGGGCCCGATCAGGTCAGGCTCTACCAGCTGACTCGTAATCTTGTCCAAAATCTGCCCACGCGTCTGACCCGCCTGCACCTCGACCCGGAATCGGCGCGCTAGAGCGTATGCCTCGTCTTTGGTGGCGACATCAAACCACGAGACACCGGTCTTGGCCTGGAAGCGCTCGGTCAGATCCACCCGGGGCCAGGGAGGCGTGAAGTCGAGCCTGTGCCCCTGACTGTCAAACTGCAGACTCCCGCGCACATGAGACACGATATGCGCAACCATCCGCTCAACCAGATCCATCATGTCTTCATAGTCGTGGTAGGCCCAGTAGAGTTCGAGCATCGTGAATTCGGGACTGTGCCGCGTATCGATGCCCTCGTTTCGGAACACGCGGCCAATCTCGTACACAGCCTCGTATCCACCGACGATAAGCCGTTTTAGATGAAGCTCCATCGCGATGCGGAGATAAAGAGTCACGTCGAGCGCATTATGGTGAGTGGTAAACGGACGGGCCTCAGCGCCGCCGGCCAGGGTGAGCAGAATGGGCGTTTCCACTTCCACAAATGACTCTCCGCCCAAAAATTCGCGCAGGAGGCGGACCACATCGGACCGCATCCGGAACACGTCGCGCACGTCAGGATTGGCGAGCAGGTCGAGGTAGCGCTGCCGGTAGCGGGCGTCGACGTCCTTCAAGCCGTCTCGCTTGTCTGGCAGACCGCGAAGACTCTTCGCCAGGATGATGAGCTCCTGAACGGATACGGTAACCTCACCACGACGCGTTTGAAAGACGGTTCCGATGGCTCCCACGTGATCCCCGAGATCGAGGCGGTCCAACAGGGTGAAGGCGTCGGCGTGTGTGCGTTCCACATGCAGCTGCAGACGGCCCGAGGCATCTTCGACATCCAGAAATGCGGCGCCCCCGTGCCGACGAATCGCGGTGACGCGGCCTGCGACCCGCACTCCGAGACCATCATTGCCTGGATAGCCTGCCCGGACATCCGACATAACGTGGGTGCGGACAAATCGCGTCTGGCGGAAAGGATCGCGGCCCTCCTCCTGGAGGGCCTTCCACTTATCGAGGCGTACCGCCCGCAGGCTCTCGCCCGGGGACTGAGGCTTTCCTGTCTGCATACCTCTCAGTGTACCGTGAGCACCGTCAGCTGTAGACGCCCCATCGGAACGACCACTTCCACTTTGTCTCCCGCCTGGGCGCCCAATAGTGCCTTGCCCACAGGTGATTCGATGGAGATGCGGTTCTTGATAGGGTCGGCTTCGGCTGATCCGACCACCACATACTCCTCTTCCTCCTGCGCCTGCTCATCCCGCACCCGGACCTGCGAACCGAGATGCACGCGGGAACTGTCTTCTTGGGATCCGTCTACCACCCGTGCGTTTCGCAGCATGTTCTCCAGTGACTGGATGCGCGCTTCGATAAGTCCTTGCTCGTTCTTGGCATAGTCATACTCGGCGTTTTCCGAGATATCGCCGAACTCACGGGCCTGCTTTATGCGTTCGGCAACTTCCGCACGCCGGACCGTCTTCAGGTGCTCGAGTTCCGTCTCGAGTTTCTTCAAGCCCTCGGCCGATACCAGCACTTCTCGCTCACTCACATTGGGCCCCTCTTTCCCGTCCCGATCCAAGTATTCCGCCGCCCCATCACGCGTGGCGGAACGACATTATGTGGTCTGAGTTTGTTCGCCCCAGTTTCGACGCGCGTCAAAGATCTCCTGCCGGGGTTAAGGCGCGAATGGCCGCGTCCAGCGCTTCGAGATCGACGGCCACATCACGTGACAGGGGGGTGTGGCCCAGTACGATGGGCAGCACCCGCCGCGGATCCAACAGCGCCTCCATCAGTCGGAGCCTCCGATCCGATGCCATCAGGATGACGGCATCGAACTGGCGCACCCGCCCCGCCAACTGCAGCACTTCGTCAATCAGCGCTGCTCCGGATCGGCTTTCCGCAAAGTCGCGGCGCTCCCGATCGGACATCACCCAGACAAACTCGACGCCGCGATCACGGCACAGCGTGCGCACCTCGTCCCGATTGGCCACGGGGAAGCCAATCACCGCGATAGCGTGTCCCTTCCCGATCTCGCCTACACTTTCGAGGCGCGACACCACGGTCCGGTCGAGTCCCAGCCTCTCGCCGACTTCCGCCTGACTCAGTCCCGCTTGCCTCAGACGGAAAATGTCCTCGACGGTCCGCAGAACCCGTTCCACGCTGACGAGCTTGTCGCCGATGCGGACCAGGTCCACCGATTCCACCTGCCCCCTGTCTGTCTAAAGACAGCATTTTACCTCACCGATCCAGATCCGTATATGACTACGCGCGGCCGCGCTCCTCTAGCCTTTAGGCGGCGGCTGCGGTTCCGGCGGCCACTGCCTATGGGTGCGCCGTGCTCGCTCCGCCGTGTCCCGTACTCCTCCGTATCTCACTTCTTCATAGAGTGTCACCGGGCTTGGCACTTCGTGGTGCACCCGGCGGAACCACTCTCGCAGGGTCTCGTTGGGGCTGGCCCCCTTTTGTCGCCGAACGGCACTTTTAAGCCGCACCCGCACAACCCGGCGGGTAAAGCGCACGCGTCCCGGGTGGCCTCGGTACGGGTCACCGACACGACGACGTTCCAGCCGCTCCTCATCTTCGGCGGGTTTCGGATTCCAGTTGGCCAGCGCCCGGCTGATCCACCAGACGCCGAGGGTCACCACAATGGCCCCGACCACCGCTATGAGGATCACCCACACAAGGTGATGGCCCGCCACGAGGCGGGGCGGCGGCGGCCGGTGGGCGTTGGCAGAACTCCTCTGGATCTTCGGGATGTGCAGGTGTCCGTGAAAGTGTATGCGGGACAAGAGGCGCACGATGGTGTCGGAGATAAGTCCGATCGCAAACGCCAGGACGGCGTTGAGTGGGCCGGCCAGGTGTTTCCAGGGCCCCCAAAAGGCGAGTCCGTACACCACAAGCGCCGCACCCAGTGACACGAGCCCAAACGCGGACCCGAGGCTCCACCACTCCTCACTGCCCACCCCCGGAGGCCGCGACGCCTCCGCCATGCCGGCCACCGCCAGGATGAGGGAGGCGGGAAGCACCGGCCACCAGTTGGGGTGCCAGATCACGAGCGCCGACAGGGCGATAAGCACCACCACGAGTCGGCCCAGAAGCCCACTGCGGGTCGGCCGGCCGTGGGCCGCCCAGCCCCGCCAGGCCCCAATCCCGGCCGCCACTGCCCCGAACCCGCTCCCCATCAGGTAGCCGATCGCGACGCCCGCGAGGACCGCCAGGGGGCCAAACGTCCCCCGGCGGCGCGAGGTCGATATCACGACCAGGGCGAGTCCGCTTAAGATCGGCACCCACCAGGATGCCCCCGCGCCCAACGCAATCAGCCAGGGCACCATCCACCCGATTTCGAGCACCAGGCTCACAATGCGCTGTCGCATCACGGTATCTCCACCGCGGGCGTCCAATGCACCATCCGCACCCCGGGGATCTGAGGCCAGTGGCCTCGATCCCCCACTGCCACCCAGACCACCTGCAACTGTCGCCGACGCATCCGGTCAATGTAGGGTAGCCAGGCCTCGGAAAAGTAGCATGTAAAGATAAAGACCTGCGTGCGCGGCCGCGCATGACTGACGAGGCGCTGGAGGGTGCGGGTAAGGTCACCCGCTTCTCCTCCCCCCGGGGTGACCCACGCCAGTGCGGTCTGGATCCGAAGCCACTGATCTCGTCCCGGTTTGGGCGTCAGGGAAACGCCTCGCGGCTGGCCATAGACGGATCCGGCCAGCGACAACCCCACCGCCGTACCCTGCAGGATGTAGTAGTTGGCCGCCGAGGCGGCCGCCGAGATCAAGGACTCCAACCGGTTCGGGTCGATGCCTTCCCACAGGAACGGAGCCGTAGCTGCCAGCGCCACCAGTTCCACCTGATTGTCGGCCTCGGTTTCGAGACGCTTGACCTGCAGTGTGCCGGTACGGGCACTCGCGTGAGGATGGATGAGTCGTGGTGAGTCGCCCGGTTCATAGGGCCGCACGCCGATGTATCGTGTGGGGTCGGGTGGATTCCAGGGCGGGCCCCGCCGCTCCCCATGCCGCGCAGTCGGCATGGCGAGCGGGGACGGCAAGGGAAACAGGGCCGGAAACACGGTCAGCACCGCGGACGCGGGTGTGCTCTTGTCGGCGTCGGCCACTCCCAGCGGATCGCGCAGCTCGACGTAAATCGGGCCCAGAATATACCGGCCCCGGCGCTGGCTTTTCACCGCGACATGTTGGGTCACCTCCTCCCAGCGCCGCATGCTGTAGCGACCGTACACCGCCGGCCGCCGACCTTCGGATGTCGAGATCATGGACGTCTTGGCCGCCACGGCCTCCACACCGTCCGGTAGCTGATCCGACCACTCGAGGAGTGGCACCGGCCAGTTGTACGCGTTGGTCACGGTGACGGCCAGATCGGCCAGTTGATTGATGGCGACGGCGTGAGGGCTCAGGCGCTGCGTCGTTGACATATAGCGCAGGGCTCTGCGGGCAAACAGGTTGGAGATGACCCATAAACCCACCACGAAGACCGCCGCCGCCACCACTGCCGGCCGCCCGGTGAAGAGTCCTGCCACTGCCACCAGGATCGCGATGTCACGCAGGATCTCCGTCGTTCGGTTCATCCGATCTGCTCGGTCGGTACCGGCACCGCCGCCAGAACCTCCTCCACCACCGAGGACCCCGACCGCCCCAGAACCTCGGCGTCAGCCGACAGGAGGAGCCGGTGAGCGAGAACCGGTCCCGCCAGGGCCTTCACGTCATCGGGCAGCACGTACGTCCGCCCCTCAAGCCAGGCGTACACCCGCACGGCCCGCGAAAACCATAGAGTCGCCCGTGGGCTCGCGCCGAGCTGGATGCGTGGAAGCGCCCGGGTCTGGCGCACCACCTCCACCAGATACCGTTGAACGGGTTCGGACAGGTGGACCTTGAGGGCGGCTCGGCGCCATCGCAGCACATCGTCAGGTCCGGCCAAAGCCTCGAACCGATCCATCGGCTCATCCTGACCCAAGCGGCTCACCATCTCCATTTCATCGGCGAGTTCCGGGTATCCGACCGGGGTTGCCAACAGGAATCGATCCAGTTGAGCTTCCGGAAGGGGGTAAGTGCCTTCCATTTCGATCGGGTTCTGCGTCGCCAGCACCATAAATGGAGAGGGGATTTGATGGCTCACCCCGTCTACGGTCACCTGATGTTCTTCCATGCTTTCCAAGAGGGCCGACTGCGTGCGGGGCGTGGCTCGGTTCACCTCGTCCACCAGCACCAGCTGGTTTAAGACGGGGCCCGGCCGGTACCGGAACTCACCATTCTGAGGGTCGTAGACCGACACGCCCATAACGTCGCCCGGCAGCAAGTCCGGCGTGGCCTGAATGCGGGCAAAGCTTAAATCCAATGAGAGGGCCAGGGAGCGCGCGAGGCGTGTTTTGGCCACGCCGGGCACGTCGACCAAAAGAACATGGCCGCCCGTCACGAGTGCGGTTAGGAGCAGCTTCACCACGGAGGCCTTGCCAACCACGGCCCGCTCGATCTGGGCAGCCACCGCCGCCAGCCTCTCTTCTTCTTTTACCTGTACCGAGGCATTGTCATCATTCATCGGCTCACGTCCTCATGGCAATATGGCGATATGGCGATAGGTTGACGTCCGGTCCGAAAACAGCGTAAGAACCCGAAAATGTTTCCGCGAATCGAAGCAAATTCCCTGCCGTCGACGATCTACCAACGTCGCGCCCGGCCCATGTGGTACATGGTAGCAGCCAGGAGGCCCTGGCTGTGAAGGCCCGTGAGCGCACCGGTCGCCGCAAGGTGGGGCCGGAGTTCCGAGGTCCCAAGAACTGCCCGGCAGGACGCCTCTCCATCCGCCACCCGCAACGCCCGCGCCTCCTCACGCACTACACGACCTGACTTAGAAAGTTCGCACGGGCGGGCGCGTCCGGGAAGCACGGGGGATGCGCCGGTTGCGGCGCACGTGCTCTTTATGGTCTACCCAATGCGCATGTTCGTGGCCCAGGCGCTCACTCGATCGCTGGCCCACAAGCCTGGCGGGCTTAGGCACGATCCCGGATCCGGGCCCCACTCCGGCGAGCCCCCGACAGGAGCCCGAATCGCCGCCGTGGGGGCTCAGACGTCAGTAGCGTCCTTGGTGCGCGCCTGCGCGCGTAGTCTCGGTACTCTGGGGCCGTCTCCTAGGGAAGGGCGGCCGGCCCATCCGGGCCGCCGAACCCTGACCGCACCCCTTTGCTGGGTCTATCCTCGTTCTCTTTCTGCAGCCGCACGGGGACGGCCACGGGCGACACGCTGTGGGATCCTGCGAAACTCTCTGACACCGGAGACTAACCGAAAACCGGCTCCGGCCCCAGCTAGAGCGGAGATCGACACGTTGTCTGTCGGCGGGTATCGCGATCACACGATAGGATGGGGCCGAGGTACCTCTGGATCGCATGGATCGCCATGCGACGCTGCTTAACAGCTCTCGGACGGGGGCATCCCCTATCGGCCGCTTGATTTCGAGCGGGGTAACGCCGACGGCCGGCCGTCCAGCCCCGAATCGATCCGAAGCCTGAGACACTGCCCGCTCTGCCGGCAGAAGCGGCGCACACCATGCGGGTGCCCGAGCACACCAAGCGATCGCCTGTCCGCCTGGCCGCACCGTCGTGCCCCCCGCCGCGAGATCCCCCGATACGGCTACCAACGTGCGCCGGGACTGCTATCAAGCCCCCTACGAGCCCTGGAACCTTGGCGACCGCTTCTCGAGAAACGCAGCCGTGCCCTCTCGCGCATCATCCGAGCATCCGATGAGGCCGAACTCGGCCGCTTCGAACAGCAGACGATGAGACAGTTGCCCCTCGGCTCTCACGGCCCGCTTGGCAGCCGCCAGCGCGAGCGGAGCCCGCGTTCCCAGTGCCGATGCCATGCCCTCCGCCCGCGGCAGCACCTCGTTGGCCGGCTGCACTTCATCAACGATTCCCCAGGCGAGCGCGTGGGCCGCGTCGATGCGCTCTCCCGAAGCAATGAGCCAGAGCGCGCGGCCCGCTCCGCAGAGGTCTTTGAGGCGCTGGGTGCCGCCGAAACCCGGTATGATGCCGAGCAAGATTTCTGGCTGCCCTAACTCGGCGCCCTCAGCGATGATCCGGTAATCGCCCGCCATGGCCAGCTCCAGCCCGCCGCCGAGGGCAAAACCGTTGATCGCCATGATGGAGACGAGACGGCTTTGTGCGATGAGGGTCATGATGTGCTGGCCAAATTGGGAGAAAGCTTCCGCCGCGGCAGGATGGGCGAGGGCCTGAATCTCGCGGATATCAGCGCCCGCAGCGAACGCGCGCCCCGCACCGGTCACGATGAGAGCCCGCATGGCGGCATCTGCCTCGATGGCGGCTACCGCTTCCTGCAAGGCCTCCAGCACCTCGCGATTGAGCGCGTTTAAGACCTGAGGCCGGTTGATGGTGACAATCGCGTATCCGTCGCGTCGTTCCGTACTGACAACTGCCATGGTCATCCCCCGCTTTGACTGTGTGATCGGCACTTCGCGACCGACAGCGTCAGAACCTCCGGATCTCCCAGATCCCCTCGCGTGCGCGAGCGTTCATTGACGCCTAAGGCTTTGCTCCATACACTGAAGAGGACCTTCGGGGCACGGTGAGGGAGCAATCCCGATTCCGGACCGGCGGTGATGCGCCACAGGGCGACAAGTCCGCGAGCCTACGGGCAGGAACCGGTGTGACTCCGGTACCGACAGTAAAGTCTGGATGGGAGAAGGTGCGGCAGCATTGGGCTGCCCGTTTTCTCTTACCCCCGCCGGAGGCGGGGATTTTTTGTGGGGTGAAACGTGACCAGCGAATTCATGCGGGAGGCACTGCGCCTCGCCCGACACGGACAGGGGAGAACCCATCCCAATCCCACAGTGGGGGCCGTGGTGGTGCGAGACGGCGTGGTGGTGGGCCGCGGATTTCACCGCGGGCCCGCTACCCCGCACGCGGAGGTGCAGGCACTGCGCGACGCGGGCGCGCGCGCGCGGGGGGCAAGCCTGTACGTCACGCTTGAACCCTGTCGGCACACAGGTCGCACGCCACCTTGCACCGAGGCCATACGAGGGTCGGGCGTGACCCGGGTGACGGCCGCCATCCCGGACCCGAACCCCAAGGCGGGGGGAGGGGCGGACGTTCTGAAGGAATACGGGATTCCCACGGATGTGGGCGACGGAGCGGCCGAAGCCTTGGAGATGAATCTCCCGTTCTTCTCGTGGGTCGTGCGGCGGCGTCCTTGGATCACCATGAAGGGAGCCGCCTCTGTCGACGGGCGGGTGGCGACCCGGACCGGGGAGTCTCGATATCTGACCGGTGACCAAGCTCGGCGGCATGTACACCGCAGGCGGAGCCGGGTCGACGCCATCATTATCGGTAGCGGGACGGCGCTCGCCGACGACCCGTCCTTGAACGTACGGGGCCTCTCTCGGGCACGCGATCCCGTACGTGTCGTTTTGGACAGCCGCGGGCGGATGCGCGCCACGGCGCGGATGCTGCAAACGGGCAGTCGAGCCCCTACCTTGGTGTATACGGCCGACGAGACTCCGGTATCGTTCGAGCGATCCCTCTACCAGGCGGGAGCCGAGGTGGTACGGGTCAAGACCAGCGGGGGACACGTCGATCTCCGCGAAGTCGTGGCGGATCTCGGTGAAAGAGGACTGCTGTCGCTCGTCGTGGAGGGCGGCCCTACGATCCACGGTGCCTTTTTGGAGGCGGGGCTCTACGACGCGCTGCAGTTGTACTGGGCACCGCTTCTCCTGGGCGGAGAAGGGCTCCCGCTGGTGGTCGGTGCGCCGCTCGATGCCCTGGCGGACGCCTGGCGCCTTACCCGTCCGCGAGTGCGAAGTCTCGGCTCTGACGTATTGTACGAAGCTTGGGTGGCCACGTCGTGGGAGGAGATGAGGATCCGGTGTTTACCGGCATCGTTGAGGGAACCGGCCGCGTCATCACATTGAATGGGAAGGGTGAAGGGGTTGAACTTCGCGTGGCGACGCCGCTGGCGAGGGAGCTTGCGGCCGGCGACAGCATTGCCGTCGAGGGAGCATGCCTGACCGTCACCGGCCAGGATGCCCAGAGTTTCACCGCCGATATTGTGACTACCACGCTTCACCGCACCACGCTGGGCGCTCTCCATCCGGACCAGTTGGTCAACCTCGAACGGCCCCTCCGACTGCAAGACCGTCTGGGAGGGCACTTGGTAGCCGGGCACGTGGACGGGGTGGGCCATCTGATTACGCGCTCGGAGCAGGGGGGAACGGTCCGGTTCCAACTGGAAGCGACGCCCGACGGGGCGTTTTATCTGGTGGATCGGGGTTCCATCGCCGTGGCCGGGGTGTCGCTGACCATCGTCGAGGCGGAGGGGCTTCATTTTACCGTGGCGCTTATCCCCACCACGCTCGCGCTGACCACCCTCGGAGGACTGGCCGAAGGGGCAGCTGTCAATCTCGAATACGACCTGGTGGCCAAATACGTGTGGCACTGGAGCCGGGGCGCCAGAATCCCCGAGACCGATCCGATCGGGCAATTCCAGGGCCCTTTTGGACCTCAGGCGACTCAGAAGGGGGCATCCGCATGACGGAGCCGGAGGAACACGAAGTCCGGGCAAGGGTGGAGGCGGCGGTCGCCGCCATCCGGGCAGGCGGCATGGTCGTCGTTATTGACGACGCGAGCCGCGAGAATGAGGGCGATCTGGTGATGGCGGCGCAGCACGTCACGGCGGACGCCATCAACTTCATGGCCCGCTTCGGCCGCGGCCTCATCTGCGTGCCCATGACGCCCGAGCGTCTCGGAGCCCTGCAGCTACCTCTCATGGTGACCGCGCCCGAGGATCCCATGCGAACGGCGTTCACGGTCTCGGTCGATGCCCGCGACGGGGTCACCACCGGGATTTCGGCAGGGGATCGGGCCCGCACCATCGCCGTCCTCGCCAGTCCAGACAGCACTCCTGCCGATCTGGTTCGACCCGGCCACATCTTTCCTCTGGCTGCCAAGCCAGGCGGCGTGCTCCGCCGTCCCGGACATACGGAGGCGGCGGTGGACCTGGCTCGCCTGGCCGGCCTTCGGCCCGTCGGTGTCGTGTGCGAGATCCTGCGTGAAGACGGGTCGATGATGCGAGAGCAGGAGTTGCGGGCGTTTGCAGGCCGCCACGGACTTCCCGTCCTCGAAATCGCCGACCTCATCCGCTACCGCCTGCATGACGAGCGGCTCTTCGAGAGGGTCGGCGAGAGTCGGCTCCCGACCGATTACGGTGTCTTTATGGCCTATGCCTACCGGGAGCCTCTTGCCGATCTCACCCATCTGGCCCTCACGATGGGGCCCGTCGACGACGGGACGCCCGTGTTGACCCGGGTCCACTCCGAATGCCTCACCGGCGATGTGTTTGCCTCCCGGCGCTGCGACTGTGGACCACAGCTTCACCAAGCCCTCCGCCAAATCGGCGAGACGGGTCGCGGGGTGCTGTTGTACATGCGCCAGGAGGGTCGGGGCATCGGTCTCGCCAACAAGATCCGCGCGTACGCGCTGCAGGACCGCGGATACGACACCGTGAGTGCCAATGAAGCGCTGGGTTTCCCAGCAGACCTTCGCGACTATGGGGTCGGTGCTCAGATCCTGACGGATCTCGGCGTCCATGCGGTGAGGCTCTTGACCAACAACCCCGACAAGTACTACGCGCTGGAAGCCTACGGGCTCACGATTACCGAGCGGGTGCCGATAGAGGTGGAGCCGGGCCCGGACAATGCCCGCTACCTGGCCACCAAGCGCGACCGGCTTGGACATTGGCTCGAATCGAGTGGAACAGGAGGCAGCCGATGAACATCAGCACCAAAGTCAGGGTGCTGGAAGGGGTCTTGGTGGTGGGGCCCGATACACGGTTCGCCATCATCCAGAGCCGCTTTAACCAGACGGTGACCGACGCGCTGGCGGAAGGGGCGGTCGACACGCTGATACGCCACGGCGTGGACCCAGCGCGGATTGATGTCATCCGCGTCCCGGGGGCCTTTGAAATTCCGTACGCCGCGAGCCTCGCCCACGCTCGTGGATACGCAGCCGTGATCTGCGTTGGAGCCGTCGTCCGGGGCGAGACGCCCCATTTCGAGTATGTGGCCCAGCATAGCACGGCAGGCGTCGCCGCCCTGAACGCCCGTGGCGAGACGCCGGTGGTGCTCGGTATCTTGACCTGCGACACCATGGAACAAGCGCGCGACCGGGCCGGCGGCAAGGCCGGCAACGCCGGTGCGCACGCGGCGCTCACGGCACTGGAAATGGTGTCCCTGCGGAGCCGCCTGGCGACGGCAGCATCCGAAGGCTGACGTCTTGTGCGTACACCTGCGTTTGGACACCGCTGGCCAACGCAACACGGAGCGACCCGTCGTCGGCAATGTCAAGTGCCTTGCCCTCCAGGTGGGTGGAGCCGTCGACAACCACGACTGCATGGCCGAGCGTGACCGACAACTGTCTCCAGGCCTCCAAAAAGGGCTTGGGGCCGTCACGCCTCCACTCGTCCAGCACCAGCGCGATCTCCGCGGCAATCCGCACGGCCAGCACCAGCCGGGACCAGGGCGCACCCGTCGCCGTCTCCAGGCTCACCGCACCACCGCCCGCCTCGCTCGGAGGCACGCCGTTGACGTTCACGCCGATGCCGGCTACGAAATGGGGGCGCGGGTGTGGAGCCGCTTCCACGAGAATGCCGAAGCACTTCTGGCCGTCGATAAGCCCGTCGTTGGGCCACTTGAGTCCGATCTCCTGGCCCGTCATCCGCCGGATGGCCTTCGCCACCCCCACACCAAGCGCCAGGGTCAGCACACCGGACAGCATGGTGTCCGACCCCTCCCAGGCAAGAGACAGGTTGAGACCTCCCGCGGGGGACGCGTACCAGGTCCGCTTACCACGACCGCGGCCCGCCGTCTGGCTGTCAGCCACCACCGCGAGCGGCACCCCCTCCGACAAAAAGAGGTCGTGCGCCACGGGCATGGTGGACGGGAGGGTATCGTATAGGTGCCAGGAAAACCGCCCGGCTGGCGGGTCCGCGGCTAAATGGCGCGGTAGCGATTGGAGCCGGAGTGTCCCCGGCCCGTCCAGCAAGACCCTCAGCCCTCCCCGCTCCTGCCACCGAAAGCCTGCCGCGTAATAGGCGGCCCATTCGGGCCCCGACAGGCGCGTCACCGGCCAGGCCTCGCCCGGCCGCCAGAACGGTGCGTTCATAGCCCTGCCTCCGTCACCCATCCTGGCCCTTCCCGCCGCCGTACGCCGCCGGGACCCGCCCGTTCCTTCCAGGAGACGAGAGGTCTGCCACAAAGGGTCCCCTCCGGCCACACCTCCACCCAGGGTTCCAGCACGAACCGGCGTTCGTGGGCACGAGGGTGCGGCAGGGTGAGCGTGTCCGAGCGCATCGTTTCCCCATTCCACCACAGCAGATCGAGGTCCAGCGTACGCGGGCCGAGCGGTACGGTCCGCTCCCGACCTTCCGCCTGTTCGATGGCCTGCAGCGCCTGCAGAAGTCGGAAAACCGTCAGATCCGTTTCAATCTCGAGGACCGCGTTCAGGTAGAGACCTTGGGGCGGGCCGCCCACGGGTTCTGTTTCGTAAAGGCTCGAGACCCGGACAATCTCTCCGGTCCTGCCGAGGGCCTGGACCCCCCGCCGCAGGTGCCGGACCCGATCACCCACATTCGAGCCCAACCCCACGAACGCCTTACTCAAGAACCACCTCCGCTCCAACCTCCGCAGTCGGGCCTCCTAGCGGAGGGGTCAGCTTGCGCACCTGGACCCGGACACTCCGTGCCGGTGCCTCTAGCAAAGCCGCGGCGATGCGATAGGCGAGACGCTCCATCAAGTCTTCATGCGCTCCCATCATCACGGTGTGGACGACCTCCCACACCCTCCGATAATCCACTGTGTCGACGAGGCTCCCGGACTCGGCGGCCCCGGGCGCATCAAGCACGACCTCGACGTCCACCGCGAACAACTGACCTACTCGCGTCTCCGTATCCAAGAGGCCATGGCGGGCAAAAAAGCGCATGTCCCGCACAAAGATCCGACAGGCCGTCATCCGATCGCCTCCGCCATCCTGAGAGCGTCCACTGCGTCCCGCACGGCGTGGGTACGGATGAGGTCGGCGCCGTAGTGCCGCATCAGTGCGGCCATGGCCGTACCCGCTGGATCTCGCTCCGCCACCGGCCGCCCCGTGACCCGACCCACGAAGCGCTTGCGGCTTCCTCCTACGAAGACCGGCCGGTCAAACAGACGAAACAGGCTCAGATGCCTCAGCACGGAGAGATTCTCGTCCCCGCCGTAGGCGAAACCCAATCCCGGATCCACCGCGACCCGGCACCGATCGACCGTCCGGTCCAGAAGATCGGCCAACATCTCGTCCATTTCCCGCAGCATCCGGCCAATCCCGAACGTTCCCGCCGAGAAGGGCGTGTTCCGGTTGAACATAAAAACATACCCGACGGACCCCGACGCGAGTACGTTTCGCATGGCAGGATCCGGGCGCCCCGACACATCATTGATGACGGCAATCCCGATCTCCACCGCCCTCCGCGCCGTTTCGCCGTGACGCGTATCGAGCGACAGCCGCGCGATTTCCTTCGGTCCCAACGCCTCAAGCAGGGGCGACAGGCGCCGCCATTCCGTGTCGGGATCAACCGGGATGTGTCCGGGCCGGGTCGATTCCGCCCCCACGTCAGCTAGCAGAGCGCCTTCTCGGAAGAGCTCCCGGACCCGCGCCGCCTGACGACCCGGCGTATCGTACCGGCCCCCGTCCGAGAAGGAATCCGGCGTCAGATTCACGACGCCCACCACGGCACCCTCACGACCGAGCGTGACAGCCCTTCCGGGAAGCGCCCAGGTGGTCGTCCACCGCCGCTCAGGATCCACGAAAGCCGCCCGACACCATGCCAAAAGCTCATGCCGCCCACCGGCCCACCAAACCAGGTGAGGAGCCGCTCGCATCGAAAACGGCCGCGCCCCCGCAATTTCCCCACACTCGGCGGGAAGCCCCAGCAGGGCTGCTTCGACACCTTCGGGCAGGGGAAAACCGGCCGAAATGAGGTCGGCTGCCACCTCAGGCTTTACCGGGATGAAGCGCGCGATCTGGCCGCCTCCTTATGCCATGAAGCCCCGAAGGGACGACGCCTCGCCTCCCGCCGCTCACCCTGTCCGCGGGTCGCACGGGGCGCACGATTCATTGGAAGCGATAAACCGAATTGCTCATGACACCCCAGAGGTAGTCGCGATACAGAAGCCGTGCCCGTCCGCTCCCATCTCCCGTACCGGCCACGTACAGGAGCGGAGCGAAATGCTCGCTGGCCGCTTGCGGAACAGCCTCCTCCCGATATGGGGCCCGGGTTTGGTAGAGGAAAAGGTCTTCGAGCCGCCCCTCACCCAGCACCGCCTCCAGCCAGGTTTCAAAGCCAACGGCAAAAGGCGCTGGTTCGCCCTCATCACGCGCGTGCCGGAGCATAGTGAAATTGTGCACGGTGACGCCGCTGCCCACGAACAGCACCTCCCCGCTGAGCGGAGCCAGCACGCGGCCCACGTGAAACTGGTCCCGGGCCGACAGCCTCTTGTTGACCGACATTTCGACCACCGGGATGTCGGCCTCCGGGTACAGGCGGTGCAGGATGGTCCAGGCTCCGTGATCGAGCCCCCGTGACTCCTCCGGGCGCGCCGCGATGCCCGCGCTCGCAAGGCGCTCCAAGATGTTATCGGCCAGGTCGGGGTCGCCCGGCGGCTCGTAGCGAATCTGATAGAGGGCGTCGGGAAATCCTCCAAAATCGTACATCGTCTCGTAGCGGGCCGTGCGGTGCACATGCTCGGTATCCGCCTCGAAGTGGGCGGAGAAGATGACTAGGGCGCGAGGACGGGCCATGGTCTGGGCGAGCCCGTCAAGAAACCGCCCGTAAGCGCTGTCCTCGATGGCGACCATCGGCGACCCATGAGCCACAAACAGGGACGGCATGGCCCTCTCCCCCTCCTGTCGGGCACAGCCCGACACGTCACCCTACTCCGTTTTGCGACGGCGGTTCAAGGACAGGCGGCCTCCTCCGCTCCCGGGCTGCCCGGACAATAACCTGACGGAACAGCAGCAAGGATTGGGACTCCCCCCCGGCGAAAAAGTTCCTGGAGACGCTTTATCCAGATTCCCCGGCATGAAGAAGGGCGGACGCCTTGGTGAAGACACGCATCACGCTTGACGACATTTACCGGTACGCGCAGGTCCGCGAGATATCCCTGGCCCCCGACGGAACCCGCGCGGCCTTTGTGCTGGAGGCTCCGCGGCGGGCCGACGATGACCGCATGCCGAACCTCTATCTGCTGAATCTCGAGGCTCCCGGTGAACCGCACCGCCTGACCCGGGGGGCATTTAAGGACTCCCGGCCCCAGTTCTCACATGACGGGCATTATCTGGCCTTTCTCTCCAACCGCCCGGACGAATGGGAAGTAGCGGAGAGCAGGCAGCCGGAACCCACCAGCGCCGAGAAGAGCGGGCCGGACGGCGACAATGACGGCGAACCCAAGGCGCAGGTGTGGGTGTTGGATTTACACCGTGGCGGTGAGCCGCGGCAGCTGACCCGACGCCCGGAAGGCGTGGAGTCATTTGCCTGGAGTCCGGACGGGACCCGGATGGTCGTAGAAAGCCGCGATCCGTCGCCGGAGCAGGAGGCGTACCTCAAGAGCCTCCGGAATAAGAAGAAGCCAGGCCCGTTTGTCCTGACCCGTGTGCAGCACAAGGCGGACGGCGCAGGCTTCCTGGACGATGTGCCCCACCACCTTTTTATCGTGAACATGGCCGATCGGTCCGAGACCCGTCTCACCGCCGGGCCGGCCTCGGAGACCAATCCGATATGGTCGCCCGTCGACGACTCCATCCTGTTTTCGTCGAATCGCACGGGCGATCCGGACCAGAATGGCCGGGTCGATCTCTGGCTCATCCATCCGGAGACCCGTACCGTGCGCCGTCTCACGCGTGGGGACGTGAATGCGGCCAGTGCGGTGTTCTCGCCGGACGGTGCGCAGGTGGGCTTCATTTCCGGGCGCGAGCCTGAGAACGCGTACGTGGTCCAGCATGTGCTGGTGATGAATGTGGCCGACGGGCTGGCGGTCGAGAACCTCGAGAGCTTCATCGGCCAGGGGTGGACGGAGATTGGGGGTGTGGTGCCCGACGATTCGGGTCCCGACCCCGTGCAAAACGCCCGGGTGTACCCGGTTGCGGCCGAGCGCACCCCGGCTCGGATCCTCACGGAAGGCATGCGGGGACCGGTCGTTCACCTGACCTGGCCCGAGCCCGGGCGCCTGGTAGCGATGGCCGGACACGAGGGCCAATGGCGGCTATCCTCCGTATACCCCGAGGGGCGCTGGGAATTGCAGGAGCCGACGGAACGACTCGCCACGCTCACGGGCTTCGACGCCAAAGGACGGCGAACCGTCGCCGTCATCGATTCGCCGCAGTCGGGTCAGAGCATCTACCGCGTCGACGAGTCGACTCCCGCCGTGGCGATCTCACCGCTGCAAAATGCGTGGCTGGCCGGGCGGAACACGGCTGAGGTGCGCGTCATCCGCTACGCTGACCACGACGGGGTTGAGGTCGAGGCGCTTGTGACCCTGCCGCCGGGTTTTCTTGCCGGTGAGGCTCCCCCGGCTCCACTCCTCGTGATGATCCATGGCGGTCCCATGGCCTTTGATGCCCCCGCCTTCGACTTCGACGCCCAGTACTTTGCCGGACTTGGCTATGTCGTCCTGCAGGTAAACTATCGGGGCTCGATCTCGTATGGTGAGGACTTCTGTCGCATCATCCAGGGCCGGTGGGGGCCGATGGAGCACGATGATGTGATGTGCGGCGTCGACGAACTCATCCGGCTCGGCTGGGCGGATCCGGATCGCCTCTTCTGCACGGGCTTTTCCCAGGGCGGCATCATGACCAACTGGGCCGTCGGCCATTCTGACCGTTTCCGCGCCGCCGTGAGCGAGCACGGCATGTGGAACTACGAAGCGGCCTTCGGGAGCGACGACTGTCACTCCTGGTGGCAGGATGACCTGGGCGTGCCCTGGCAGAACAAGGATCTCTACCGCGAGATTTCTCCGATGAGCGGGGTAGACCAGATCCGGACCCCCGTCCTTATCACGGCCGGTGAGATTGACTGGCGCTGCCCGCTGGACCAGGCGGAACAGCTTTATATGGCGCTCAAGAAGCGCGGAGTCGAGACCGCGCTTATCGTCTATCCCGGGGAGCACCATGCCATCACTCGCCCCACCCGCGCCGTCGACCGACTGACCCGCCTGCGAGACTGGCTCCACCACCATGGGGGCCTCGGTGATCCACCGCTCGCAGGCGACCCGTCGCTGGAAAAGGCCCCATCATGACCGACCCGGGACAGCTTGACGCCCAGTATGGAACTGATGAGCGGCTTCAGGTCCGCATCGATACCCACCGGCACTATGGCGTGGGCGATCGCGACATCTTTGCCGTCATCACGGCGAGTCTCCTCGAACGCGGGCCCGTGCCCACCGCCGTTTTGGATGTCGGGGCCGGCACGGGCGCCTGGTACCGCGCCATCCGTCGAATCATCCCTGCCTCTCCGGAGTATGTCGGCCTCGACCGTTCGGCGGGCATCCTCGACCGGCTCCGTCAGGAGACCGCAAACGACCAGCACGCCCACGTCCTCCTCGGTGACGCCGAACGGCTCCCGTTCGAAGACCACCGGTTTGATTGGGTTGGATGCCACTTTGTGCTCTATCATGTCCCCGACATCCGGCAGGCTCTGTCCCAAGCCTGGCGGGTGTTGAGGCCCGGAGGCCTCCTCGCCTGTGCTACCAATGGTGCCTACGCGTACCGGGAATTTATCGACATTGGTGAGGAAGTGCGGAGGGCCTTGGGGCTCGGCCCGACCGCCCTGGCGTCCGTGTCGCACCGATTTTCCCTGGAAAATGGGGCAGAGTTCTTCCCCGAGGTTCCGGAACGGATCAGGCGGTCGGGTGGATTCCTGTTCCCGAGCGCCGAGCCAGCTGTACGGTACCTTGACTCGGGACCGCTCCGCCATCATCTCGGCGACGCGGGCCAGGACGAGGCCCTGTACGCCCGCGCCCTCGATCTGGCCCGCGACGCCATTGCGGCTCGCATTCGCGCCAACGGTCCATTCCGGGTACACTCGGACGGCGGCTTCTTCGTGGCTCGAAAAAACCCCCTCACGGGTGCGTGATGGCGACGATCCGATAACGATCCGCCGTCGTCTTAAGAAGATATAGCCGACCCGAAGGGCTCACATCCGCGTAGACATTGGTCGACAGAGCCTGATGGACCAGGGCGACCCGTGAAAGGAGACGACCTTCGGCATTATACGCCGCTACGAAGGCGGGTCGCCTAAACGCCTGTTCGACGATGTAGATATGACGATCCCGGGTCAGACCGATTAGGGTCCCGCGGCGGGCGGAACGCGGCAGGGAGATACGTGCGGTCACCTGGAGTGTGGCCGGATTGACGACCAGCACGGACGGGCCGGGCCCCAGGACATCGAGGGTACCGTCGGGTGCCGCGCTGACGCCCGAGAGGGATAGCAGGACGACATTGGACGCCGAAGCTGTTCGGCCAAACGCCGTTTGGTTGAGAAGCACGGCATGCTCGTGCAGGCGGCGTCCATCGCTCCGGTACTGCCCGAGGACGGCCTGGACCGTGCCATGCCCGGCGGCGATCCAGCTGAGAAAGATTTGACCCCCGGGACCGACCGCCATCTGTTCAATCGCCGACGTGGTGCCCTTCTCTCCCCCCAGGCGGATGAGAGGTCGCGCACGTCCGCGAGCCACCGAGAATACCGTAAGGCGCCCATTGTCGGCGACGAGCCACGATCGCGTGCGCGGGTCCCACGCGACGGCCTCCAAGAGACTGTCCGGTATCACGATGTGCTTCCAGGACGCGCGGCCGCGGGCAGCCTGACGCCGAATCCACACTTGAGACCGGTAGGTGTCCAGCACGCACAGCTGGTTGCCATGAACGGCAAAGGCCAGCGGGCCGTACGTTTCCCCGTCAAGCCCGGTGTACGACGCCACGGCATCGGGACCGTCGCCGACGGCGAGTGTCGCGATGACCTGGCTTCGCCACCGAACTCTGGACTGCGGCGCGGGCCGCCGCAGAACCACCACGACGAGGAGCAGGGCCAGCACACACGTAATGATGACGAAGAGCGTGCGCGGCACCAACATCCCCCGCCGACAGGATATGACCGCCGCTGTCGGCCATGCCTAATCCGAAATGCTCCCGCCGGGATCGATCGGCCACTCGCAGCCCAGCTCGGGGGCGATCAGCACACCCATTTTCAGAGGCATCCCTGCCGCGGCCAGGGCCGCAAGCGTGCGGGCCAGGGCTCCCCGGACCTGGTCCGCTTCGCCGCCGTCAAGTACCTGCACCAACACGGCTCCCGCCTCCGTCTCGATCATCACGTCGATGACGTCATCGACCGCCGGCTCCCCCTCCACATGAACCGGAATGCCAGTGCGGACCGGCTGGTCCGGGACCCACGGCCGCCCCTGCATCCACTGAAGGCCGGGGCGGAGCGAGGAGGGCGCACGGGCCAGCCAAGCGGTGCGGTTTGAGGCCGCATCCGACAGCAGGCGGCGCACCCACAGCCGCATCTCCCCGCCTTTCGAGGAAGCCCGGCCGATCGACCCGGCGGGGGAGGCCTCCAGCCCGAGGAGCTGTCCCGACCCTAAGACGGCTTGCCGACGGGTCGGGGCCACCGTTACGGGCGGCCGCGCGGCGGGCGCCGGGCCGGGCTGGCTCCGGATGGCCAGATGGCGGAAAAGCACGACTTCGGGGTCCGTCTCCATAATCACCAGATGGTCTCGTGCCCGCGTAAGCGCCACATACCAAAGCCGCCGGAGCTCGGCATCTTCCTCAGCCCGGACCTCCTCTTCCACTCCTGAGAATGACCCCGTCTTGCGGCCGCCGATGCGCAGTCCAAACTGCTGACTCTTACGGTCGAATACGACCGGGTCGCGACGCACGGCCCGCTCGTGTCGCAGATTCGCCACAATGACCAGGGGCCACTCGAGTCCTTTGGCGCGGTGGATCGTCGAGAAGCTGACAGCGTCAGATGCCGCGTCCGGCACCGCTTCGTCGCCTTCGTCGCCAGCTACCACCCGCGCCCACAACCACTCGGCATACTCGGCGCCTCCCCATCGTGGCGCGTAGCGCGCACATTCCTCGATGAGGGCGTCGACATTGGCCGCTTCGCGAGCATCAAACTGCTCCCGCACCGGTGCCGCCACCTTCTCCAATAAGTCGGCGAGCGGCGCATCGGGCCATGCGTCGGCCCAGGTTTGCAACATACCCAGTGCGTCGCGCACGGGTCCCTCCGGACCTCTCGATCCGCCAAGAGCAAAGTGGCCACCCTCTTTCCGGTGCCGCATCAGTTCGCGGTCTTCGATCCCGAAGAAAGGGGATCTAAGCGCCGCGAGCACGGCCAGCCCATCTTCTGGCAAAACCACCGCCCGCAGCACCGCAGACAACCCGCGCACCTCGTCGCGGCGGTAGAAATCGCGCCCCGCCCCGCCCCGCACGGGAATACCCGCATCATCGAGAGCACGGCGATAAAGGTCGAGACCCGTCCGCCGCGGAACCAGAATCGTCACATCCCGCAATCGGAGAGGGCGATGCTGACCCTGGTCGGCAACGGTCCACCCTTCGTCGACCGCACACCGGATGATCGACGCCACGGCCGCCGCCTCGCGGGCCCGCGCCGCGTCCGAGGTCAGATCCTCCCCCTCTTCGTACAGGCGGAAGCGATGGACCGCGGGATCCGCGTGGGGCTCCCGATAGGGCACGAGCGGACGGTATTCCGGGTCGCGCATCGCGTCTGTATTAAAGACCGCCAAAAACGTCTGATTGACCACGTCGAGGATGGCGGGTCGGCTCCGAAAGTTGGTGGTGATGGGAACCAGCACCGCACTTCCCCCCGTAAGGAGGTTCTCGGCCCAGCGCCGGGCGTGCGCCAGATCCGCACCGTTGAATCCATAGATGGACTGCTTCGGGTCGCCGACCAGGACGAGCCGTCCCGGCGGGGGTGCCTCGGCGGCGGTTCCGCCCGGTCCCGCTGCGAGCGCGCTCACGATCTCCACCTGGATCGGTGAGGTGTCCTGGTACTCGTCCACCAAGATGGCGTCAATCGAGGCGGCTTCTTCCTCCCGAATGTCGCGGTCTAAGAGCGCCGCCGCCACGAGGCGGACCTGGTCGTCGTAGATCACGGCCCGTCGCTCCCGACGCCATGTCTGAAAGAAGTGCGAGAAGTCCCTGGCGGCCGCCACCAGACGCTGGCCTGCACTCGCGGCCGCTGCCGCCTGCCATGCCTGAAGACGCTCCCGGAGTGCCTGCAGCTCTGCCTTCTGTTCGACCAGGTGAACTCGTTCACGTGCCCAGCGGGCCTGACTTCCCGCGGGCGCCGAGAGCTTGAGCCCATAGAGACGAGCGACGGCGGACGCCGCCGGCAGGTCTCCGATCCGTCCGAAGATCTCGCGCCATTCGGCCACCTGCCGCACACCGCGATCCTCGGGATCGGGTGCCACCGTCGCTATCACCCGAGCGAGGTGATCGAGCGTGGTCAAAAACGCCGTCAACAGGGCGTCCGCTGACTCGGGCGGCTCGCCCCACGCCGTCTCATCTCCGGGCAACCCCGCGACCGTCCGCAGCAGAATCTCAAAGTCCTGGTAGCTCACACCCAACCGCATGGCATGGAGCACTTCCGGGTGTGGACTCATGAACCACTGCCGAAGCGCGAGATTTCGCTGCCGCTCGGTCTCCACCGCATCCCAGACTGTCATCCTGGGGTCAAGCCCCAGCTCGACGGCGTGCCGCAAGAGAATGCCGTGCCCGAGGCCGTGGAGGGTGCCGATACGCGCCGTGGGCAGTTCATGCAGCGCGCGCTCCAAGAACGGGCGGGCTGCCTCGTCCCCGGCGGCCAGCGCCTCTTCCAGCCGCGTCCGGATTCGCTGCCGGAGCTCGACGGCTGCCTTTTCCAGATACGTCACGACAATCATCCGGGAGAGTTGCAACGTACCCGTGGCGATGGCGTAGAGGGTACGCTCCACCAAGAGGGTGGTCTTGCCTGTTCCGGCCCCCGCCTCCACCACCAGGTTGTGGTGGAAATCGGTCCGGACGCGTTCTCGTTCCGCCCAGTCCGCCGGACGCGGACGGTCTTCACCCATCAGAGCCCCTCCTCGCCGCCATGCGGGTCGTCGTCCCAGAGCGCGGCGAACACGGGATCGTGCGGACGCTTGCGCACGGCGTCCCGCGCCGCCTCATACGTGCAGGCGGGACGGAACTCGCATGACCGGCAGGCGGCCTCGTGCGGGTTCAAATACAGGTGACCGGCGGCGATGGCGTCATCGATGCCGGCCACGATCCTCCTCGCCTCCAAAATGCGGGCGGTCGTCGGGCCAGGCAGCTCAACCGACCGGAAGCCGTTATGAGCACGGACTCCCTGATAGCGGGCCTGGATGCGATCTGGCGTGACCCCGTACAGATTCGCCGCAGCCGCCGCGTAGATCGGGAGCTGAAGCGCCAGGGGAGAGAGGGTGGCGGACGGCATTCTGCCCGTCTTATAATCGACCACGACGACTCCGTCGTCGCGGTGCTCGACTCGGTCTATTCTCCCCGACAGGCCGTCCAGTTCCCACTGTTTCTCCGTCTCTACCTTGCCGGTCGGCCAGTCGTTCATTAGATACCACGCGAGGTCCGCCGCCAGCGACTCCTCACTCCATTCCAGGAAAGCTGGCAGGACGCCTTCCGACGGCGGCCGCAGGGCCACCGCCCGGGACACCTGGCGTCGCACTTCCCGAAGGAGGCTGGGAAGTTCAGGCCGACTCCGCCTGGACCCTGACAACACGTGTTCAAGAGTAAAGTGGGCCCAGGTCCCAAGCTCAGTGGGATCCGGGTCCGGTCGGTCGGACGGCCACGCGGCGACTCCGAGCGTCTTGAAAGCGTACTGCAAGGGACATCGGCCAAAGGTCTCGTACCCGCTCGGCGTGCCAGGACGTGTGATGGTGTTGGCATCGAACAGGCCGTCAAAGGGTCCGTACCTCGCGTCACGTCGCATCCGGGAGACGGCGAGCCCCGGACCTCTAACGGACGGTCCCTCCTCGATGACGACCGCCGGACGCAGGTCCGGCGGCCAGGGCCGATCGGGCGATCCGGCCACGTACACCACGTCGGCCGACAGGAGGGCCAGCGCCTTCAAATGGTGGAGGGCCATCTCCCGCCGGGCACGCCGCTCCGGGTGCCAGGCGACAATCCACCCCTCCCCAGGGCCGAGATCCCACTCCGGCGCCGGTTCGACCGCCTCGGTGTCAAGGCTCGTGACAATGAGCCGCGCGTGATACGTACCGCGAAACTCCCACAGGCTCTCTACCAGGAGTCCGGACCCTGTCACCGGACCTGCGACGGCCGCCCGTTCAATCCACACGCGGAGGCTGTCTTTAGCGGGCGCAATGCCGGCCGCGTCCCATGTCGACAGTTGCTCCACGGCTTCGGCCGGCCACACAAACGGGATGCCGGCCGCCTCTGCGAGCCGTCCGAGGGCCGCGGGGACATCCGAAAAGCGCGCGGCCCGGAGGAGAGATTCCAGGGCCTGGCGGAGGTCCTGGTGGCGGTCCACGACCGCGCGCGGCCATAGGCTCGGCCGCCGGGCATTCGCCCGGAGGGTCTCTCGGTCCGCCTCCGCAATGTCGTAAGACGACTGCCGAAGCCAGGTGAGGATCGCATCAGCGCCGGCGTCGTTCGCGGCAGCCCGGAGCGCCGTGCGGAGCCGCTCAGACAGGTGGACCGGTTCCCGCGCGCTTACGACCGGCACTCCTTGACGCCTGAGCCAGCGCGCGGAGGTCTGGGCCTCTTCCACCGACGGGGCCGCAAGCGCCCATCCCGTCGCCGCTGGTTCTGTTCGGGCGCCCTCCTCGATGACGGTTCGGATCCAGTCGAGACCCGCTCCCGGCGTCGAAATTCCCACCAAATGGGACCGGCCCGCGCCGCGGCCCTCCTCTTCGATATGGGCTCCCTGCTCCCGCCACCACTCCACCCATGGCTCGACGTAGCGATCAGCACTCTCAGAAAGCCAAGGCACGAAGACCGTCATGGGCAGCTCGCGGGCCAGGGCCGCCAGCATCGAGGCGGGGGCCGGTCTGGCCTCCAGCATGCCAAACACCGCCATCCGGGTACCGGAGAGAGGGGCGAATGAGTTCGTCGCGGCATACCGATATAGCCCTGTTTCGTCGCAGGCGCGCCGGAGCGCTCGCGCAAGCCGGCTCCAGGCGACGTCCATGGCGTCCCGCCATCCCGCTGGAATGGCGGGCAGGGAATCCGGCGTCTCCCCGTGACGGCGAATGCGCACGGCAGCTTCGATAAGCGCCTCGGCAGCACCCGGTCCCCGCCACGGCGCCGGGACGGCGGCGCGAACATCGTCGGCGAGAAGCGTCGGCAGAATCTCGTCGGGCAGGTACGTCAGGCGGGACGGACGGAGCGTCCAGGCGACTTCAGGCAGGGTGGATATCCGATGATCGAGCGAAGTGGGAAGGCGGGACAACAGGAAGCGGGATACGAGCGCCCCCGGGGTGACCGTGAGGCGGGGGGACATGCCGACACGCCGGGACCACTCCCGCCACGCTTCCAAAAGCGCGGATGGAGGCGCGAGATGTAGTAGCGGGCGTCCCGGGGCGGCCTCTTGCATGCCACGCTCTTCGCCCCCCGGGCCCAAGACCCCTCCCGCCGTGGGTATGATGACGAAGACAGACTAGTGGGTGACGAGCCCGATTGGTCCCTGAAGCGATACGGGAGAGACGGGAGAGACGGGATAGGAGGCTTGCGGTTGTTGAGAATGGTGGCGCTCGACCTGGATGGTACTCTGCTCCGCGCCGACGGAACGGTGGGAGTCGCGACATGCGCCCACCTTCATGAGCTCTGGCGCGCCGGCACAGCCATTGTCATCGCCACCGGGCGCAGTTGGCGAACCGCAGTCCGCGTTCAGGAACTCCTGGACGCTCCCGGCCCCATCGTTGCCCACAATGGGGCTTACGCGTTTGACACCCGCACCGGCCGCGAGATTTATTCGCGCCGTGTGCCGGTCCGCGCCGCCCGCGCCATGGCCGCGTGGGCTACGGCCCGCCGGATCATGCTGCGCTACTATGTGGGGTACCGGAGTCCGGTGCTGTTCAACTTCTTTACCGCGGAGCATCGCGCATCATTCCTCCGCCCGGAAGACCGGGCCGAGCCGACGCTCAACACCGTACTCGACCGGGCCCCGGTCGAGATCTTCTTGTTTGGAACCTGGGAAGTCGACAGCTTTCTGGCCCGGTTCGGACCCGAAGGTCCGGGTTATGAGGCCCTCGTGTTTCCCCATGAACACGAGGTGCGGGAAGTCAATGTGTGCGCCCCCGGCGTCGACAAGGTGGAGGCTGTCGCGGCCGTGGCCCGACGGCTCCGCATCGACCGGGACGAAATCCTGGCCGTCGGTGACGGGCTCAATGATCTGCGCATGATGCGCTGGGCGGGCCACTCCGTCGCCATAGGCACCGGTCACGGCGACGCGCGGGCGATCGCCGACTACGTCACCGACCCTGAAAGCCGCGATCCGGTGGTGGAGGCTGTCGCCTGGGCGCACGACGCTATGGGCGCCCCCATCGGGGGTCTGGCGCGCTAGCCGCCTCCGCCCGCTTCATCTTGACACGACGACAACTTACCGATTAGTAATATATCGGAGGGAGATTATGCCGTCGGTCGCCCGTTCGATCGAGATTGCAAGCCCGCCCAGTGTCGTGTGGCGATGGTTCGCCACGGAGGACGGTCTGCGTCAGTGGATCACCCCGCATCTGGAGATCGACCTTCAAGTCGGCGGCTCCTACCGGCTGCGGAACGAAGGGCAGGACACCTGGGTCCGTGGCACGGTGCTGGAGGTGGTACCGGAAGGGTCCCTCGTCCTGTCGTGGTTCGAGGAGGGCAGTGACTGGGTGCATCCGGCCCGCCTGGTCTTCACGCTCGTCCCGACGGAGGCTGGCACGCGTGTGAGTCTCAGCCATGATGGGTTCCCCGGCATCGGTAAGGCCTCGTGGCCCAGCACGGTCCAGGCCTACGAGCGAGGGGCAGACCGGCACCGCATTCTGGAGCGGCTGGCCGAAGTGGTCGGCGATGGCCAGCCCACGTGATGAGTTGTTCCGGATGCTGGCCGATCCCACCCGGCGACACATCCTCGACCTCTTGGCCGCAAGGGGGCCGCTTAGCGTGGGCCAGATCGCCTCGGAGTTTCCCCACCTGGTGCCATCAGGGATTTCCAAGCACCTCGCGGCATTGCGCGCTACGGGCCTCGTCACGGTGGAGCGACGAGGCCGGGTGCGACTCTACACGATCGACGCACAGGTCGTCGCGGAGTCACTCGCGCCCTGGGTCGCCCTCTATGAGCGATACTGGCCCGCCGCCCTGCAGCGCTTGAAGACGTTGTCGGAACAACCAGAGCCAACGCGATAAGGCGTCCGGATAGGCAGGCGCGACCTTGATCCGGACCCCTCGTGGGGATGGGCCGTGGTGCGTGACGTACGGCCCTCAGCACAGCGTGCGAACCAGTCCGCACGGCCGCCAACCTCTTGGAGGCGGGAGGGGTCGCCCGCATGGGTGCCGAAGCCCTGGTCCACGAGAAGCCGCCGGGGAGAGTGAGATCATGGCTCAGGGACCGATGGATTTGGACGCC
Source organism: Bacillota bacterium (assembly GCA_021818685.1). Lineage (GTDB taxonomy): Bacteria > Bacillota > Sulfobacillia > Sulfobacillales > JAIMBI01 > JAKATP01. The sequence goes on along the minus strand of JAKATP010000001.1, from coordinate 56,797 downwards.
CGTGTGTTAGATCCTGCGCTGCAGGCCGAGGGGCTGCAGCACGCCTATCAAGTGGTGCGCCGGGTGTTCCCGCCCACGCCGCTCGTTGAGAGCCTCAGTTTGAGTGCCCTCCTGAAGCGACCGGTGTGGCTGAAGTTGGAGACGGTCACCCCGATCCGGGCTTTCAAGGTGCGCGGCGCGCTGGTCAAGGCTGAAGAACTGGCGGCAGAGGGCGAGACGAGCGGCCTCGTGACCGCGTCGGCGGGAAACCACGGCCTGGCCGTCGCCTATGCGGGACGGCGGCTCGGCCGGCCAGTCACCGTCTTCGTACCGGAACAGGCGAACCCCGTGAAGGTGGCCGGTATCCGGGCACTCGGTGCTGATGTCCGCCGCGGGGGCCGCACGTACCATGAGCTCGCCGGTCAGGCGATCCCGTTTGCCGAAGAGACGGGCGGGGTGTGGGTGCACCCGTTTGACGACCCGCGGGTCATTGCCGGACAGGCGACCGTGGGCCTGGAGATCGTCGAGGCGCTCCCGGATGTGAGAGAGGTCGTGGTCCCGATGGGCGGGGGCGGCCTGGCGGCTGGCATAGCCGTTTCGCTCTTTCAGAACGCCCCCGCCTGCTCGTTGGTCGGGGTGCAGATGAGCGGCGCCGATGCCATGCTTCGCTCCATCGCCGAGCATCGGGTCGTCACGCTGGACCATGTGGATACGATGGCGGACGGGCTCGCCCCCGGCACCGTGACAGACAGGACCCTCGCTATCGTCGGTGCGGCCGCACGGGTCCTCGTGCGTCTGGAGGATCACGAATTGTTTGTCGCCATGCGGCTCCTCCTGGAGCGCGAACGGGTCCTGGCGGAACCGTCCGGCGCGGCGGGGGTGGCGGCGCTCTTACGGGGAGAGGTTCCGGGCGATGGACCGGTCGTCGCCGTGGTGACGGGCGCCAACGTGATGATGGAACACCTGGCCACCGTCATGGCGACGCCGCTCCCGGCATCGCTCGCGGCCCACTGACAGGCGAACCGTCACCGGGCTGATAAAAGAGGCCGCATATCACGAATCGGCAAAGATGCGAGGAAAGTCACCTTCCCGCAGACGTGCCGCGACGGCTTCAATTTCGACCCCGGGCGGCCGGTCGCGGTCGCGAAAGCTCACGCTCTCGCGCACGAACCTATAGGCCCGCGCCGTTCCCGCACCAAGCTTGTCTGCGCCCACGATGTCCGCCGCCTGCGCTCCGGCGATGAGCTCGGCCGCCAGCACGTACTCGACGTTGGCCTGAATGCGCCACGCCTTCTCCGCGCTGACTGACCCCATGGAGACGTGGTCCTCCTGATTGGCCGAAGTGGGGATGGAGTCGACGCTTGCCGGGTGGGCCAGCACCTTATTCTCCGATACCAGGGCGGCGGCCGTGTACTGCGCCAGCATGAGACCGGAATGAAGGCCGCCCTCCTCGATGAGAAAGGCCGGAAGACCAGAGAGCGCCGGATTCACCATCCGCTCGAGCCGGCGCTCGCTGATGCTGGCCCACTCCGCCAATGCGATTCCGAGGTAGTCAAGCGCGAGCGCCAGGGGCTCCCCATGGAAATTGCCGGCCGACACCACCTGGTCCTGTTCGGCGAAGATGAGCGGGTTGTCCGTCGCCGCATTCAGCTCGCGCGTCACCACCTCGGCCACGTGGTAGAGCGCATCCCGGGCCGCACCATGTACCTGCGGCGTGCAGCGCAAGGAATAAGCATCCTGTACCCGGATCTGGCCGGGGCGGGTCGTAAGCCGGCTGCCGGAGAGAGCGCTCCGCAGGTGGGAGGCGACGAGAGCGTGGCCGGGATGGGGGCGGACCGCGGCCACCTCGGCCGCAAAGGCATCCGGGATGCCGCGCAGCACGTCCACCGACAGCGCCGCGGCCATATCAGCCACGTCGGCGAGATGTCGTGCCCGAGCAATCAAAAGCGTCCCGTAGGCCGTCATCATCTGGGTGCCGTTGATGAGCGCGAGACCCTCCTTCGCCTCTAGCTCCAGAGGATCGAGGCCGGCCTGCCGGAGCGCTTCGCGAGCTGACAGGCGTTCTTTACGGTAGAAGACGTCTCCCTCGCCCAAAAGCGCCAGGGCCAGATGGGCAAGCGGCGCCAGATCTCCGCTCGCCCCCACCGAGCCGCGGCTCGGGATTACCGGCAGGAGATCGTGCCGGAGAAAATCCAGCAGGCGCTCAACCACGATCGCACGCACGCCCGAATAGCCCTTGGCGAGGGCGTTGGCCCGCAACAGCAGCATGGCGCGCACCACCTCCGCCGGCAGCAGCGGGCCGACGCCGGCGGCGTGACTGCGGAGGAGGTTCTTTTGGAGCTCACGTCGGCTTTCGGCCGGAATGGCTACGTCTTGAAAGCGGCCGAACCCGGTGGTGATGCCATAGGCCGGCCGATCTTCCTGGACCGCGCGCTCGACTACCTGGCGGCTTTGGGCCATGCGGTAGATAGCCGTAGGTGCGATGGCAGGAACAGGCGCCCGCTGGCAGGCAATGGCGACCACGTCATCGATGGTGAGATGCTCGCCGTCAATGGACCCGGCCATGCTCACCGCTTCGCATCCTCCGGTTCAATCAACGAGAGCGCCCGCCGGTCCGCGCGTACGTGCTCGTGAAATCGCTCTTCGATCGCGGCAAGCGTAATGCCGTCCAGGTCTTCCAAGTAATGAAAGAGGTCTACCTGCCGCACGTAAAAGCTGTTGTGGGCATAGGCGAGCTGACCCGGGTTGTTGAAGAGGGCCAGATACTGTCCGCGATGACGACGCTTGTGGCGTTCGAGGGCCTTCTCGTCAAAGTGGACCTTTTGCAGCCCCCGTTCGATGCGTTCGAGAAGCGCGTCCGGATCCCGGGTTTCGCCGCTCAGGACAGAGTACGCATAGCTGGGAGCAGCCTCGAACTGCGCACCGAAGCGGTCGTTGATGAGGCCGGCTTCGTAAAGCTCAAAAAAGAGCGCCGACGACCGTCCGATCGCGAGACTCCACATGAGGTCGGTCACGAGCTCACGGCGCGCCAGTGCTGGGCCGCTAAGGTTCTCTACCGGATCTTTGTAACCGATGGCCAGCATGGGAAGTGCTACGGGCATGCGCTGGGCGATACGCTCCTGATGAATGGTCGGCGGCTCTTCCGGCAGGATGCGCGGGATCGGCGGCTGGCGCTTGTAGTCTCGGCCCGCCTGGTTTTCAAAGACCGCGGCAATGACGCGGTCGGGATCGACGTCGCCGTCCACAAACACCCACATGTTGGACGGATGGTAAAACGTGCGGTAGCACTGGTAAAGCTCCTCGGGTGTAATCTGACGGATCGATTCCACCGATCCCGCAATGTCGAGCCGCACCGGATGGCGAACGTACAGCGCCCGCATCAGATTTGAGTGCAGGCGATCTCCGGGCATATCAAGGTACATCCGGATCTCCTGCTCGATGATGCCCTTTTCCTTCTCCACATTCTCGGGCGTGAAGTAAGGGTCCTGGACGAAATTCAGGAGGATCTCCAGACACTTTTCACGGTGCTCGGTCGTCGAGAACAAATACGTGGTTGTGAGGTACTCGGTATAGGCATTGGTGCTGGCACCGAGCCGACTGAAATCGGACATGACGTCGCCGTCCGGCTTCTCGAACAGTTTGTGCTCCAGAAAATGGGCAATGCCGTCCGGCACATCTACTGTCTGGCCCGATTCCGGCAACCGGAAATGGCTGTCAATGGACCCGTAGTAGGTCGCGAAAGTCGCGTAGGTTCGGCGCTGTCCGCGACGGGGAATGACCGACACCCGCAAGCCCGAGGGCAACTCCTCGGTGACCAGCGTCTCTTGTATGAGGGGTTCGGTCTCACGCATACGCCGGCACCTCCCCACGCGCGGTGAGAAAGTAGATGAGGTCCAGGTCCACCTGCGCAGCAATCCTCTCCACGTCATCACGGGTCACCCGCGCCAGGCTCTCTTCCAGTTCCTCGCTGGTGGGGCCGCCGCCCAAAAGCCGCCGCTCCAACTCCCGGCCAATCAGGGCCGACGGGGAGTCTGCCTCAGCCTTGAGCTCGTTCGTGAAGCTTTCGAGCGTGAACGCCATCTCGTCCTCACTTATCCGCCCTTCGCGCATGTCGTCGAGCTGACGGCGTATGATATCGAGCGCGGAGCGGAAGTTCGAGAACTCGATGCCGGCGCCAATCATCATGAGCCCCAGGGCCGCGTCCACCCGCGCGTAGGCGTAGTAGGCGAGGCTCGCCTTCTCGCGGACATTCACAAACAGTTTCGAGTGCGGGAAGCTTCCCAGCACCCCGGTGTACATCATGAGAGCGGGATAGTCGGCATCTGGCAGCCGCACCCCGGTCGCGAGACCAAGGTGGAGCTTCCCCTGCCGCACATCCTCCTCATCCACCAAAAGACGCCCCTCATGCGTAGCCGTAAACGGCTTGGACGGCCGAAGCGACCGGGCCCTTTCGGGCCCCTGGAAGCGATCGCGCACGGCCGCTTCGAAGTCGGCCGCATCTATCGCGCCGACACCAAACACCAGGAGCGGCCAGCGTCTGCGACCCTCCCGCCAACGGGCCGCTACGGTCTGCTGGTCGATGCCGTCCAGATCCTCCACCCGGCCGTACCGCGGTACGCCAAATTTGGCCCCGTCCGCCATGGCCTCAATGCAGCGCAGGACCGCATATTGCGCCTTATCGTTGATGAGGCCTTCAATCTGGCGCCGCAAGAGGTCCTTTTCCTGCCCCACGACGTCGTCGGGGAACTCTCCCGCCACGGTGAGGTGCGGCGACTGCATGACCGCTTGTAGGAAATCGAGGCCGGCCCCCAATGTGTCCGGATGGCCGGGCAGGTATCGCCCGTCCGGGATCTCGAGACGAAAGGAGAGGAGTTGATGCTCGCCGAGCTTGCCGACATCGGCCCGGAAAGATGCTCCGTAAAGCTCCTCCAGATGGGCCTGCATGGCGGTAAACGTAGGCCAGTCCCTGGTTCCCCGCCGTAGGCAATACGCAACGAGAGCGTTCGGCGCCGCCGTGGCGGCGTCGAGTTCCCCCACCCAGCAGGCGTAGAGCGAGAGGGTCTTGAAGCGATCGGTCGGGTACACGTATACCGATACCCCGTCATGTGCGGAACCGGCGAACACAGGCTCCCCCCTCGGGCTCAGTCTTCCCCGGAACGCGGCACGGGCGAGCGGCGAATCAGCTCGCCCGCTCGGCCGGACCCACGAGGGCCAGGATCTCCTCGGCTGCGAGGGTTTCCTTCTCCACCAGGGCCTGAGCCATCCGGTTCAGCACGTCGCGGTGATTGCGCAGGATGCTCTTGGCGCGGTCGTACTGCTGCATCACGATGTGACGCACCTCGCGATCGATGGCCGAGGCCACCTCTTCGCTGTAATCCCGATCACGCATCAGGTCGCGCCCCAAGAACACCTGGTCATGGCGGGTACCATACGTCATCGGCCCGAGCTCATCGGACATGCCGTATTCGGTGATCATGCGGCGTACCAGCTTGGTTGACTTCTCCAGGTCATCCTGGGCTCCGGTCGAAATCTCGCCAAACACGAGCTCCTCGGCCGCGCGGCCACCGAGGGACATGCACACCTGATCCAACATCTCGTCGCGCGTGATGAGATAGCGATCCTCCTCCGGCAGGGGCATTGTATAGCCCATCGCCATCCCGCGCGGCACGATGGTCACCTTGTGGACGGGATCGCCGTGTGCGGTCAGCATGCCGACCAGCGTATGCCCGGACTCGTGGAAGGCCACGGTCCGCTTCTCCTTCTCGCTGATGACGCGGGACTTCTTTTGGGGTCCGGCCATCACGCGTTCGGTCGCCTCTTCGAAGTGCTTCATATGGATCCGCTTGGCGCGCTCGCGTGCGGCCAGGAGGGCGGCCTCGTTGGCCAGGTTGGCCAGGTCCGCACCGGTGAATCCCGGCGTGCGCTTGGCAATCGTGTGGAGGACGACATCCTTGTCGAGCGGCTTGCCGCGGGTGTGCACCTCGAGGATCGCCACGCGGCCCTTGACGTCGGGCCGATGCACAACAATCTGCCGGTCAAAGCGGCCCGGCCGGAGGAGCGCCGGGTCAAGCACGTCGGGCCGGTTGGTAGCCGCAATGACGATGATGCCTTCGTTCACGCCAAAGCCGTCCATCTCCACGAGGAGTTGGTTCAGCGTCTGCTCACGCTCGTCGTGGCCACCTCCGTAGCCAGCGCCGCGCATGCGTCCGACCGCATCAATCTCGTCAATGAAGACGATGCAGGGTGCGTTTTTCTTGGCCTGGTCAAACAAATCGCGCACACGCGATGCGCCCACTCCGACAAACATCTCGACGAAGTCCGACCCACTGTCGGAGAAGAACGGCACCCCCGCCTCGCCGGCCACCGCCCGCGCCAAAAGGGTCTTGCCGGTGCCTGGCTCTCCGAACAGCAGCACCCCCTTGGGAATGCGTGCGCCAAGCTCCAAGTATTTCTTCGGATAGCGCAGGAAGTCCACGATCTCCATGAGTTCCTGCTTCTCTTCTTCCACCCCTGCCACATCGTCGAAGGTGACGCGCCGACGATCATCCGTATGGAGCCGGGCCCGACTTTTTCCAAACTGCATGACCCGGTTACCGCCGCCCTGTGTCTGACTGAACAGCACATACAGGAGCCCCGCCACCAGCAAGAGGGGCAGGAAGTTGCCGGCTAGGCTCAGCCAGAAGGACGTGGTGGCGGGCTTCAGCACCGTGACCGGCTGGACGCCGTACTTCATCAGTTCGAGAGCCCAAAAGTTCGTGGCGCTCGTCGGATACACCGCGTTGAAGTGGCTCCCGTTCGTGAGCGTCACGGTAATCTGGTCGTTCTGCGGATTAACCTGGGCGGACGCGACCTGGTGTTTCTTCGCCAAGGTCATGACCTGACTCAAGGGCTTAGTCTGCACGGGGGTGCTCTGGCTGTTTAGGAGCTCCATCAGCGTGGCCACAAACAGCACCACGAGCACAATGGTGACCACGCCTCGAAGCCAACGACCGGTCATGGGTCTCCCCTTTCGCAAGCGAGCCGCCAAAAAAGCGCTTCATTATAGCACAGAGAACTTCCCGGTCCGGGAGTGAACCTCATTCCAAGCCTGGTCTCAGTTTTCCCCTTAACAGACAGGCGCTACAATAGGTCGACATGTGAGCCCCCATCGGTTGGTCGCGAGACAGAGGAACCGGGGATGGGAAGGACGCAACAGGAGGCGGCGACATTGGAAAAGAGCGGCAAGAAGTCTGGCCGCAAGCCAGGTGGATCCGCAAGCTACAAAGACAAATATCGCGGCTTTCAGGTACCGCTCGTGGCCTGGGTCTTCGCAGGTATTCTGGTGGCGGTGGTCGTGGTGATCGCCTTCTCGGCCCTTTCCACCAGCCCCACGGTATCGGCCGACAACGGTAAACCCATTCCCGCCTCGATCGTCACGGAGCTGACGACGATTCCGGCGTCGACCTGGAATCCGGTCGGCATCCAGCAGTCCACCCAGCCCGCGGTGGCCCGCCCGATGGCGCTGCATGCCCCCACGGTCCTTTATATCGGCGGAGAGTACTGCCCGTTCTGCGCCGCCACCCGCTGGGCGCTCACGATCGCGCTATCCCGCTTTGGCAGCTTTTCGGGCTTGAAGTACATGCATTCGTCTCCCACCGATGTTTTCCCGAATACGCCGACCATGTCGTATCGCGGCGCGACCTACCACAGCCGCTACATCTCGGCACAGCTGGTGGAAGAGTACAACCGTCAGGGCGTACCTGTACAGCGGCTCACCGCTTATCAGGCCGCCATGTTGAAGCGGTATGACGTCCCGCCCTACGTACCCGCCACCACCCAGGCAGGTACGTATCCGATTCCCTTCATCCTAATCGGTGGACACTATCTGTGGATTTCGGCGCCCTATTCTCCCGGCGTCCTGACCGGGGCCAGCTGGTCCGCCATTTTAGGCGATGTGCATTCCGGCCAGGGCGCTATCGCCGACGCGATTCTGGCCAACGCTAACGAATTCACCGCGGCCATCTGCCGCTCCGACGGCAACCGGCCCGCGTCCGTGTGCGACCAGAGCAGCATCTCCACGGCGGAGAGCATCCTGCCGGGCGTGCCATGACGGCACGGCGTTTCGCCCTCCTCCTCATGAGTGCCGTGGGTATCGTCATTGCGGCTTATCTGACCGTGCTCCACTATGACACGGGGGTACCGCTCTACTGTCTCGGAAGCCAGGCTCATGGGCTTATCAACTGTGAGAACGTGCTGACGAGCCCGGAGTCGGTCGTGCTGGGCATCCCCGTTCCCCTCTGGGGCCTGTTCTGGTTTCTCGTGACGGGCGCCCTCGTTCTCATGTCACGGCAATCGGAGCGGATACGATCCTACTTGATGGCCTGGAGCATCGCCGGCGCCATCGTGGTCATCTATCTCGTTTTCGTGGAATTCGATGTGCTGCACCATATCTGCATCTGGTGCTCCACGCTTCATGTGCTCATCCTGGCCATATTAGGCGTACAGGTGTATGAGGCCGGCGTTCGCAGCTGATCTCCCGGCCGTCACATAAAGCGCGCCGGGTCAAACAGCGGGAGGGGAGCGGCGCCGCCCAACACGAGATCGCGAGCCAAGCGGCCAATGGCGGGCGCGAACTTGAACCCGTGACCGGAAAAGCCGGCCAGCACGACGATCTGTGCCCGCTCCGGATGCCGACCCACGATAAAGTGGCCGTCGGGCGAGTTCGTGTACATGCAGACGGCTGCCCGCGTGGGCGGCCCATTCCGGAGTCCCGGCACGAGTTCCCGCGCCTCGTCCAGGAGCGGCCGCCAGTCATCCTCCTCCAAACCGCGCGCGAGGCGGTCGGGCTCGGTCACCTGCCCGCCATGATGGCGCGCCACTTTCATGGTCTGTCCGTCCAAACTCGGAAAGCCGTAGTACTGACCCCCTCCGGGCGCCTCGTGGATGAAAACGGGGGATGTGGCGGGCGTACAACGCCCGGCATGCTCCCAAGGAAACCAAAGCTGTACCTGGCGCTCGACCTGAAGCTTCAAACGATCTCCCAGGTACGCGTTGGACCACGCCCCCACCGCTAGCACGGCCCACGACGCCCGCACAGCTCCGCCATCGCTGCATACGACCCGGACCCCTCGCCCGTCGGATGTGATACCCGTGACACGCCGGCCCCATCGCAGGTCCGCGCCTTTTGCACGCGCCTCATCTGCGGCGAGGCGCACCCCGACCTCGGGCCGCAAGACACCGGCCATCGGTTCGAAGACGGCGAGCTCGTCGTCACGCCACCGAAACTGTCCAAAGCGCCGGCGTGCCTCGTTCGCCGACAGGAGCTCGTGCGACAGCCCGTGGAGCCGGGCGCTTCGCACACTGCCCGCCACCACGTCTGCCTCCGGCCGTCCGATCATGAGTCCGCCCGTGCGAGTGAGCAAGGATGCGCCCGTGTCCCGCTCAAGCTTCTGCCACCCGTCCCAGGCCTCCTGCACCAGCGGCACATACGCGGGATCTTCAAAATATGCCTGCCGGATGATACGGGACTCACCGTGCGATGACCCCACGGCATGACCGACCACCGGCTCTGCTTCCAATCCGATCACGCGAGCCCCCGCGCGTGCGAAGGCGAGGGCCGCGGCCGTACCCATTGCGCCGAGCCCTACGACGACCACGTCCGTGTCCACCCAATCCTCCTTGCCTGACCGAACGCTTGGCGGGCCCTAGGCGGGGTCACGCTCCCAGCACACCGACCAGCCAGGCTCACCTCTTTGCGCACACCACCTGGCGTCGATCGCAAGTCCCGGGACCATCACCACGGAGTCCGCGCGGTCGACCAGCACCGGCCACGCAGACCTCAGCGCCCGCGGAACTTTGGCATCGACAAAGACGTCCTGCAGCTTACGGTGGCCAGCCGGCTTCCGGATTCGGTCTCCGGGCCGCCATCCCCGTACACGGAGCTCGTCGACGTGGGCGGACACTTTCAGCCGAAGCGGTCCTGGCCCATCCTTGGCGGTCACGAGACAGCCCACCGGCAGGGCCACCTTCCCCGGCCAGAGGGGTACCGCTGCGTCATCCGGCCAGGATACCGGCCGGGATCTTCGCCTGATGACGAGGTCCTCGCCCTCACGGGTGACCCGATGGTGTCCGGGCCACACCGCCTCTCCCGTGATCGCCCGGTCGAGCTGCTCTTCGGTGACGCGCATCTGAAGACGCAGGGCCGCCATCCGCAGGACCTGCCGCCCGAGCCCCTCCGGGAGCTCCATGAACGTGGAAAGTCGGAGACCCCCGTCATCAGCGAGCGGCAGCAGATGTTCCTCGCACCAGCTCCAAGCTTCCGCCGCTGCCCAATCGTCCAGCGCCCGAGCGGCGCGCGAGAGACGAATCAGCGCCTCCGTGATGCGGGGGTTGTAGGTTTCCGCCAGGTGCGGCAAGAGCTCGTGCCGGATACGGTTGCGGACGATTTCCCGATCCTCGTTGCTGGCATCATCTCGCCAGGGAATGGCGAGGGCCGTGAGCATGTCTCGCAAATTCTCACGGCGATACGAAAGGAGCGGGCGCACGATCCGGCCCACCCGCGGCCGCATGGCCGCGAGGCCGCCCACACCCGTCCCACGGAGAATCCGAAACAGCACGGTCTCCGCCTGGTCGTCTGCCTGATGACCGAGAACCAATAGCGCGTCTCGCGCCCGGGCCTTCTCCACCAGCGCGTGCCGCCGCGCATCGCGGGCCGCCATCTCGAGCGAGCGTCCCTGGCCCGGAGCCACCGCCACTCGGACGGCGTCAAAGCGCACGGAGGCCCCCTCGCACCAGCGTCGCACGAACTCCTCGTCCGCGGATGCATCGAGACGGAGTCCGTGATTCACGTGCACCGCGGTGACGTCCCACCGGAATCGGGGAACTCCCTCGCGCAAGAGGGCCAGGAGCGCCATGGAATCGCCCCCGCCCGATACCCCAACGGTGAGGGCAGCGCCCGGCGGCAAGAGCATGGTGTGCTCCATGTCGGCCAAGAACCGGTCGATAAGCGGATGCCGCGCCATCGCCCCACCTTCCCCGGCGGCGGTCAGCGCGTCACCCGCCGCCATTCACCAATGATTTGGTCATCAACCCGCACCGGCACCCGCGCCTGCGAACCTGCCACGATCGCCACCAGCACGGCCGCGTCGTCGGGCCCCGATCCGAGTCGCTCCTCCATGAGGTGCAGGAGACTTTCAGCCATCACGTCGGCTCGCGTCACGGGAATCGTCCGGAAAAGCTCGGAGAAGGTCTCCTCACCGGGGCTGTCGGGCGGCCCGAGCGCCCCGTCCGTCACCATGGCCACGACGTCTCCGGGCTCGATACTATGATAAACGGGCTCTTGGCGGACTTCACGCAGGATACCGATCGGGAGCGCTTCGACCCGGATCACGTCGACATGATTCTTCCGCCGCCAGAAAGTGGGCGGCGCCGCGAGTTTCAGGAGTTCGGCGCGGTAGCCGTCGAGGTCCAAGAGGGTCAGATCCATGGTCGCAAACCGCTCCTCGCTCGAACGAAACACGAGGGCGGTGTTGACGACCCGGACGGCCAGCGTCTGCGAGAAGCCGCGCCGCAGTACCTCGGTGAGGAGGTTTACGGCCGCTCCCGATTCGAGGGCGGCATCGGGACCCATGCCCATACCGTCCGAAAGTCCCACCACGATCCGCCCGTCTGTGATCTCCTCGATGAGGACCGTATCGCCGCTCACCTGACCTCCTGGGCGGGGCCGTTTGGCCGCCGCCGCCGTCACCCGGAGACGTGGTCCCGCGGGGCGTACGGCCGGGGCCCGCGCCAGATCTTCCGCCATGTCCGCCACCAGCGCCGATAGACTCTTCAGGTGCGCGTGCATCGTGCTGCGGATTTCGGTCGCCTCCTCGTGGTGGCGGGCGGCGCGCGCGTTGCGATCCGCGATAGCGTTGATGCTCAATGCGACCCGTTCTGGCTTGATGCAGACCTCATCGAGATAGGCGCCGAGATCCTCGGGGCTAACCGGACGCCCCTCCGCCCGCTTGATCTCGTCCTGCACCGCCCGATATGAGCGATAGAAGTCGTCCTCCCAACATCGCCGATACAGCGAGCAACGTCGGCAAACGTCACGAACCACGCGCTCAACCGGACTCGGATCCCGACGGTCATCGTCCGGCCACGTCAGCACCCCCGTCATTTCTTCCAGCACCTCCGCCACTTTGGGCAGGCGATTCCGTGCCTGCCCCAATCCCGCATCGGCCAAGGGCCTGAGCCACGCCTCCAGGATCCCAAACACGGCGTTTGGCAGGACGCTGAACAGCGCGACCCCAACCAGGAGGGACAGAGCCAGCGGGGTGAGCCGTGCCGGCGTATTCAGGTAGAGGGCGTAAGCCGCGAATCCCACCAAAAGCCCGACTCCACTCCAGCGCCAGTGAGACCGCCCGGCCACACCCGCACCGAAGCCGGCCACCACGAGCAGCCCCACGTCGGCCAGTCCCCCGCCCGCCACCGCGCTGATCACGCCCAAGGTGGCCCCGGCGAGCGCGCCGCCCGCCGGTCCAGCCAGCACCGCTCCCACTTGAACCACCAGCGCCCCGAGTGTGAGGCCCGGCCACCACCAGCCGACGTGGATCGCCTCCATGCCCGCTACCAGCGCCGCGAAGGAGAAAAGTGCCAGCGTCGTCCCCAGCGGCTCGCGACGGGGGTGCGGTTCGGCCACATACTGCCAGGCGCGAAGCCCGAGCCACACCGTAGCTCCGCCCACGCCCGCTGCGAGAAGGGCCAGAGGGGAGGCCGCCAACGACCACGGCATCGCCACCGACAGAAGTCCGAGGGATCCCAGGAGGCCCAAAAGAATCGCCAGGGGAGGGCGGAAACGCCAGTTGCCAAGCGCCATCAGGGCCATACCCAAGAGACCCAATAGCAGCGCCGGCAGAAGCCCGGTGCCGATCAAGGTGCCCGCCACCGCCCCCAGGAGGGCGGACCCATAGTCCCGGCGGTCAACCGACCACACGACGACCAGCATGCCCCAGGCGAACGGCGCGGGACGGTGATAGAAGGTGGCCTGTCCCAGTACCAGCCCGAGCACCAGGAGGCCCGCCCACGGAGCGGCGCGGTCTTCGAGGAGGGCCCAGGAGGCACGGAGTCGGGGAAGCGCGCGATCCGTCAAGGCGCTCCCCCCAAACTGCCGATGGTGACGCGCCCACGATACCAGCTTGTCCCGATGATTCATGCCGACGCTTGACGGAGACCCGCACAATCGACCGACACAGCCTGACAGCAACAGCTTCGTGTACAGACCCGAATCAGGATGTTAACGTGAGAACCGATTGCGTTTCGGGGGGAGGTGTGCAACATGCTGAGACTCTTAACGGTCGCGGGGTCCGATTCCGGGGGAGGAGCCGGTATCCAGGCCGACCTCAAAACCTTTCAGGCTCTCGGTGCCTACGGGATGTCGGTGGTGACCGCCGTGACCGCCCAGAACACGCTTCGGGTGGGTGGCGTGTGGGCTCTTCCTCCGCAGGCCGTCCGCGACCAATTGTCGATGGTGCTGGAGGATCTGGGCGCCGATGCCATCAAGATCGGCATGCTGTTCAACACCGAAATCATCGAGACGGTGGCCGAAGTGCTGGACTCCGTCGCTGGTGTGCCGGTGGTGCTGGACCCGGTCATGCGGGCCAAGGGCGGCCACTCCCTATTGGAGCCGTCTGCCGAGGCGGCGTTGCTGTCACACCTCGTGCCCCGTGCCCATGTCGTGACCCCGAACCTGCCGGAAGCACAGGCGTTGACGGGTCTGTCGCTCGACTCGGAGGAGAGCCGCATCGAGGCGGGGCGGCGCCTGCGCGCCCTCGGGGCACGATGGGCCCTCATCAAGGGCGGGCATGGCCAGGGACGGGAGATTCGCGATCACCTCGTCGGCCCCGTGGAACAGAGCTTCGTTGTGGAACGGATCGACACCCCCCACACCCACGGGACCGGCTGCACCCTCTCCAGCGCGATCGCGGTAGGCTTGGCGCGCGGGCTTTCCGTACCGGAAGCGGTCGGACTGGCCGAGGGCTATGTGGCAGGGGCCCTTAGACAGGCGCCCGGACTGGGGCATGGTCACGGCCCCCTGAACCACCAGTGGGGGATGACGCCGTGGCGGTAGAGGGGCTGCACGTGCTGATTGATCCCGATCGCGTGCCGGAAGATGGACTGCCGGCCTTTCTGGACGCGATCATAAGGGGCGGCGCCACGGTCGTACAGGTGCGCATCAAACAGGGATCGACCCGTGCGGCGCTCCAGTACATCGGGTCCGTACGGGCCCGCACGGCGGGGCGCCTCACCCTCATCATTAACGACCGCGTGGACTGGGCGCTCGCGTCCGGGGCTGACGGTGTGCATCTCGGTCAGGACGACATGCCCCTTCACATCGCCCGGCAGATCGCTCCCGGCCTCATCCTCGGTGCCTCGGCCGGAAATGCGGCGGAGGTCCGCGCCGTGGCAGCACTTCAGCCCGACTACGTTGGCATCGGGCCGGTTTTTGTCACGCCGTCGAAGGCAGATGCGGGAGAGCCCCTCGGCCTTTCGGGCATGAGGGCTCTGGTGCGCGCGCTCCCGCGGTCCATCGTTCCCGTCGCCATCGGGGGCATCGAGCCCGGAAACGCGCGCGGGGTATGGGAGACCGGGGTCCGCGGTCTCGCCGTCATCCACGCCGTGACGACCGCCCGTGACCCGGAGCAGGCCGTGCGTGGGCTTCTCTCGGGTTCCCATCTTTAATTTGTAGAGGGAGGACCTTATGTGGACCGATGAGCTCCGCGCGCCTGCGCTCCCTATATGGGAAGCTGTCTACACCCACCCGTACATTCTGGGACTGGCCGACGGCTCCCTGCCTCCTTCCGCCTTTCGCTACTTTGTGGGACAGGATGCCGCCTACCTGAAGGACTTCAGCCGCGTGCTGGCCATGCTGGCCGTCAAGAGTCCGTACCGGCATCACGAACGCACATGGCTCGCCCATGCCGAGACGGTGCACACGGTGGAGCAGGAATTGCACCGGGAACTCGCCCCTACCCTGGGACTCGATCCCGCTACCCTGGCCGACACCACCCCCGGTCCGGTGACGGCGGCGTATGCCGACCACCTCGTCCGCACCGCCTATGACCGCACGTACCCAGTTCTCGTCGCGGCGGTCCTGCCCTGCTATTGGATCTATCGCGAAGTGGGACTCCGGCTCCAGGACGCGACTCCAGACTACACACCCTACCGGGACTGGATCGCCACGTACGCCGGCGATGCGTACGGGCAGTCGGTCACGGAAGCGCTGGCGATGGCGGAGGAGGCGGGCGCCCGGGCGGCGGCTTCCGATCACGGGGAGGCGGTGCGCGCGTTCTACGCCAGCTCCCGCTACGAGTGGCTGTTCTGGGAACAGGCCTGGTCCGAAGAACGATCACTCAAGACCGGATCCTGGCCGGCCATTCCTCCCCGGTAGGGCTTAACCCGGCTGCAGCATGAACGGCGAAAAACGGTCGTACGCGCGCCAATGCCCGCACGATGCGGGATCGTGAGGTTGTCGGGACTCCCGATCCAGCGCGGGCTCTCCGCGGAGGGACTTTGGCACGGAGCCCCTTGGCCGGACGGTCGAAGGGCCGCATCGTACGGAGCCCCTACCGGTATGGCCAGAGTGCTGCCAGCAGGAAGACGGAGGTGGCGGCGGCAAAGAACCAGTGGCCGACAATCGTGCGGGCCGTGGGGCCCGGCCCCTGCTTTACATGGCGCAGGGTCAGCCCAAAGAGGCTGCCCCCCACCAACGAGGCCCCGGCCAGGTCCAAAAACCAGCTCGCCGCCCCCGTGTGGGCCAGGCTCGGATTAGTGTTCACGTAGTAAAAAGCGCCGAAGGCCATCAACCACAAGAAGAGCACCAGCGTGGCGTGGAGATATCGGCCGGAGACCGTGGGCGCCCGTCTCAGGTACTGTCCGAGTGCCACCACGCCCATGAGGAGCGTGAGCGGCACCAGTACCCAGGATACGTGCGACAGAATCGCCATCTCTGCCCGGAACAACGCGGCCGACGAATGATAGACGCCGCCCATTACCAGCGATCCGACTCCATCAGATCGCGAAGATAGCGGGACACGGCCGGGGCCAGGTCAGGACGGTCAAGCGCTGCCCTCACCACCGCCTTCACATACCCCAGCTGGTCGCCGACATCATAGCGCCTACCCTCAAACGCCACGGCTAGCAGCCGGCCCTCCCGGGCACGCTCCGCCAGGGCATCGGTCAACTGGATCTCCCCACCCGCCCCCGGCGGCAGGCCCGCCAACACATCGAAAATTCCCCCGTCCAGCACGTAGCGACCCATGACTGCCCAGGCGGGGTCCGTGGTCACCTTCCCCGGCGGCGGTTTTTCGACAAGATGCTCGACCTGCATGACCCCGTCCTGCATGCGGCCACTCGCGATGCCGTAACGCGACGCCTCGGCGCGCGGAACCGGTATAGCCGCCACCACACAGACCCCCGGCTGCAAGTGGGCCGCCAGCTGCCCCAAGACGGGCTGCGATCCCACCATCACGTCGTCGGGCAGGAGCACGCCGAAGGGATGATGCCCGATGTGAGCAGCCCCCTGCAACACGGCGTGGCCGAGCCCGAGCGGCTCTGCCTGGCGCGTGTAGTGAAAACGGGCGCCCTCACCCACAGAGCGGACGGCCTCCAGCTCCCGCTCCTTTTGCCGGCGTTCCAGCAGATGTTCAAGCTCCTCATGCCGGTCAAAATGGTCGGCAATCAGGGACTTTCCGCGGCTCGTCACGATGAGTAGGTCATTCACGCCGCTTGCTATGGCTTCCTCGACCGCCCACTGAATCACGGGGCGGTCGATGAGGGGCATCAATTCTTTCGGGACCACCTTGGTTGCCGGTAGGAGCCGGGTTCCGGCGCCTGCAGCCGGAATCACTGCCCGGGTGATGGTACTGGCGGCCATCCTGGAGACACTCCCTTCTGGCTTGCCCGTCAGAGAAGGTCGGGACGCCCTGCCGCCTGCAGACGTCTTACGATGGTCCGCACGCTCTGGGCATGCTCCGGCGGCAGAATGAGAACCGCGTCGGGCGTGCGCACGATGACAAGCCCCTGCAGTCCGATCCCGGCTACCAGGGGTCCCTCATCACCCAGGACCACCACGTCCCGGCTGTCTTCCAACACGACCCCCTCCGTGGCCCGACCTTTTTGAAGGCGCGCCACCGCCTCGA
The DNA here is from genome assembly GCA_021818685.1 of Bacillota bacterium. Taxonomy (GTDB): domain Bacteria; phylum Bacillota; class Sulfobacillia; order Sulfobacillales; family JAIMBI01; genus JAKATP01. The sequence continues at coordinate 39,659 of JAKATP010000001.1, read as the reverse complement.
AACTTCCCACATCATCCCATCCGACGTTGAGGGCGAACACCGCAAGTTCGGCCATCCGCTCCATGATGCCGACGTCGAGGGACACGGAGTCGAGCTCGAGGAATGGCCCTACCGAACCGGAGGCCAGAAGCTCCCCCGAGGCTTCCCAGCACCTAGGCATGAAGCGAAGGAATGCCTCCTCCAGGGCCGGCAGCGGCAGCATGAACATGCCGGAGTTCCAGAGAAACCGTCCGCTCTCTACCATCCGCACCGCCTCGCCGGTGTCCGGCTTCTCGACGAAGCGGACGACGCGTGACGCGCCGTCGCCCGGCGCGCTGGCGATTTCGATGTAGCCGAAGCCTGTATCCGGCCGATCGGGGACGATGCCAAAGAGGGTCATCTCCCCATGGGCGGCCGCGTGCTCGAGGGCCCGCCCGAGCCGCTCCTGAAATCGGCTCGGCTGCGCCACCGCATGATCCGAGGGGAGCACCGCCAACACGGCATCCGGGTCGGAAGCCGCGATGGACTGGGCCGCCCAGGCCACCGACGCCGCTGTACCGCGGCCCGCGGGCTCTGCCAGAATCTGATCCGCCCGCAGATCGGGGAGCTGCTCGCGCACGCACCCCACGTACGCTTCGCCTGTGACGACCAGTACCCGCTCGGGGGAAAACAGGTCCACCACCCGTTCACGGGTTTCTTGCAGGAGACTCCGTGACGAGAGAAGCGGCAGGAACTGCTTCGGATGCGCCCGCCGCGACAGCGGCCAGAAGCGCTCGCCCCGCCCACCGGCCAGGAGAACGAGCCAGTTCATGAGCAGGATTCCCAGGTTTTTATGGCCGCGTCGGCCCCACCCGTCCTCCCGAGAATCGTGCCAAGGGCCTCCAGAACCCGCAGGATCGGCTCTAGACGCGCGCCCTCGCCCATGGTACCGATGCGCCAGATGCGCCCTTTCAAGGGACCGAGACCGCCCCCAATCTCGATGTCAAACTGGTCGCGCAGGCGCCCGCGCACGGCCGCATCGTCCACCTCCGGGGGGATCTCGACCGTGATGAGGGAGGGCAGACGGACATCCTCCGCCACCCCGACCGTAAGCCCCAACGCCTCGATCCCCGCCGCCATCGCTGCATTAGCACGCCGATGACGGGCAAACCGCGCCGGCAGCCCTTCCTCTCGCACCAGCCGGAGACCTTCGGCCAAGGCGTAGATCATGCTGATAGGGGCGGTGTGGTGATAGAAACGTTCTTGACCCCAGTACCGCTCCAGCATGGACAGGTCAAGATACCAGCTCGGGATGGGGGTTTTTCGCGCCCGCAGGCGCTCGAGCGCCCGGTCGCCGGCCGTCAGGGGAGCCAGACCGGGTGGCACCGCCAGGCACTTCTGACTACCGGCGAACACGACGTCAAGATCGCGTCGGTCCACCTCCACCGGCATACCTCCAATGGCTGTTACGGCATCGACCACCAACAGGCTGCCCTGGGCGTGCACCAGGTCCGGCAGGCCATCCAGTGGCTGGAGCACCCCGGTTGAGGTCTCGGCCATCACCAAGGCCACGGTGCGGTAGGGAGCGAAGGCGCTCGTCAAGCGGGCTTCCAACTGTCCCGGATCGAAGGCGTGGCCCCAGGGCACTTCCAGGACGTCAACGCGCGCCCCCTGGCGCGCAGCGGCATCCGCCATGCGTTGTCCGAACAACCCGGCCACCACGACCAGGACCGGATCGCCCGGCTCCACAAAATTAACGACCGCCGCCTCCATGCCCGCACTGCCGGTGCCCGACAGCGGCAGCGACAGACGGTTCGTCGTACCGAACGTCAACCGCAGGTCCTCACAAACACGGTCCATAATGGCCAGAAACGCCGGATCGAGATGGCCGAGAACCGGACTGGCCATCGCCAGACGCACACTGGGCGGTACCGGCGACGGTCCGGGCCCCATCAACAAACGTTCGGGAAGACTATCCTGCAGTGTCAGCTTGCCTGCCCCCTCGCCTTACCACCCTAGCATCCGCCTTCCCCAGGCTTCAAGCGCCGCCCCCGGGGGCGATGTCCATCCGCATGCGGGTCAGACAGGCTCCAACCGGGCGACATCATCGATCAATGGGGACCGTTCGGCCCGGAGTCCGACCGGTAAGATGCGGATGCCGTTTCGGGGGGGTTCCCGAAGGAGCCGTCCCGAGACGAGAGGAGGGATTCCAGCCGGTCCAGCTGTTCTTGCACGGTAGCAAGCTTCTGCGCCATCCGTCGCTCGAGATGGAAGGCTCGGCGCGCGAGGTCGCGGTCCCGCCGCGCCTGGCGATTCTGACTCATCATGATGATGGGGGCGGCGTAGGCGGCCTGAAACGAGAGGGCGAGATTCAGGAGGATGAAGGGATAAGGATCCCATCGGCGGACCTGAACAGTGAGGTTCACCACGATCCAGGTTCCCCACAAGATGGTCTGGATCAGGATGAACGGCCACGATCCGGCACCTCGCGCCAGCTGATCGGCGAGGCGCGCACCGAGCGTGGTGCGAAGTTCACGACGTCGCGCCCGCATGTCCTCCCCCTTTGCACCGCGTGACGAGAGGCGCCGGACTCTTGCTACAATCGACCTGGCAGCAACAGGGAGGTGCGCGCGTGGCCGGGGTGGCGTCACACCGGACCCCTATACGGGTCCGGTTCTGCGAGACCGACATGAATCGTCACGTGAGTCAGGTAAGCTACTTCATTTACTTCGAAGAGGCCCGCACCCGCTACATCGAGACGTTCGGGATTTCCTGGACCGAGGGACCCTTCAACCTGGTGCTGGTACGGCAGTGGGCCGACTACCTGAAGGCCGCCCACTTCCCGGACGAGCTCATCGTGCTCACCGATATCGTCTCGGTGGGCCGCTCCTCCATCCGCATGGCTCACCGCGTCGTGCCGGCCGCCGATCCAGACGGCACCAGCGTTGTATGCCAGGGGGAGTCGGTGATGGTGCTGGTTAACAAAGACCAGAGCGCGAGCGTGCCGTGGCCTTCCGAGTTGAGGGCCCGGCTGGCCGCTGCGGCCAATCCGTCGCTCGCGGTGCCGGCTAGGTCTTGACCGACGGCGTGACGCTAGGCCCCGTAACCATGAATGTGTCCCACATACCGGCCGACTGATGTCCTGGAACCAGACACGCGATGCGGTAGGTGCCAGGCGTTCCCGTCGTAAACGTGAAGGCCGCGCTGCGTCCTGGTGCGATGCCAGCGGTAAGCTCCGACGGTGGCAGGGCGGCACCGGGAAATGCGGGCGCGGTGCTCCTGGCCGAGTGGGTGATGGCCACCGAGTGCGGAAGCCGGCCCTGGTTGCTGAAGTCGACGGTCACCTTCCACCCGGTTGGGACCGACACCACCATCTTGCCCCGACCATACCCGTTGTAGTTGAGGCCGCCGAGTTCCGAATTGTACCCGGCCACCAGCTTTAAGGTCGCGGTGTGAGCGTAGGTGGAGTAGGTCATCCAGGGCAACGTCCCCGCGGCGGCTCCCGTACTGGTGTGGGCGCCTCCGCTCTTGGCGGTCCCCTTCGACGAATGCTTGGCCGTGCCGGTGGTGCCCTTGTGGGTTCCCGATGCGTGGGTGCCTGAATGGGACGGCGACCGGGCCCCGCCTCCAGCCGGACCTCCGGCACTTAGGCCGCAGCCCCCCAGGAGGACGGCGAAGCCGGCGGCCGCCGACAGTAGCTTGAGACGCCGTTTCGTGCTTGGCACGGTGAATGCCTCCCCTCGATCCCTCGTTTCCCGGATTGGGCTTAGAGTGACCGGGGCGGGCTCAAACCATGCCGTGCACGTCCCGGGACGTGAAAAAACGCCTCGGATGAGGCGTTAAAGTGGTGCCGGGAACCGGACTTGAACCGGTACGAGCTCATCGCCCCGAGGATTTTAAGTCCCCTGCGTCTGCCTATTCCGCCATCCCGGCATCAGGATCCGCGGCCGCCCCGTCGACTCTCGGTATGCCGCTTTAAATCGGTCAACCGGTCCTGGCTGTCTTTCATGAAACGGGCCAGCTTATCTTCAAAACTGGCTGGGGGCGCACTGCGACGGGGTCCTCCCCCGCCTCGCGCGGGTCGGGTTGGACTGCTTCCCGGCTTCGCCTGCCGAATCGACAGCGCCACCTTACCCCGGTCATCGGTGGACAACACCTTCACCTGAACCGTCTCGTTTTCGTGTACATAGTCGGTAATGTCGTTGACATAACTGTCCGCGACTTCCGATATGTGGACGAGACCCGTCTGACCATTAGGCAACGCTACGAACGCGCCGAACCGTGTGATCCCGGTGACGGTTCCCTCTATAATCTGACCCACTTGGATGCTGACACCCGGACTCGAGGCTGGCATATACCGGTGGTTCGCCCCTCCGTCAAATAAGCTTTTGCTGCGACTCCATTATAGAGGGCCGCCCGCCCCAGCGTCAATGACAGGTTCCCAGATCATTCCATTCCCTTTCTGCTAGGGCGTGGGCCAGATCGCATTGGGTAATGGCGCCTCGCCGGCCAGCATGCGCCGCAGCACGGCAGGATTGTGCAGCTGGCGGAGGTCATGGGCCAGGATCATGTTGTTGTGATGGACTGCGGCCAGCTGGGCAGACAGCTGATGGGCCTGTTGGTCCAGGATCCACCAGTGATGGGCCGATGTGAAGATGCCCGCGCCCACATAGATGCCGACCGCGAGAAAGGCGATGCGGGTCCATCGAATGCGATAGCGGCTGAGAGCTGTTGCGATCATGACTCCTCCGTTGCCTCGTCATCGTTCGCGTCGGCAGGAAATACATTCAAGGGGTCGCCGCTGATGACCAGCACCACTTGATATCCCTTGCTCCGCGCCCGGTTGAACAGCGTCGCCACCGTGGCCGGACTTAGACCCAGACGTCGCGCCACCGCATCGTTGCCAAGTCCGGTCTCCTTGAGTGCCACCACTTGCCGCTCTCGGTGGGAGAGGCGCTCGAGACCACGAATCTCGATCTGCACGACGCGCCCCCCAGTTATCCACACAATGTGTACAAGCTGTGTACAGATTCATTACAGCATGTGTACATACGGCTACAGGGCGGATCCTACGTTCCCCGGCCAGTGAATGTCAATCAGGAACGCATGTTTGGGATGGGGCAGGGCGATCCGGCGCGCACCGGGACGCGCCGGATCAGGGGTTATAGATAGGGACTGGGCGCGACCGTCCTGAGCACGCTTAGCGGGTACTGCCTGCCTGACTCGTGCCCACCTGGGTTGGGGCCCAGGCGCTGGCGCCAGCGGAGGAGGAGTCGGACGGAACCGCAGACGGCATTCGCGCCGCGGCCGGTCGCTTTTTGAAAGGAACCGGCGCGCGGCCCAGCACCCAGGGCGATGCCGGCGTCATGCCGATGAGACGGGTGATGATGATGGTCGTGACCGCCACCGCCACCAGGGTGAGCGGAGTCGCCACGATGCCAGGCAGACCGGCCAGCATGGTACCGTAGCGGCGGGTGTAGTCCTCCAAGATCATGGGGTGCATAAGATAGAGTCCGAAGGACAGGTCGGAAATCAGCAGCACCAGCGCCGACAGATGCGGATGCTGCTCTCGCCGGAGGTTCCAGTTGTGCCCCAGAAGATAAGACCCGGCGATGACGAGAAGAGCGTAGGGCACCATGAAAGGCTGCAGGACGGCCGCCCCAAAGCTCACCGGCTGATGCTGCACCTCGACCGAGAATAGGAAGGCGGCCACCATGAGGGCGAGGCTCGCCAAGAGTGCCCGCACGAGCGCCCGCTGGTGCGCCACTAAGAAGCGATGCACCTCGTCGAGGTGGACCGCCAGCAGGGCGCCCGCCATGAGGTAGGCCTCGTAGGTGAAGAACACCTGGCCGCGGTACTGCATGATGGCTCCGAGGGGTCCCCACCATCCATTCACCCACGCGGGTTCGTACTGGAAGACGAACATCATCACCGCCTCGACCAGCACGGCGGCACTCATCAGCCATAGGTGATAGCCCTCGGTCTTCTTCACCAGCCAGACGAAGACGGGCATAATGACATAAATCTGCATGGTGATGAGCAAATAGTACAGGTGGAACCAGGCCGTTCCGGTCACCAGATCAAAGCCGAGCTTCGAGAGATAGCCGCCAAGCGTCGGGGTGTACGTCTGCCCGTAGAGCAGATAGGCCGCCGACCAGATCACGTAGGGCGCCCCCACCAGGAGGAAGCGCTTCTTCCAGAACTGCGGCCAGTTCGTGGGGCGGTGGTAGTAGTTGTAGAAAAGCACGAAGGCGGTCATGAACAGGAAGACTTCACGCGTGTAGTGCAGGCAGTCCATGACCATATTGGCCCAAAACGACGTGGATGTGTTCGTGAACCAGGTCGTGTGCACCGTCATCACGCCCACGATCGTCAGGGCCCGGACCATGTCAATCTCATAACGATGCGGCCGCGACGCTGCCATCAGCCCTCGCTCACCGCTTGGAGCACCTGCGCCTTTAGCACGTGACGCAGGAGCTTGCCGGTCGGTCCCGCTGGCAGATGTTTTTCCAATACGATGCGGGTGGGACGCTTGTAGGGACCCAGGTGCTGCGCACAGAGCGTCTCGAGCTCCGTCAAAAGCCTGCCTCCCCCGCTCCGCCTCGGAACCACGTGGGCCTGAACCACTTCCCCCAATATGGGGTCGGGCACGCCAATCACAAGCGCCTGCAGCACACCCGGATGTCCGAGCAGGATCTCTTCCACTTCGCGCGGGGCGACTTTCTGACCCCCACGGTTGATAAGCTCACGCACACGCCCGGTCAAGAAAATATAACCGCTGTCATCCCGGTATCCGTAGTCTCCGGTGTAAAACCAACCGTCGCGGAAGCTCTGGTTCGCCGCACTACCCGTGCCGGCATCCAGGTATCCGTCGAGGACGCTCGGGCCACCGATGCGAACTTCGCCCTCCGTTCCAGCCGGACACGTCTGCCCGGACTCATCGACCACTTCCAGACGGACCCCCATCGGAAACCCGACTGAGCCCGCGCGACGGTAAACCGGGTCGAGTGCGTTAGCAGCCACCTGGCTTGCCGCCTCCGTCAGGCCATACGTCTCTAAGATAAGCGGGCCAAATTTGCTCTCAAAACGGTCCAGCACCGGGCGCGGCAGCGGCGCCGACGCCGAGCGCACGAACCGCACTCGATCGGGGACCACCCCCGTGCGGTCCGCCAAGATCGTAAGAATGGCGGGTACCGCGTTGACCCAGGTCGCCGACGACGCGTCCGCCCGCTCCCAAAAGTCGTGGGCGTGAAAGCGGTCATCGATGGCAAGGGCACTACCCGACTCCAGGGCAGCCAGAAGGCCCACTACCTGTGCATTGACGTGGAACAGCGGCAGGGGCGAAAAACCCACCTCGCCGGGTCCCAGTCTGTGATGCCGCGCCACTACATTGGCCGTATAGAGAAGCCGAGGCAGGTCTAACAGTGCCTGCTTCGGCTCGCCCGTCGTGCCAGAGGTGAACAGCAGCACGTGTCCCGTACCCGGGTCGCGTCGGCGGCCCAGCGCCAGATCCGGATGCGGCGTACCGAAGGCCATATCGCCGGTAGGCACAAATGTTACGCCCGGTGCCACCGTATCCGGTCGCCCCACCACCGCCACCGGGTCCACCTTACGGATGAGGCGCACAAGCTCGGCCGGAGGCATGTTGGGATTGGCGGGGACGGCCGTACCGCCGCGGCTCAAAATGGCGAGATATACGACAGCAAACGACAAACCGTTGGGCAGAGCCACCACCACCCGGGCACCGGGCATGAGCCCGTGCTGGACCAGACTCAGCGCGGTGGTCTCCACTAACGCCCCGAGCCCCCCATAACTCACGCGGCGCCCCGTGGGAACATCCAACAGGGCTGTCATGTCTCTTAAACTCCGCGTCCGCTCAGAGAGGCGAACCGTCACCGGATTTGCCGTCGTCAACGTACAGGCACATCCCTTCTCCCTCAGTGCCACGAGCTTACATAGACTCGAGCGGCAGAGGGTGAAGAAAAACCTAAGACCGCCTTTCGGACTCCTGAAGATTATACTCGTCGTCGTACCCGCTCGGCGCCTTTGCGTGCAGATTGACGGACAACACGGGCAACCGCCGTCAACGACCCCGTCATGGTCCGCGCCATACGACAGAGGATGCGCAGGATCGCACCGAACAACCACAGGCAAAATTCGCGCCCGAGAAACCAGAAGGTCGCGGCGCCCACGCCCATGCCGAACAGCGACCAGGCCCGAAGCTGCCCCCAGTCGGCAATGGCCAGCGCGGCCGCCGCGGTCAAAGCCGCCGGCAAACACAGCAGGAAGTCGGCGGCGTCATGGAATCCCCGATGGAAGCGGACGTGACGCAGGTGCGCGCTGTACAGGGCTTCGATAAGGCCCAGGAGCACGCCGCCCAGCATCGCTACGGCAAATCCCCATAGAGCGTCTAGGCTTCCCACATCAGCCCCAGAGCTGTCTCCAGACATTCTCGCGCGTACGGCGGCGGCCACCCTCTTGGTAAACGAGGCTGTCAATATCCCCGTGCGCGACGACGCGTCCTGCGTCAAGGTCGAGACGCTCAATGGTGAGACTCTTGCCGCGGATGTGCAGGGGCCCCATGGTGGTCTGCAGGAGGATATGCGTCTCGGTGAAGCTGTCTACGTGCGTCACCCCGGCGATATTAAGCATGCGGCGGGCGTCCAGCGTGAGCCCGTGTCCTTCGTGCTGGTCGTCGTCCGGCACCCGCATCCCCTCCCGCCTTCTCGTCTACGAGACGCTATGACAGACGTGGGCGTTCCAGCACTGCAAAAGCGCACCGCCTCACTTCCGGTGCCATTGACGAGACGGATGACGACGAGCCGCCACGCCGCCGCGCGTTGTGTTCGCATGAGAGAGGGAGCGCAGCGTTCTGCTGGGTCTTCGGACGCTTTTGGGGGCCCCTCTGGCGGCCCTTCAGCGCACGAGGGGCGTTGCCGCTCCACTGTCCGCTGCGGGATCGCGTGCGGCGGGTGGAGTCCAGACCCCGGCGATCGTCAGGAGCTTGGCCCGAATCGCGGTGACTCGCTCCGCCGCCGCGTCGGCAAGCCTCCCGTAATCGCTGCAGCAGGATCTTAGCCGCAGGCGAAAACTACCAGGGACCCCCGCCGACAGACATCCACAACGAGGCGGGCACGGTCTCGGGACGAGTCCGGATGCCGCTGATGGCCCTGGGGAAGACGGCAACCGCGAGGTCGCGGCCAGAGGGAAAACCGCCCGGGCCGGCCAAAAGCCCCCGGATGCTCGACTGTTCAAATCCCCTCGCGACTTCGCCCGGGAAGGGATGGCGCGAGCGTCATGGTTAAAGGCCCTCGAGGGCCTCTGCGGCAAAACGACCTATGCGGACAGCCACCGCCTCCGGCGCCTCCAGATACGAGAGATGGCCGGATCCTGCCAAAAGCATCGTCTCGGCATCAGGTCGAACCGATCGGATGAGGTCCCACTCCGAAAGCGGCGTGACCGTATCGGCCCCGCCCCATATGATGAGCAAGGGCGCGCCGCTACCTGTCAGGTGGGAGAGCTCGTCGGCGTCGTGAATGGCCCGCGCTGCCGAGATGTAGCCCGGCGCCCGCACCCGCCGCATGATCCGTTCCACGGCGTCCCGAACACGGTCTGGCGCTTCGTCTGACAAGAGCTCTGGCGTTCTCGCCCGCGCCATCTCCTCCGCGCCCAGGTCCTCGATGGCGTGAATCCGCCGAGCAAGCGTAGCGTCGCGCACGGCATCCGTGGCTCGCGCATGCCCGAGCGACGCGTCGATCAAGACCAGGCCCGCGACTTTCTCGGGAGCCGCGGCCGCACACTCAAGGGCTACAAGACCCCCGAAGGAATGTCCCACCAGCACCGCCCGTGCGACTCCCGCCGCCTCCAGCACCGCCGCCGCTGCTCGGCCGTACTCCAGGGGCGTCAGAGGCCGCAGGGGATCTTCGCTCCGGTGGTAGCCGGGCGCGTCCCACGCCAACATCCGAAATCTGCCGCCAAGTCGCTCCATAAGGTCAGTCCACGTGTCCGCGTCAGCCCCGATGCCGTGCAGCAAGAAGATCGGCGGCCCGTCACCGCATTCTTTTACATACAGCCCGGCGCCCAGAAACTTAGTCTTCATCCAGCGCCTGCCCCCGTCCTTCTACGAGCCGGTAGAGGCTCGCCGCCAGCTTGGCCGGCACGTGCTCTCGCACCTCCAGCACCTCCACTTCGATCGGGCCTCGGGGCAATTCAATGCGCAGGTGGTCTCCTACAAAAACCGGGGTGGCGGGTCTGGCGGTGCGCCCGTTCAGGCGCACACGCCCCTCTTCCGCCACCTCCTTGGCCACGGTCCTCCGCTTGATGAGGCGGCTTACCTGCAAGAATTTGTCAAGCCGCATGGCCACCTCCCATAGACGAAAAGCCAGGTCTTGCGACCTGGCTTCGCCAATCCCGCTGCTACTTGCCGATGGAGTCCTTCAAGGCCTTGCCGGCCTTGAATGCGGGAACTTTGCTGGCGTTGATGCGCAGGGTGGCCCCGGTCCTCGGATTACGACCGCTGCGCGCCGCGCGGGTCCGCACCTCAAATGTGCCGAAACCCACGAGGGAAACTTTCTCACCCTTGGTCAAGGCACCTTCGATGGTGTCGACAACGGCGTTAACGGCTTTCTCGGCGTCCTTCTTGGTGAGGCCGGCGCGATCAGCGACGTCGGCGACCAATTCCGCCTTGTTCATCCGAACCCTCCTTATTCGTACTCCTGCCATGGCACGGCCGGCTGCTGGCGAATCGCTCCTCGCCGTCCACTATTCGCCAGTATACCCGGAAATCCTTTTGGCATAACGTTTTAAGGCCTTTTTCGGCGCCCGTCGAGGTGCGATTGGAGGACCCACTCCGCCTCCTCATGCCACGCTCGGGCCACGGAAACCCCCGCCGCCAACCAGTCGACCAGAAGCTGCCTGCGCTCTCGGACCGAAAGGTCCTTCCCATCTTCGGCGAGGCGCTGCCGATAAGCGACACCGGCTGCGCCCAGTGCCACCTCGCCACGCTTCCAAGCACGGCTATACGCCATCAGGGCAGGCATCACCCGCTCGTCGCCGTGGCGAGGGTGGGGTTCTCGTGCCTTCAGATTCTCCCAGGCCTCCAGCACCTCCTCGCTGGAGGCCGCAGGTGTGCCACCGAAGACGTGCGGATGGCGGCCGGTGAGCTTTTGGGCCTGAGCGGCCGCCACCCGGTCAAAATCAAAGCGGCCGGCTTCTGCCTGGATCTGGGCCTGGAGGACGACCTGCAGCAGCACGTCTCCGAGTTCGTCCAGCACGAGATCCCAGTCTTCGGCCTGCAGAGCCGCCGCCGCCTCGTACGCCTCATCCAAAAGATAGCGAACAAGCGAGTGCGGAGTCTGTTCACGATCCCACGGGCACCCGTCCGGATCGCGAAGCCGCCCCACCACGTACGTCATGGGGCCCGCGCCCTGCGGATCTGCCGGGAGCCGAACCCGTTCGCCGGCGGCCACCAACGCGCGTTCCCGGAGCGTCTCCCACCTAAGCTCGGAGGGGCGGCCATGAACGTCCACCCATAGCACCCGCGCGTCGGAGGGAAAGAAGGTACGCGCCACAATCTCCGTCAGATCACACGGTCCCTCCACCCAGAACCCGTCTATGTCCGCCCGGTACACCCACCCCACCCCGGAATCCCTCCGCTCCTGTCCCGGCGCCCGTTCTGGCGGCGCCGGGCCCCTCTCCCGCACCGCTCAGAGCGCAGCGAAAGCCTGCTCGGATACCTCGAGCGTGCGGGCAATCTCGCGTTCTGTGTGGACCGCCGAAACGAACCAGCACTCGAGCCGGCTTGGCGCGAGATAGACTCCACCGGCCAGCAGCGCGTGGTAGAAACGGGCAAATCGCTTCGCATCGGAACGGAGCGCCCCGTCGTAGTCTCGCACCACCCCCTCGGTAAAAAACAGGGTGAACATCCCCCCCAGCCGATTCAGCGACACGGGAATGCCGTGACGGGAGGCCTGCTCCACCAGTCCCTCGTGTAGGAGCTTTCCGAGCCTCTCCATCTCCGGATACGGGTTTTCCTGGCGCAGCACATCGAGAAGTGCCAATCCGGCGCGGGCCGCGAGAGGATTGCCGGCGAGCGTACCCGCCTGGTACGAAGGCCCGATCGGGGCCACTGCCGCCATAACCTCCGCCCGGCCACCGTAGGCACCCTGGGGAAGTCCCCCGCCGATGGTCTTGCCGAGGCAGTACAGATCTGGCGTCACCCCGTACAGGAAACCCGCGACGCCGTAACGAAAGCGAAAGGCCGTAATAACCTCGTCGAAGATCAGGAGGGCAGCGTGGGCTCGTGCCAGTTCCGCCAGGCCCGCAAGAAACCCCGCTTCCGGCTCCACAAGCCCCATGTTGCCTTCCACCGGCTCCACCAGGATCGCGGCCACCGCATCCCCGTGCTGTTCCATGAATTCCGTCACGGCCGCAAGGTCGTTATAGGGAAGCCCGGTCACATCCTGCTCCACACCCGCGGGGATTCCCGCCGGCGTCGTCATCCCGACCGTCCCGACCCCGGAGCCGGCATCGACCAGCATGGCGTCGCTGTGGCCGTGATAGGCCCCGCGAAATTTCACCACCCGGTTCCGGCCGGTATAGGCCCTGGCGATGCGCACCGCGGACATCACCGCCTCGGTGCCGGTACTGACAAGCCGCACCTGCTGGAGACCCTCGATGGTCTCGCACAGCCGCTCCGCGAGTTCAATCTCCAGAGGGTGGGGAGCACCGGTCAGCGTCCCTTCCCCGGCCTGCCGGCGGATAGCCTCCGTCACCGCCGGATGCGCGTGACCCAGCACCAGCGGGCCGTAGGCCGCCTGGTAGTCGATGTAGCGCCGTCCATCCACGTCTTCGAGGTACGCTCCCCTGCCCCGCACCATCACCACCGGCGTTCCTCCCCCGATACCTTGGAAGGAACGCGAGGGCGAGTTCACCCCGCCCGGGATGACGGCCCGGGCACGCAAGAACCAGGAATCGGACGCAGACGCTGGCATGAATTTGTCCTCGCTCTCCGAACGTGTTGCGCCCCCCAGAGGCTGACCGAGCCTGCTGACCGGGGCTGATGGTCGAAGCTCATCAAGGCTTATCGGGGACCGGCCGTGCCAATCCGAGCCAAGACCAGATGATAAAGGGCGCGGTTTGCTTCGGCCGGCAGGCCCTGCCGCTCAGACGCCCCGAGAATTTCTCCCGTAATGGCGTCGAGCTCCGTCGGCCGCCCGGCCTCGACGTCTACCAGCATCGACGACCGGTTGGCAGCCGTCCTCCGGAGCGTGTCCAGCACATCCTCCCAAAGGGCCGAAGCCTTCAGCACCACACCGTCTTCCTCCGCCGCCCTGACGGTCTCGTCGACGGCGGCGCGCATCAGCCAGTGCCACTCTGTTCGGATAAGAAGCTCGCCGTTCGCGACGCCGAGTACGGCCGTCAGGGGATTGATGGCCGCGTTAATGGCCGCCTTCCACCAGAGGGCGGCCCGGCCGTCGGGGAGCGCCCGCACCTCGAGGCCCACGTCGGCCAGAAGGCCGGTCAACTGCGCGGCCCGGTTCGTCGCCCGGGAATCGAGAGGTCCGATGAGGGTGTCTCCCCACCCACCCTGCCGAACCCGCGCCCGCCCCATGCGGATCGCGCCGAGCCTCGTCACTCCGACGAGCGCACGACAAGGTCCCACCGCCTGCAGCAGTTCGCGTGCGGCCGACAGGCCGTTTTGAAGCGTCACCACCGCCTCCGACCCGAGCCCGGGCGGCCACGCCTTCAGTACCGGAGCCACGTCCGCTGCCTTCACGCACAGAATAGCCCACGGGGCCGGCAGAGCCCGCTCTGCACGAAAGACTCTGGTCTCAACGGGCGTCGCCCAAGGGTGCTCCTCACCGGGTCGCTCCACCACGACACCGCTCTGCCGAATGGCCTCCGCCTGCTCATCGGTCCGACACAGGAGGGTGACAACCAGGCCCGCCCGGGCCAGATGGGCCGCCAGCAACAGGCCGATGGCGCCGCCGCCGACGATCGCGATGCGGTCATTCACGCGAGCGTCTCCCGGACCCCGTCGGGGCCCACCTCCATCACCAGGTTATCGAGGAGCCGGGTGGATCCGACCCGCGCCGCGACCATCAGCGCAACCCGACCCACGAGCCTCTCCATGGGCTTCAGATCGTGCAGGCGGCGAACCACCGCATAGTCGGGCCGGATGCGCGGAAAAGCCCCGAGTACCGCCGCCATGATTTCCTCGACACGAGACGGTACCCGCTCCCCCGCCACCACCGCCTCGAATCCCGCCCGGCATGCCCGGTACAGGGCCACCGCCGCCTTGCGATCGTGCGCATCGAGGTACGTATTGCGCGACGAGAGAGCGAGCCCGTCCGGTTCGCGCACCGTGGGCACGGCCACGATCTCCCCCTCAAAGTGCAGGTCTAAAGCCATACGCCGCACCACGACAAGCTGTTGGAGGTCTTTCTGACCGAACGAGGTCAGGTCTGGCCGGACGAGGTTCAAAAGCTTGGCCACCACGGTCGCGACGCCGCGAAAGTGGGTAGGGCGCACGACCCCTTCGAGTTGGGCGGAGAGTTCCGGCACCTCGACTAGGGTCTCGGCCCCCGCGGGATACAGGGTCGCCACCTGCGGATGAAACAGGAGGCCCACCCCGGCCTTTTGGGCGAGCTCCGCATCGCGGTCGAGCGAGCGTGGATATCGTTCGAAGTCCTCCCCGGGCCCGAACTGCAGGGGATTGACAAAAATGCTCATAACCACGTAGTCCGTGTGCGCGGCCAGTATCGGCACATGAGCCAGGTGACCTTCATGCAGGGCACCCAAGGTTGGAACGAACCCTATGCGCCGCCCGTCGGCCCGGACGGATGCCAGAATCCGCCGGAGGTCGGACGCTTCCTCAACTCTCTCCATGTCCGGCCGTCGCCCCGTCGGCGTCGTCGTCAGGGAAGGTTTCGCCGGGGCCCGGGTACGTACCGGCCCGGACCTCCGCCGCATAGGCGCGAAGGCCCTCGCGGATCACGCCGGCCGCATCGGCGAACCGCCGGGCGAATCGAGGCTGGCGGCCGAGCGTGAGCCCGACCAGATCATGGAATACGAGCACCTGACCGCTCGTCTCCGGTCCCGCCCCAATACCGATGGTGGGGATGGTGAGCCGTTTCGTGACGGCTCTTGCGATCGGGCCCGGGACCATCTCGAGCACCAACGCAAAGGCGCCGGCATCCTGGACTGCCAGCGCATCTTCCATCAGAGTGTCCGCGGCCGACCCCCGTCCCTGGACGCGAAAGCCCCCCAACTCGTACACAGACTGGGGGGTAAAACCAATGTGACCCATCACAGGCACCCCGGCCTCGGTCAGCCGCCGGATCTGCTCCGACGATCGCCGCCCGCCCTCCAGCTTGACGGCCTGGACCCGCGCCTCCTGCATCAGACGGCCGGCCGATCTAAGCGCCTGCTCGGCCGACTCCTGATAGGTCATGAAGGGGAGGTCTCCCACAATGAGAGGCCGCGTGGTGGCGTGCACCACCACGCCTGCGTGGCGAATGATGTCGTCAAGCGTCACCCCAAGCGTATCGGCCTCCCCGAAGACGGTCGTACCCATCGAGTCCCCGACCAGGATGAGGTCCACCCCCGCCTCTTCGGCCAGGCGCGCCGACGGAAAGTCATAGGCAGTCACCATTACAAGCGGCGTGGACGCCGCCACTATGCGCCCGATGTCTACGAGAGTCGTCCGCCGTGCCATGAGTCATCCCCCCGCAGTCCGCGTCACCAAGCTGTGCGCCTAAAGTGTAACGAGTCGCGGGGAGAACTGCCAACGCGCGCGCACAAACGGACGCCCCTGGCGGGCGTCCGTGCGTGGCGGGTGGTAGGTCGCCTACTGTTCCATTTGCTTGGCCAAAAAGCCGGCAGCTGTCTCCGCCAGCTTCACTTCCATTTCGGTCATCTTCGCATCCTGCTCCCGGCTGCACAGGATGACGGCGCCGATGGGATCGCCCTCACAGATGATGGGGGCGATGACCTCGGCCACGAACTTGTCTTCTTCATCGTCACCGATGACGCTGCCTTTGGGCCGGTGCTCGCCGCGGTTGTAGACCAGCGTCTTACGCTCATCCATGGATTTCTCTAAGAGAACCCCGACTGCCTTATTGAGAAATTCTTTCTTGGCCGCACCCGAGACGGCAATCACCGTGTCCCGGTCGGCGATGAGGGTGATGTGCCCGACGGCTTCATAGAGGGAGTCAGCGTATTCCTTGGCGAAGTCCCCCAGCTCTCCGATGGGAGAGTATTTCTTCAGGATTACCTCGCCATCGCGGTCGACAAATATCTCCAAAGGATCCCCTTCACGGATCCGGAGTGTCCGGCGAATCTCCTTGGGGATGACCACGCGGCCCAGGTCATCGATGCGGCGCACGATGCCCGTTGCCTTCAACACGACACCCTCCCCTCGCAGCTCGGATCCTGCCCTAGTATATAGGGGCCGGAGGAGCCCTATGCATTCTCCGGCGGCCCTGCCCGTCGCCGACTGCCGGCGGCGGACACCAGATGCCAAGACGCCTCGAGCGCTTCGGAAATTGTTGAACGACGGCGGTTTGTCGGCCCTGACCCCACTCGCGTACGCAGGCGTTGCTCCTGATTCGACACGAGAGTCGGCCGAGAAGATGTTCCGCGCGAAGCTCGACGATAGAGTAGCCGGAGCGGCAGCACGCTATGCGTGTCGATCCCGAAGCTGCGCTCCGATCTCAGGAAACGCCCTTCAAGGTGGCCAGAACATCCTCCGCCGTCGTGAGTACGTCCTCCTGACCATCCAGGAGGCGAAAACCCAGCTCCGGGTGCCGCCCCTGCATTTGTACGAGCCGGCCGGGGTATTTCTGTCCGAGACGCTGAACGGCTTCTCCCTGCACCTCGCCGCGGTGCGACAGCCGGAAGACCAGGCGATCGCGGCGGTGGGTCACCTGGGAGAGGCCGAGCGCTTTTGCCAGCACCCGGATGCGCGTGATGCGGATGAGATCGCGCACCGCATCCGGCGGCGGTCCGTACCGCTCCTCCATCTCCTCTCTGAGGCTCTCCACATCCTCGAGGCTCCCCGACGATACAAGACGCTTATAGAGGGCAATTTTCTGGCGCTCGTCTTCGACGTAGTCATCCGGCACATAAGCGGTGACATGAAAGTCGAGAGCCGTTTCGATTGGAACCTCGGGTGCCTGACCCCGAAGCTCCGCGACGGCCTCGGCCAGCAGCTGTGTATAAAGCTCGAAGCCGACCGACGCGACAAAACCATGCTGCTCCGGCCCCAAAAGGTTCCCGGCTCCGCGAATTTCCAGATCCCGCAAGGCGATTTGATAGCCGGATCCGAGCTCGGTGAACTGCTGGATGGCCATGAGGCGCTGCTCGGCTTCCGGCGTGATCCGCCGGTCGCGGCGGAAGGTAAAGTAGGCGTAGGCTAAACGATTCGAGCGGCCCACCCGGCCCCTCAGCTGGTAGAGCTGGGCGAGCCCCATACGGTCGGCGTCCTCAACCACCAAGGTATTGACCGAAGGAATGTCAAGCCCCGACTCGATGATGCTGGTCGCCACCAGGATGTCGTACTCCTGCGCCAAAAACCTAGCCATCACCTCTTCGAGCTGGTCCTCCTCCATCCGACCGTGCGCGACCGCGACACGCGCTTCCGGCAGCATGGCCCGGATCCGGGACAGCGTCCCATCCATAGCCAGGATGCGGTTTTGCACGTAGTACACCTGGCCCTCGCGCTCCAGCTCCCGCCGCATCGCTTCGCGGACAAGGTCCTCGTCCCACTCCGCCACTACCGTCTCCACCGGGAAGCGATCCTCAGGCGGCGTCTCGATCACGCTCATGTCACGCACCCCCACCATCGCCATGTGAAGAGTACGCGGGATAGGCGTAGCCGAGAGCGTCAGCACATCCACCACCTCGCGCAGCCGCTTGATGCGCTCTTTGTGGGCCACACCGAAGCGATGCTCCTCATCCACGATCAGAAGGCCGAGGTCCCGGAAGTTCACGTCGGCACCGAGAAGACGGTGGGTCCCGATCACCATGTCCACGGATCCGTCCTTCAAGGCCTTCAGGACCGAGGCCTGGTCACGGGCACTGCGAAACCGGCTCAACACCTCCACCACAATCGGGAACCCCATCATGCGGGAACGGGCGGTAACTAGATGCTGTTCTGCCAGCAGGGTGGTCGGCACGAGCAAGGCAACCTGCTTGCCGGCCATGATGGCCTTGAACGCCGCCCGGAGCGCCACCTCCGTCTTGCCGTAGCCGACGTCACCCAGCAGCAGTCGGTCCATGGGCCGGGGTTCGGCCATGTCGGCTTTGATCTCCCGGGAACACTTCAACTGGTCGGGCGTCTCCTCATAAGGAAAGGCGCTCTCAAAATCCTGCTGCCAGGGGGTGTCCGGCCCAAAGGCAAAACCCGGACGCGCCTTGCGGGCCGCATAGAGCCGAATGAGCTCCTCGGCCATCTCTCGCACGGAGGCCCGGACACGTTCTTTGGTACGGCTCCAGTCGCCGCCACCGAGCCTCGACAAACGGGGCGGCCGGTCCTGCACGCCTGCATAGCGCTGCACCATGTCCAGCTGTTCGACCGGTACGTAAAGCGTGTCGTCGCCGGCGTACTCCAGGTGCAGATAGTCTCGTGGCTTTCCTCCCGCCTCCAGCGTGAGCACGCCACGGTACACGGCGATGCCATGGGTGACGTGCACCACATAGTCGCCGACACTGAGTTCGGCCAGCTTGACCAGCGACTGGCCTGTCACCGAACGACGCCGGGCGGGATGGATCCGGACATCCCGCCCGGTGAGCTCCGTCTCCGTGAAGACCGCCAGCATGAGCTCCGGAAGAATGAACCCCTGACCCAGATGACCGACCAGCACGCCGGCCTCCCCCGGTTCCGGAAGGCTCTGGCGGACCGGCACCGAGGCGTCGAGGAGCCGGTGCGTCAGGTCCGCCTGAACCTGGGCGTCCTTCACCACCAGCACTACCCGGTGACGAGCCTTTCGCAGACGTTGGACCTCGGCCAGGAGCAGATCCCACTGGCCATGGGCGCGCGGCGCCGGTCTCCCCGCCAGGCTGAAGACGTGGCTCTGGTGACGTCGCTGATGCGGAAGCAGCGAGAGCGAGACGACAGCCCTACCCCGCATCCGCGCGGCCAACTCGTTCTCTCCCAAGCTTGCCTCGCACTCCACTGGCAGGAGTTCGCCTCGTTCGAGACGCCGCTGCTGCTCGCCGATCTCCTCCAGATCCCGGCCCCGCACCGCCTCCAGCACCCGCTCACGATCGACAAAAACCACGACCGGCTCCTCATCGAACAGAGCGGGAAGGGGGACCGCGGGTCCGAACGCGCTGATAATACGCTCAATACCGGGCCATGACCGTCCGTCCAAAAGCCACCCAAAGCGCTCTTCCCAGCGCGCCTCCATGGCGTCGGCCACGTCCCGCCGCCCCACACTCCGCTGGGCTGCGGCAGCCGGCTTCAGCTCCCGCGTGAGGCGATCCACCGCGCGGAGGGCCTCCTCCCGCGTATAGAGCACCTCCCGCGCAGGCCCCACACTCGCCACACTGACACGACCGGTCGAGCGTTGGCTCACCGGATCAAAGTGTGTCACCAGATCGATTTCATCCCCGAACCACTCGACGCGCACCGGCTCGCCCTCCGGAGGGAACACGTCGAGAATCGCGCCCCGGAGCGCCCACTGGCCCGGCTGCTCTACCATCGGGAGCCGCTCATAGCCAAGACGAACCAGACGCTCGGCCACGGCATCCCGGTCGACGACCTCTCCGACGCGCAGCGAAATTGGACTGAAGCGGAGGGGCCGGACAAGTTGGCGCGCCGCTTCAGCCGGCGCGACGAGGGTAACGTCGGGACGCCGCCGCATGCGATCGAATGCCTCCAGGCGTCGGTGCTCCCATTCATGCCCCGCTGCCGTGACCGCCCCATAAACCACGGGCCGGGGCGGGAGCAGCACTACCCGATCCTCGCCGAGCCATTCCCCGACCTCGACGGCCACCCGCTGCGCCTCGCCCCATCCTTGGGTCAGCACCAGCATCGGGTGGTCCCGCCCGGCCAGGGCGGCCGTGAGGAGGGAGGGCAGGCTCCCCGCAAGCCCGAAGATCTGCACGTCCTGGCCGGCATGGATGCGCTCGGTAACCTCCGTCCAATGGTCGGAGATTCGCCACAGCGCGAGAAGTTCAGAGAGATCGGACAGAAATGTTCACCTCACCACGCACAAATGGCCAGGGCGGTCCCGCCCCGGTGTCTCTTCGCTATTGTACCGAATCTCGAGCCCTCCCCTCCGACGGCGCGATCCCCTTCAGGCACGGGTGGCCGGAGCACACCCGCTCACGGTATCATGAAGAGAAGTTGCCAGAATCAGGTGCTGACCGGGACGGCCGGTAGTCTACCGGTTTATCGGTTGAGGAGGGAGCCTGCCATCACGCCCGATTCGCCCGCCCTAGTCGTCGTCACCAACCGCGAACCGTGGCTTCACCGGGCCACGGTGCATGGCACGGTGCTTCGCCGCACGCCCGGCGGGGTTGTAAGCGCGCTGGACCCCGTTCTCCGTCACCGGGGGGGTGTCTGGATCGCGTGGGGAAGCGGCGAGCGGGACTGGGACGAAGCACCGGACGGTCAGGTGCCGATTCCTCCGCGCGATCCCCGATACCTGCTGCACCGCGTACGCCTCACGGAAGATGAAGTGCGGGGCTACTACCTGGCTTATGCCAACTCGGGGCTCTGGCCGCTCTGCCACCTGGCGGTGGAGCGCGTGCGTTTTTACCGTCAGGCCTGGAACGTGTACCAGGATGTCAATCGCAAATTCGCCGAGGCCATCCTCGACTGCTCAGTGCCGGCCGACACCATCTGGAGTCACGACTATCACCTCGCGCTCGTGCCCGGGCTCGTGCGCTCGCTGCGACCGAATCAGCGGATCGTCCATTTTTGGCACATTCCCTGGCCTCCCACTACGCTTCTCCGTCTGTGCCCTAACCGCGAGGAGATTATGGAGGGACTCCTGGGCGCCGACGTGCTGGGCTTTCAAACCGAGGACGACTGCCGCCGCTTCCTGGACAGCGTGAACCAGCTGCTGCCCCACCGGGTGGACATGGAGCAGGGGACGGTTGACCTCGAGGGGCGCATGGTCCGGGTCATGAATTTCCCCATCAGCATTGACACGCCCTTTGTGGCTGAGACGGCGGCGCTCCCGGCGGCCCGGCGGCTCACGTCCGCCATTCGCCGCCGTGTGGAGCGCCGGGACATCGTGCTGGGCGTCGCCGTTGATCGCCTCGACTACTCGAAAGGCATCCTCCCCCGGCTTGAGGCACTCGACATGTTCTTGCGCCGCTACCCGCACCGTCGGGGACAGGTCGTCCTCTTACAGGTGGTGGCGCCGAGCCGCTCGGACGTGCCGGATTACGCACTCCTCGGCGACCAGGTCGAAGAGGCCGTGGCCGATCTCAATCACCGGTGGGGCACGGACGGGTGGGTCCCGGTCATCTCCATTCGCAAGCCCCTCGACCTGAAGCGCCTCGCTGCTCTGTACCGGGCGGCGGATTTCTTTCTCGTCAGCTCGCTGATGGATGGCATGAACCTCGTGGCCAAGGAGTTCGTCGCCGCGCAGCTCGATCAACGCGGCGTGCTGCTGTTGTCTGAAACCGCCGGGGCCATTGCCGAACTGGAAGACGCCCTGCCCATCAACCCGCTCGATCCGGAGGGATTTGCCGACACCCTGGAAGAAGCCATCCAGATGCCGTTGGCCGAGCGGGCGGCGCGCATCGAGCGCATGCGGACCCGCCTCGAACGGTATACCGTGCAGGAGTGGGCCGAAGACGTCCTGGCCTCGGTGGAGATGACGGTCGCCGACGCCGCCCTCGCACGGATTCTCCAGGCCCGCCAGCAGGGGCGGCAAATTGTGTGGGCGCTTGACGTGGACGGAACCCTGGTGGAGTTTGCACCGCATCCCGACGCGGTCGTCATTCCCGGTCCGCTGATTGACACTCTCCGGAGTCTGCATCGCACAGCGCACACGCCTGTCCTCATCATCTCGGGCCGATCCGAGGAGAGTCTGCGTGCCTTAATGGGCCCGCAGTTTCCGGGCCTGCTCATGGGACACCATGGGCTCGATAGCGCCCCGGAGACTCGGGATGTTACACCCCCCCAGGAGTGGCGGGCAGAATTCTTGCGTCTGGAGCGCGACTGGCCGGGGGCATGGCTTGAAGACAAGGGGCCAACCTGGTCCTTTCACTGGCGAGGCGTCGACCCGAACCGCAAGACGGCTCTCCTGGAGACGCTGGCCCACCTCGCCGAACGGCTGACGCACCCGGCCTTCCGGACTCGGTTCGGCAACGAGGTGCTCGATGTCTACCCGCTGGCCGCCAACAAGGGGACGGCGCTTCAGGGCTGGCTCGTCCGCACGTACGGGCCGGAGTGGCCCACCCACGTCTACCCCGTGGCGATGGGTGACGATGCGACCGACAAGGACCTATTCTTGGCCGTGGGCAAACACGGGCTCTCGATTGCGGTGGGGGCTCGCATCACAGGCGCCGCGCTGGTACTAGACTCGCCCGCCGCCGTAAGAAGGCTTCTGGCCCGCGCCTCCATGTCACTCCGGCAGTGATCAGTCGCGACCGTTAAACCGATTCATCGCCACCTCGATGCCCTCATCGAGCACGGCATCGAGGGCCGAAAGGGCCAGACCCAGGCGCTCCTCCCAGACGGCTCGCTCAGCGCGGGGAAAGCGGCTCAATACCCATTCGACGGCGTCCACCCGTTCCGGCGGACGCCCGATGCCGACCCGGAGGCGGGGAAATCCATAGGAGCCGCCGAGCGCCTCCATGATGGAGCGCAGCCCGTTATGGCCCCCGCTCGACCCGTTCTTGCGGATCCGGATCTGTCCGGGCGCCAGGTCGAGATCGTCCGCGACCACCAAAACCCCGGATGCGGGGATCCGATACTGGCGGCAGAAAGGCCCCACGGCCTCCCCGGAGAGATTCATGAAGGTCAATGGCTTCATGAAGTAGACACCACCGTGGCGGGCGACCAGCGCCCGCGCCGCACTATGGAATCGGAAGCCCGCCGCCCTGGCCTTCCGGTCCAGGATCATGTAGCCGATATTGTGCCGGGTGTTCTCATATTGCGCCCCCGGGTTTCCGAGCCCCACCACCAGCTCGACGCCGCTTTTCATGACCGGACGCTCACTCGAACAGTTTGGAGACAGATTCGTTCTCATGCACCCGGGTGATAGCCTCACCCAACAGCGGCGCCACGCTGATGACCTTAGTCTGCCGCGGCGGATTCTGGACCGGAATGGTGTCGGTGACCACGATGGACCGCACCGGGGCATGATCAAGCGTGTCCTTGGAGGCGCCTGAGAACACCGGGTGGGTGGCGCATGCGTATACGGCCAGGGCGCCCAGTTCCAAGACCGCGCCCGCGGCCTGAGCGATGGTGCCGCCGGTGTCAATCATGTCATCCACGATGACGACGGTGCGGCCCTTCACGTTGCCGATGACATTGACCACCTCGGACACATTGGGTTCCGGTCTCCGCTTATCGATGAAACCCAGCGGAGCTCCCAGATACTTAGCCAGCTGCCGTGCGCGATAGACACCGCCCGCATCTGGGGAGAACACCATCGGATTGTCCAGCTCCAACAGCGAGATATGTTCGGCCAGGGACCGGTTTCCGAACAGGTTGTCCACCGGTATGTCAAAGAAACCTTGCAGCTGCGGTGCATGCAGGTCCATGGTCAACACCCGGTCCGCTCCCGCCATCGTGATCAGGTTCGCCACCAGTTTGGCGGAGATCGGTTCGCGGGAGCGCGTGCGGCGATCCTGCCGCCCGTAGCCGAAAAACGGCATCACGGCGGTGATGCGGTGAGCGGATGAGCGCCGGCAGGCGTCGATCATCAGCAGCAGTTCCATCAGGTTGTCGTTGACGGGCTGCGAGGTCGACTGAACGATGAACACATCTGTGCCGCGCACGTTTTCCTCGATATTGACGCGGATCTCCCCGTTGGAGAAACGGCCTACGTCGGCCGGCGACAGAGGGACGCCGATATACTCCCCCAGGCGTTCCGCCAGACCGGGGTTGGCCGTGCCGGACAGTAGGCGGAGTTCGCCTTCACGATTCAGGGTCACCGTTCCAGATCCCGTCCTCTCCTAAGACATGATCGGTCCACCAGGACTGCGGGACCTTCTGTTACTTCCGGGTTGTCTGAGACTCCCGACGCGCGCGCGCCCAGTCGGACTTGATTTCCTGGCGCGCCCGGGCGATGGCCAGCGCATCGGCGGGGACCGCCCGGTCCACCGTCGAGCCGGCGGCCACGTAGGCTCCCCGTCCCACCTCCACCGGCGCCACCAGATTCACGTTGCAGCCGATGAAGGCGTCATCGCCGATAAACGTAGGATGCTTATGGACTCCGTCGTAGTTGACAATCACGGTGCCAGCACCGATGTTCACGTGGCTTCCGATGGTCACATCCCCGAGGTAGCAATGGTGTCCCGCCTTCGACCCGAGACCCACACGCGCATTCTTAAGCTCCACGTAGTTGCCGATGTGCACATCGCGCTCAAGATAGGTACCGGCCCGCAGGTGACTGTATGGGCCCACCACCACATGCGCCATCAGCCGGCTCGACTCCACGGTCGACGGACCCACCACCACCTGATCCCCAAGCTCACTGTCGACGATCGTGGCCATCGGGCCGATGCGCGCGTTCTCCCCAATGACGGTCCGCCCACGAATGGTGGTCATTGGCAGGACCACCGTGTCCATGCCGATCTGTACCTCCGGATCGATGTAGGTGGTGGCGGGGTCCAGCAGAGTGACTCCTGACGCCATGAGGCGCGCGTTGGTCTCACGGCGCACGAGAGCCTCTGCGCGGGCCAGCTCCTCGCGGGTGTTGATGCCCATCACCCGGTCCGGATCCGCGGCCTCCACGGTATCCACCGGTACACCGGTCGCCAGGAGCGCCGCCGCCGCATCGGTCAGATACTGCTCTCCACCGTGAAACGGCAGGGAAGGCAGGACCTGCTCTAGGGCGGATCGTGGCCAAAGCCCGATGCCGGTGTTGATCTCCCGGATCTGGCGCTCTTCGACGCCCGCCTCTTTCTCCTCCACAATGCTGGCCAGGCGGCCGGCATTGTCTCGGATGATGCGGCCATAGCCGGTGGGGTCTGACATGACGGCCGTCACCAGGACGGCGCCGGTGTGCCCGGTCTCAGCACGGTCCAGGAGCGATTGCAAAAGGGTTTCTGGCACGAGGGGGCCGTCGCCGTAGAGGACAAGAACCCGAACCACGTCCGGAGGGAGCGTCACGAGCGCCCGCCGGACAGCGTCTCCGGTCCCCAGCACCCCCGGCTGCCGGACCGTGGCGGCGCGACTGCCCACGAGCGTCTCCACCCGCTCGGCATCAAATCCTGTGACCACGACGACCGGAGATAAAGAAAGGGCGGAGACCCGCCCCAAGACATGATCAAGTAGTGGCCGCCCCGCAAGCTCGTGCAGAACCTTCGCCCTGTGAGAGCGCATCCGAGTGCCCTGTCCGGCCGCCAGAATTACCGCTCCGGTCACGTCGCTCACCCGCCCTCGCTAGGCTACGCTAATGGTCTCCCAACGGGTCCCCCGGTGCAAGTCGACAAAAAAAGAGCACCGTTCACGGCGGTGCCCTTTTTCAGACCGATTCCCTCAAACTTCCTGGAACCGGTCCAGCACCGCGCGCTGAATGCGCTCACGGGCAGTCGGGGTAATGGGGTGGGCCACGTCGCGGAATTCCCCATCGGCCGTCTTCCGGCTTGGCATGGCCACGAAGAGGCCTTTCGTCCCCTCTACGACCTTCACGTCATGCACGACGAACTCACCGTCCAGGGTCACGGAGGCCACGGCTTTCATCTTTCCGTCACTGGCAATCCGCCGGAGCCTGACGTCTGTCACTTCCATGGTGGGTCATCCTCCCTGCGCTGTCGGCACGCCAGCTTGGCGGACCAATTCTCACCACTGGGAAGAAGATCCTGCTAGTTGTCGAAATTTTGGCCATGATTTCAGACTCTCATCAGCTTAAGCCAACACCTCTGCATTGGGATAGGTCTTACGAAGATCCTCCACCACGTCCCGCGCGTGCCGCGCGTTGCGGGTTTCCAGGATGAGGCGCACCTCTACTTGATTAGGGCTGATGCCGGGGTGCCACCGCTCATGTTGGACGGTGAGCACATTCACCTGGCGGTCGGCAATCAAGGCGAGGAGTCGGGAGAGCTGGCCCGGACTGTCGCCAATGACGACTTTCACATGGAGCTGCCGACCCTCTTCGGTGAGTCCTTTTTCCATGAGGCGCGCTAATAGCCCGACGTCGATGTTGCCGCCCGATGCCACGATTCCCACTCGCTCGGAGCCCACAGGGATCCGCCCCGCCAGGAGTGCTGCTAAGGGGGCCGCCCCGGCCCCCTCCACGACCAGCTTCGCGCGTTCGAGAAAGAGGAGAATGGCGCGGCTGATGTCGTGATCGCTCACCGTGACGAGATCGTCCACGTACTCCTCGATGAGGGAAAAGGTGAGTGCGCCCGGCTTTTTGACGGCAATCCCATCGGCAATCGTCGACACTTCACCGAGCGGCATCACACGCCCGGCCTGGTGGGCGCGTACCATGGCGTCCGACCCCTCCGCCTGTACGCCGATCACCTTGATATGGGGGTTTTGGCCCTTGGCCGCCAGCGCGATGCCGGAGATGAGGCCGCCGCCCCCGATCGGCACCACCAGGATGTCAAGGTCAGGCTTGGCGTCCAGCATCTCCAGGGCCACGGTACCCTGACCGGCGATGATGAGCGGGTCCTCAAATGCGTGAATGAGAAGGCGGCCGCTCTCGGCGGCGATCGCCTGCGCCCGCGCGAAGGCATCATCAAAATCGTGGCCGAAAAGCTCTACCTGCGCCCCGTAGGATTCGGTCGCGGTCACCTTGGCCACTGAGGCCAGCTCCGGCATCACCACCACGGCCGAAGTGTCGATGAGCGATGCCGCCAGGGCCACCCCCTGCGCGTGATTGCCGGCTGAGGCCGCCACCACGCCCCGCTCGCGTTCTTCGGGCGTCATGCGCCGCATACGGTTGTAGGCCCCCCGGAGCTTGAACGACCCGGTGCGCTGGAGACTTTCGAGCTTCACGAACAGGCGCGTGTCCAGGAGATCACTCAACGCCCCCGACTCCTGCAGGGGCGTCACGTAGGTAATACCCCGCAAGGCCTCCCGTGCCTGCCGCACGTCATCCAAGGTCACAGCTGCCATACGTCGCCTCACTTCGCTGTCATGGGCATTTCGAGTCCCAACCGCTCCGCCACCCAGGCGGTGGGCGCAATGCTGCCCTCCCCATCCCAGGTGAGTGCGCTTAAGATCCCGTCCATCAGCTTGGGGTCTGGCTTGCGGGTCGCCACCAGAACCCCAACTCCCACCACCCGCGCACCGAGCTCGGACAGGAGGTCGGCCGCCGCACGCGCGGTGCCCCCCGCCTTCATGAAGTCGTCCACAAAGACGACCGGAGCCCCCCGGACGGGACTTCGCTGGGCGATCGACATGGACTGGATGCGGTGGGAGGAACCTGACAGGTAATTGATGGACAGGGAGGGGCCTTCCGACAGGCGATTGTCGCGCCGCAGCAGGACTACCGGAAGGTTCAGCTCGCGCGCCACCGAAAGGGCCAGCGGAATACCCTTGGTCTCCACGGTCACCACGAATTTCGCATCGCGGCTTTCGAGCCGCTCGGCCAGCACCGCACCCAGCGGATCCACGGCGCGTGGGTCGAACAATAGATCCGTCATGTACAAAAACCCGTCACCCGTTAACCGGCGCACATCCGACAGGGCCTCACACCAGCCCTGCACCGCGACCCGCGCCGCCTTCTCGTCCAGCGACGGATGAAATCGGACGCCGCCGCCCGGACCCACCTGCGTCTCCACGTCGCCTAACTGAGCGTCGTGCAGGGCATCCTTCACTTCAGCCAGATCTTCGCTGAGCGTGGATTTTGCCACCTTAAGCCGGGCAGCCAGGAACGATAACGCTTCATCCGCCCCCGGCCGGGCCGTGACGAGGCGAGTCAGGGCAATCAGTCGGCGCTCCCGCTCACGCATGGGTGCCGCTTTCCGCCTCCTCCATCAACTCTTGGACCAGCTTGAGATCGCTCGGCTTATCAACGTCAACACCCACTTCCGGATGCGAGAAGACCAGCGCCCGCCCGCGGATCCCGAGCAGCTCGCC
Organism: Bacillota bacterium; assembly: GCA_021818685.1. Lineage (GTDB taxonomy): Bacteria > Bacillota > Sulfobacillia > Sulfobacillales > JAIMBI01 > JAKATP01. The sequence goes on along the minus strand of JAKATP010000001.1, from coordinate 11,476 downwards.
GGCACGCGCCTCCACCTGGGCGATCGGCAGGCGCCCTACCAGGAACTTCAGGAGGGTGCCATACCCGATGTCGCCGGCCAGGCGGATAGGCGACTTTCGGTGCTGCAAGAGTCGTTCGGCCCGGGTGCGGAGTACCGACGCCACCTGCGGGCGCACCAGAAACAGGTTGCCTCCTGTGAAAACACCCTCGGCAAACCGGAAATACGTGCGCTGCACACCGGGCCAGGTGCCGAGAATGGATGCTTGGGGAATGATGGGATAGATCATGTCCCAGTCCCCGAGCCGCTGGGCCTCCTCCAGAAAGGTGGCCACGATGGCGGGGGTAACGAGCGGGATGTCCGCCGTCGCCACGAGGACCGACTGGTCGGGCGGAAGCCCGCGCAGCCCGCGCTCGATGTTGTCAAAGAGGGTATGGCCCGGGCTTACGACCTCAATGTCCGCCCGGGTCGTGGGCGGGCCCACCAGCCGGATCCGCGAGATGGCCGGCGTCTGCTCCAAGGCGTCAAGGACCCAATCCACCATCGCTCGGCCACGAATAGGAATGAGAGCCTCGTAAGCCGCGTCAGATACGCCGCGGAGCCGTCCGTCGTTGTCCTGACCCGCCAGTACTACCGCGTCCATCGCTCGCCCCCTTTCCCAGTCTGTTGGTTCGCACCCACGGCACCCCCGCGCGCCTCAGCGTCCCGGCCAGGGCCAGCGCCTCCTCATGGTCCTGAAACCAGACCACGTAGCTCGACCCGCTACCGGACATGACGGTGCGCGCCGGTGGCGCACCCACACGTTCCAGGGACTTCCGAAAGCATGCCAGACCGGGAGCGACATGAAACGCTGCCAGCTCAAGCTGGTTACTCAACTGAAAGGGTATCACGCGCCGGCGAAGGGCGTCCACGAGGCCCGGCGTGGACGGCGGAGCCGTAGAACCCACGCGATCAAACGCCTCGTAAACCGCCCTGGTCGGCACCACGACGCCCGGATAAGCGATGACGAGAGTCCCCACCGTGGGCGACACCAGCGCCTCCAGTGCGTCGCCGCGTCCAGTCGCCCGCGCCGTTCTCCCGGCAACGCCGGTCAAAAACGGCACGTCCGCGCCCAGGCTCGCCGCCGCCGCCAGGATCTTGTCTTTGACTTGCGGGTTTGCAGCCATGCCCCAGCGCAGAACGGCGGCGGCATCAGCACTGCCGCCGCCCAGTCCGGCTCCGACCGGCAGTGACTTATGCAGGTGGATCCGATAGGGGATGGGCACTTCCAACACGTCTTCCAGTACCTTCAAGGCACGCCAGGCGAGATTGTCGCTCACGGGCGCCTCAAAGCGGCCGGAGACCACCAACGAGGGGTGCGCCGCCGGCTCCAAGATGAGCCGGTCGGCGGCAGCGATGCGGTGAAGAACGATGTCCACCGGATGCCAGCCTGATTGGGACCCGGGCTGCACGTCGAGAGACAGGGTAACCTTCGCTCGTGCGAAAAGAGCCGTTGTCGCGTTCACATGCGAGCATTAGCCGCCCTGGCGCCGATCTCCTGTCGCGACCACGACTCCGTCCCCTCGTTCGACCAGCGCCTGTTCGGCCGCCTCCCGCACCACCTGGTAGCGTTCGTAGAGCGCCACCACCAGGGCACCTGCGCCAGCCGTCCGGATCGCGGTCCGGACTGCCTCTACCTCGTCCAATACCGTGACAAGGTCAGCGTCAGCCAAACCCTCGTCGAGAAGCACCGCCCGGATGAGCGCCGCCAGCTCTCCGGGGCTGCGCCCACGCAAGTCCGCGTCCTCCCGCACCACGACCCGGCTTGCGAAGCGCGCGGCGGCCTTCGCCGTCGCGGCCAGATCCTCGTCGCGGCGGTCCCCCGGGAGTCCCAGGACCATCACGATCTCGCGCGGCCTGAGCCCCCGGCACAACGCTTCTAAGGCGGTCAACGCCGGGGCGTTGTGCGCGTAGTCGATAAGGACGTTCACGTCTGGACCCCGAAGCATCTCCAGGCGGCCCTGATTGAGACCCTGCCCACCTGGCGGGAATGCGCGGAGCGCCCGCGCCACGACGTGGCGATGAAGCCCTGCCGCCAGGCCCGCCGCAGCGGCAGCGGCCGCATTGGCGACATTCATGGCGGCGAGGCCGCCGAGGGATGCCGGCACGGAGCGCACCGCCACGAGGCGTCGGTCCACCCCGTCTCGGGAATGGACCAGGTACCCGTGCACTACGTGCACGACGTCGGCGCCTTCAAATCGCGAAAGCTCCGCCGTCAGATCCCGGTTGGAGAAGAAGGCCACACGGCCTCGCGACCGCGTCCGCAGACCCGACACCCGCAGGTCGTCCGCATTCAATACGGCCGCCCCGGACTGCCGCACCACGTCTACCACGAGGGACTTCACATGGACCAGGTCATCCAGGTCCTGAACCCCATCCTGTCCCAGGTGGTCCGACCCGATATTCGTAATCACCGCGATATCGCAGTCGTCGAATCCCAGTCCGCCCCGTACGATGCCCCCGCGGGCTGTCTCGAGGACGGCGGCCTCCACCGAAGGGTCGTTCAGCAAGAGCCGGGCGCTCCACGGGCCAGTCAGATCTCCCCGTGCGATGCGCCGTTCCCCGATGTAGATGCCATCCGTGGTCGCAACACCGGTCCGATAGCCGGCCGTGGACCAGATCCTGGCCAGCATCCGTGCCACCGTGGTCTTGCCGTTGGTTCCGGTGACGGCCGTGACCGGAATGCGGCCCTGAGTGTCGGAGGGAAACAAGTAGTCGACAATGGCCGCGCCAACGGCGCGGGGCGTCCCCTCGGCCGGCGATTCATGCATCCGGATACCCGGGGCCGCATTGACCTCCACGACCCCGCCCCCGGCGTCCTGAAGGCCCCTAGCAAGATCGGGGGTCACGACATCCACCCCTGCCACATCAAGCCCCAGAGCCTCCGCCGCTCGCACCGCGTCCTGACACAGATTGGGACCGATAAGCTCCGTCACGTCCCGGGCGATGCCTCCGCCGGACAGATTCGAGACTTCCCGCAGACGGACGGCTGTTCCGACGGGTGGCACGCTTGTGAGATCGAATCCCTGACTGCGGAGCGTGGCCAGAACCTCCGCGTCCACCACGACCCGACTCATCGGAAAAGCATGACCCTCCCCACGCCGCGGATCTTGATTGAGACGGGCGATGAGGACCTCCACACCGTGCACACCGTCGCCCACAACCGTGGGAGGAATGCGTTCGGACGCCGCTGCCACCCGATCCTTCACCACCAAAATGCGAAGAGCCCGCCCTTGCAGGTGTCGCTCCAGCAGGACCGATCCCCCCGTGGAGGCGGCTTCGGCAAACGCCGCCTCCACGTCCTCGGGGTTGGTGAGGTTGACCCGCACCCCATGCCCCTGGCAGCCCCCGACCGGCTTCACCACCACCGGCACCCCCCAGTCGGCCTGGGCCATTCGGGCGTCCGCAGCGGTCCGGACCACACGCCCATGCGGGACCGGCAGGCCCGCGGCGGCAAGAACTTCTTTGGTCGCCATCTTGTCCTGGGCGAGGTCCGTCGCGAGCACGGAAGTCTTGCCGGTCACCGTTGCGCGGATGCGCACCTGTCTGGCGCCCTGCCCCAGGCGTACCAGGCTTTCCCCATCGAGGCGGGCGCTAGGGATGCCCCGGGCCCGTGCCGCCGCGACCATGGCACGGGTGCTCGGCCCCAGGCGGTGGGCTGCCAGCCGATCACGCAAGCTCTCCCATCCGGGCCATGGCCAGGCGGGGTCGGCGGCGAGCTCCTCCACTCCCCGCATCGCCTCGTTCAAGGCCAGTACCGCCCCCGGCCGGCTCTCGCCCTCAAACACGACCACCACGACGGAGGGACCGCGATAGCGGGTCTTGCCGTAATACACTTCCTCGCCAGCGGTGGCCAAAAGCTCGAGTGCTACATGCTCCACCACATGTCCGAGATAGGTCCCTTCCTGGAGACGGATGACGAAACCGCCCGGCATCCCGAGCCCACAGTGATGTCCGGCCAGACCGGGCAGACGGTAAAGGAGCGCCTCTTTGAGGTTGGGCACGGAGTCGGTACGGACGCGCGCCAGTGCTTCGAGATCAAGTTCGGCCTCCAGGACGGGTCGCAGGCAGTGTATGTTGGGACCCTCAAAATATCGATATGACAAGAGCTTCACGAGAGGCGGACTCCCCGTTCCCCGGCTGCAGCCGGATCCTTTAGCCGCTCCGGGCGGCGTGCCACCCAGTCAAACCGGTATCCGTCCGGCAGCACGTGTAACCGCACGCCGGCTACTGCCAGGGCCTCTCCGGGGCGCGACTCCGATGCATTGGTTTCCGTGATCTCCCTTCCGTCCAGCACCATGACGGTGCGTTCCCCCACCACGCTGAAGCTTTTCTCGTGGAAGTCGACCTCGATGGCGGTGTTCTCGTCAATCCCGACACCCAGCACCTCCGGATTCTGGGCCAGCGCGGCCAGGAGGCGTCCGATGCGGCCCCGCTGGGAAAAGTGTTGGTCCACCACCGCGTCCGGCCAGAATCCCATTCCTTGTGCGAGATGCACGGTGTTGAGAGTCGGCGCCTCCTCGGCGTCTCCTCCCACGATCATGGTCTCGGTCATCATCGAGGCACCGGCACTGGTGCCCGCCACGACGAGACCGTCCCGATGGCGTTCCAAAAGCCGGTGGTGAAACGCCGTGCCACCGATGGCGCTCGTGATGCGAAGCTGGTCCCCTCCGGTAAAGAAGACCGCCGTCAAATCGTCCAGCGCGCTTACCGCCCCGGGACTGTCGGCCCCGCGACGGTCCGTCAGATCGATACCGCGTACGTTTTCAGCCCCGAGCCGCGTGAACACGTCTTGGTACCGACGGAGCGCCTGTGCGTCCGCCTCGGACGCGGTCGGGATGATCCCGATGGCCCCCCGGCCTCCGCCGGCCAGTTCGACCACCCGGCTCAAGATGCGGGCGCCCCCGCGTTGGTCTTCTCGTCCGCCGATGATAATGAGCCGTCCCCGATGTTCTGCCACAACCGCCTCCGACAAAAGAAAACCGCGCGGACTTGGCTTCCGCGCGATATTGTCGGTTTTCTCCTGTGGGGTTATGCGACCGTCAGCTGGCCGACTCGGGCAGGATCAACTCCACCGTCTCTGTGAGCACATCCGCATAACTGTACGAGACGCGGCGTTCAGAGATACTGCCTTCCTCTATACGAACCACAAAAATATGAGGGTACGTCTTCTCAAGCACGCCCTCTTTTTCATCAATCTTCTTGCGTCCCTTATTCGCTTTGACACGAATCTTTTCCCCGACGTGTCCGTCCAGCTCGCGGCGAATATCATCCAGCACGCTCTTGGCCGCCAAAGCCCCATCACATCCTTCCAGTCTTGAAGGACCTGTGACTTTACGTTAACACGAAGCGCCTCCCCAGTCAAGAGAGGCCGACTATTCTACCAACGGCTCCGTAGCCGGGTCAAGGGGTTTTTCGGCCACGTCTTGCTATTTCGTGAATTTATCCGCGACGGACGAGGCCCCGAAGGAGTCCGGCTTGATGCGGGCGCGGTATCCCGATCCGGTAACCATGCCCACGATTTCACGGATGAGGGTCCGAGTCTCTCCCTGCTGGCCGACGTCCACGTGAATTTCAACGTCCAGATCGGCCACGTTCGAGGCTTCCAGCAGCTCCGTCAGACGAGCGGCCACCTGCAAGGAAAGCGACGTCTCAAACAGCACCTTCTGGCGCAAGCTCCGGATAGCCCGGTGCCGGGACCGGCTGAAGTAATAGCGGGCCCCCTTGCCCATCCGGTGGATGACGACCGCCGTTACGAAGTACGTTTCATGCCGTGTATGGGAATCAGACCCCACGATTAGCTGGTAGGCTTGCTCCGGGTCCTCTTCGACATACGCCAGGATGGACCGGAACATGCCGTCGATATCGAGGCGTCCCTCAGTCGGGCTCTCAAACCAGTTTCTGTCGCTCGGCATGAGGGGCCTCCCTCAAAAAGAGGGCCGAAATTTCCCGCCACTGGTCAAGCGAGAGCCGTTCGGCCCGGATGCGGCTGTCTATAGAAAGGTCCTGGAGCCGCGCTTTCCACCACTCGGACCGGAACCCCGTGCTCGCCAGCGCCCGTACCAGCGTCTTGCGCCGCTGCCCGAAGCCAGCCCGCACCAAGGTCCTCAGCGCCGCCCGCGACTCGACCACCGGGTGTGCCCGACGCACGATCTCGATGACCGTCGACTGAACCTCCGGCGGAGGGTCAAACGCGGCCGGCGGAACCTGCAAGAGAACACGAACGGTGGCCAGATTCTGCAAGAGAACGGTGGGGGCGCCAGCTGGTACACTTCCCACCTCGGCGGCGAGGCGGACAGCTACCTCCGCCTGACACATCACGACGGCCCGCTCCCAAGGGTCGTCAGCTTCCCATAGCCGCGCGAGCAGCGGGCCGGTCAGATAGTAGGGCAGATTGCCAACCACGGTGAAGGCGCGCGCACCGCACGCCTGTTGAACCAGCGCTCCCCAGTCGGCGCGAGCGGCGTCGCCCTCCCACACATGAAGCGCGGGCGGGGGGTAGAGCGTGCGAAGAAAGCGCACGAGATCCGGATCAATTTCGAGCGCTGCCACGGTGGCGCCGGACGCCACAAGCGGGCCGGTGAGCGCTCCGCTCCCCGGACCGATTTCCAACACGCACAACCCGGGACCGGGATCGACGGCCGCCACGATGGCGTCCACCACCCCGGAATCCCGGAGGAAGTGCTGGCCCCAGTATTTCTTGGCCGAGAATCGCTCGGCCCTGGAGCGTCGGCCCGAATTCAGGGCCTCGAACCTCTCATCGCCGTCCATTGTCTCTTAGGATACCCGTTCGGGCCCCTATCGGACGACGAAGACCTGCACCGTTTGGCGGCCCCAGTCGAGAGCCGCCGTCTCGGAGTTGAAACACAGGTCGATGCGGTCACCGACGATGGCGCCGCCCGTGTCCTCCGCCACCGCAAATCCGTAACCGGGAATATACAGGTGGGTGCCGAGTGGTATCACTTGCGGATCCACCGCCACCACACCGTACTGGGCCCGCACACCGGTGGCGGTGTACCCGTCCGACCACTGGGGATTCGGCCAGTAGGCTGTTGCGACCACGGTGATTTCCCGGGTGAACTGGATGACCTGGCCCCCACGGCTGACCGTGTTGTCCGTACCGACGGCTACCAACTGATTTACCACCGGCTTCAGCACGCGTGCCGACTCCACCATCGTCTTGATGGGTTTCCCGTCCTGCATCAAGACTCGAAGCAGCTCGACGCGCTGGCCGTCCGCACCCCGCGTAAGAATTGAGCGGTTGCCCACATACATGTTGGCATCCGGCTCGTATACGGTGGAAAATGGGACTGCGCTGGTTAGTTCCCGCGTAACGTACCAGCGGCGTAGCACGTTGATAATCACAGGACGCCGGATCAGGGCATCGAGTCCCGGTTTGACCACGTCAAGCGGTGTTAGCGCGACGTGGAGCCGTGACAGGACGTCTTTGACACGGTACACCGTCGTCCAGGTTCGGTACCGGTGGTGCGGGGTGACGACTTCGACGGGGACGGCTCGCCGGATAACCAGTGGCTCGGTTGGAGAGGCGAGCAATCCAAGGCTCAGAGCGTCGTGTCGGTTCACCCTCACCCCGGCTTGCCGCAGTGCGGAACGCCAGGATGCGTCCCAAGTCCAAAAACGTTTTTGGACTACGCCCTGGGGACTCACCAGGGTCAGTTGTGCAGAGTGAATACGGGTGGATACGAGTCCCACTGCGGCGAGTGCGCTCGCGGCCCAGATCCAACGCCAATCCGGGCGGCGGAGCGTCCGCCTATGGGTCACACGTCAGGCCCCTTTCAGCTTCCGTCTTGATGCGCTATGTATTTCCAGATCCTACCACTCAACTCCTTCTGGAGTCGGCGGTCGATCTCCTCCTCACTCTCCCCTCTCCAAGCGCCAAAAAAGCCGTTTAGTATTCGACACCAGACAGGCAAATACCTTTTTTCGGTCCTCGCCACGGACATCCGCTACCATTTCGGCAGTATACACCACCCATTCCGGGCGGTTTTTGTGTCCGCGATGCGGATGGGGAGCCATGTAGGGGGCATCCGTCTCCACCAGGATCCGCTCTGCTGGCATCCTCTTTACCTGTTCGCGGAGCTGTTCCCCATTTCTGAACGTCACGGGGCCTGCCACGGAAATATAAAATCCAAAGTCCAAGAGGGCGTCCAGAAACCGGTCACTGCCGGAAAAGCAGTGCAGGACCCCCCGGAGGTGCCCCACTTCTTCGAGGATCCCCAGGGTGTCTTGTTCGGCGTCCCGACTGTGCACGCTGACCGGAAGGCCAGCCGCGCGCGCCCACCGTAGTTGCCGCCGGAACGCTTCCCGCTGCACTTCGCGCGGCGCGAGGTCCCGGTAGTAGTCAAGGCCGATTTCGCCAACCGCCACCACCTTAGGGTCAGAGAGCAGGGTGGTGAGCCTGGGGCCGGCATCGTTCGTAAGCGCCTCTAAGGCCTCGTGCGGATGCACGCCCACAGCCGCCGCGGCGCCACGGTACCGATGGGCAAGGGCCACTGCGGCGTCCGACGACGCCAGGGAATAGCCGGGAATAATGAGCGCGATGCCCGCTTGCGCTGCGGATCGATAGAGATCGTCCCGGTCGAGGTCGAAGGCGGGATCCTGCAGGTGACAGTGCGAGTCATATAAGGTCACCCCGCCTCTCATGTCACCCGACTTCCCGAGTTGATGCCGCTCCAGGGTCCCACGACCGAAAGCCGTCCCTCGTCATCGGACGCCGCCAGGATCATGCCCTCCGAGCGGATCCCCCGAATCGTGGCGGGCTTTAGATTGGCGACCAGCACGACAGATCGCCCCACCAGGTCGGCGGGGGCATAGTGGGCCGCGATGCCGGACACCACCGTCCGTGTCTCCTCCCCGATTTCCAGTGTCAGCTTCAGGAGCCGGTCGGCATTGTCGACCCGCACGCATTCGCGCACCCGGGCCACCCGGAGATCGAGGCGCCGGAACTCTTCGACGGAGATGACAGACGGGCGCGCGGCCCTTGCCTCCGGTTCCGGGGCCATCGGGTGTTCGGCTCGGTCGTCATCCTCATGCGTGTCGATGCGTCGGAAAAGGGGATCCCCGGACTTCACCACGCATCCCGGCACCGTGCCGCCCCAGGCCACTTCTGCCCAGGCCGTCCCGGCCTCGGCCAGGCCCAGCGCACGCCGGATGCGCGTCGGCGTCTCGACGAGAAACGGCGACAGCAGAATGGCCGTCACCCGCAGTACCTCGACCAGATTGTACAGAACGTCGTCCAAGAGCTCGCGCGCCGCCGGATCGCGATGAAGCGCCCAGGGCTGCCGGTCCTCGATGTAGCGATTGGCCGCCCGTACCAGGCTTTGGACGCCCATGATCGCCCGGTGAAGTTCGAGGCGATCCATCGCTTCTTCCACCTCGACCACCGCGAGCTCGGCCGCACGCCGCAGGGAGGGTGTTTCCAGACCCGCTCGGTAAGGCGGCACCACCCCACCGTTAAACTGCGTGACCATGGCCACCGTACGGTGCAGCAGGTTCCCTAAGTCATTCGCCAGATCCACGTTGATGCGCCGGACCAGGGCCTTCTCCGAGTAGCTTCCGTCTGCGCCAAACGGTACTTCGCGGAGGAGGAAGTACCGGACGGCGTCCACCCCGTAACGAGCCACCAGCATGTTGGGATCGATGAGATTGCCGCGCGACTTGGAGATCTTGGTGTCCTCCAGCAAAAGCCATCCGTGCCCGAAAACGCGATCGGGCAGGGGCAATCCCAGCGCCATCAGGAGGGTGGGCCAGATGACCGCATGAAAGCGCACGATCTCCTTGCCGACGAGATGGACGTTTGAGGGCCAGGTACGCGCAAAGCGGCTCGCGTCCGACCCGTAGCCGGCTGTCGTCAGGTAGTTGAGCAGGGCATCGAACCACACATAGATGGAGTGCTCCGGATCGCCGGGGACGGGAATGCCCCAGCTTAAGCCCTGACGGGAGACGGACAGATCCTCGAGTCCTTGTTCCACGAACTTAATCATTTCGTGCAGCCGGCTCTGAGGCTCTACGAAGTCAGGGTGGTCGCGAAAGTACTGCAAAAGCCGGTCCTGATAGCGGCTCATCCGAAAAAAATAACTGTCCTCCGTCAGACGGATCACCGGCCGGCCGCAGTCGGGACATTTTCCGTCGACGAGCCGGGACTCGAGCCACAGCGCCTCGTCCGGCTCGCAGTAAAAGCCCGTGTATTCGCCCCTATAGATGTCGCCCTGACTTTTCAGCTGTTCGAACACGGCCTGCACGACCCGCTCGTGCCGAACCTCGGTCGTGCGCACGAAATCGTCGTAGGAAATGTGAAGCGTGGCCCACAACTCCCTAATACCGGACACGACGCGGTCTGCAAGCGCCGCAGGCAAAAGGCCCTGGTCGCGGGCGGCCCGTTCCATCTTCTGGCCGTGTTCGTCCGTGCCGGTGGAGAACCAGACCTCCTCACCCCGCAGGCGATGGTAGCGTGCGAAGGCATCGGCCGCCACCGTCGTGTAGGCGTGGCCGATGGTGAGATTATCGCTCGGATAGTAGATGGGGGTCGTGATGAACCAGACCTGTCGGCTCATACGGCACTCCTTTCAGGCTGGTGACCAATCGGTCTTGGCCGCGGGCGACAACCCGGTCAGCGACCACAACACGGCGAAGGGCGCGAGGATCCGCAATCGGACATCTGGAGGCGATCGTTCCGGCTCACCGGTCGGACCGAGACTGTGGACGCTGGCGTGTCTTTGACACACCCGTAGCGGGCAGTCTAGCAGATAGACGCGCCGGGGAAAAGGCATGGGCCCGCGGGAGTCCAGCCCGCCCGCTCACGACAGGCGCTTCGCGGCCCCGTGGGTCGGAGGAGCACGATGTACTCGGTGATGCGGCTTGGGCCGCCTTCACCACCCGTGATCGACGTCGAGACGCTGTCGGCGATGACCACGGCTCTGGAATCGTCGAGGTGGCATTGCGTGCCATCGGCAACAAGCCGGCGGCGGTCCCACAGGCGGCGGAGGATCCCTGAGACCAGGGCAAAAAACTCAGGCACCCGAGCGCGGCGCGTCGCGCCGGAATCTGGCGCCCGCGGACGATACGAATGCCCATTTGATGGTAGAAGGGCATCGTAAAGACTTCCGCCATCAAGACGACGATGTGCGTCCACTCGTCTAACGACGGGAGGTAGCGCCGCTCAGCTTCATCCCGACGGTCCCATCGGGATGAAGAGATGAATGGATGAATGGATGAATGACGGACGCTCACGTCAAGGCACCCGGCACCTGCTGGCCCCACCTTCGCCGTCGCCGAGAACCAAGACGCGCCGCGAGACCCTTGCCAGTTTCCTTCCGCATCACACCGCATCACCCTACCAGGAGAACTCGATCTCAGACGTCGTTGAGCTCAGGCGTCCTGAAAGGAGGGTCTCGGCGTGTGGCCCGACGAGACCAGCTAGCCCCTGCAGAGCCATCGTC
>JAKATP010000054.1 GCA_021818685.1 Bacillota bacterium | reverse complement strand
CCCCTCCCGTCGGTTCTAAGGATCCCACAGATTCCACCGTCCTCTCGTCCACGCTGCCCCTAGTCTTTTCCACAGGGGCCGCAAACGTGCATGGACGGCCAGGGGAACGGGACGCGGTCAGGAGCCGGGGAAGACCAAAAAGCGCATGGCGCCGAAGCTCACCAGCGAAGCCACGATCATGGCGACCCCTTTGGCGGCGTTGGAGGCCAGGCGCGGGGGCACGCCATGAATGGCCATGAGATAGGGCGCGATGAAGAGCACCACCAGGTCATTCACGAAGATGTTCAGAAGAGACTGGCCCGCAAACAGGGCTCGCTGGCGCCAGACCCGGCGTCCGGTATGGACGGCACCCCGGCGGAACGTCCAGCGGGTATTCCAGATATAGCTGTTCACGATGGCGAGGACGACGGCGATCGAGTTGTAGACGATGAGCCAGTTCACGTTGGCCGTCGGTCGGAGGGCGTAGAGGAGATTGAAGATTCCGAGGTCCACTGTCGTGTTGGACAGGCCTACCACCACGAACGAGAGAAACTGGCGTCCCCATCCCATTAGCGAGGTCGGACTTTCCGACGCGCTGCTTCATAAAAGCCGAGGAGCTGTTCGGCCGACTCCTGCCAGCCCCAGCGTTCCGCCTCGTGGCGCGCCCGCCAGGCCATATCCTTCGCGTCCCGGCTCAAGAGGTCATCCACCGCCTGGGTGAGACTGCCCGCCTCGTGGGGTAGGAACAGCACGCCGGCCCCGCTCTCGTCCACCAGTTCGTGGGTGGGCGGCGCCTCGGCGGCGACGATGGGAAGCCCGGAGGCCATGGCCTCGAGGAGCACGAGGCCCAAGGTGTCGTGGGTCGAGGGAAACACGAAGAAGTCGGCCGACGCGTAGGCCCGCGACAGATCCTCGCCAAGAAGCGGCCCCGTAAACGTCGTCGGTGTCCCGGCAAATTGCAGCTGGTACAGGGCGCGGGCGGGTCCGTCGCCGACGATGGCGAGGTGCACGTCGGAGCGGCGGGCAAGCGGCAGCAGGCGCTCGAGACTCTTTTCGAGGGCGACCCGGCCGACTGTCAGGGCAATCACGCGCTCGGGGTGTCCGTCGGTCAGCTGTTCGCGCATGGTGCGGTCGCGCTGGTTCGGGTTGAAGCGGTCCAGATCCACGCCGCGCCGCCAGACCTCGACGGCGCGGATGCCGTTCCGGTCAAGCTCACGCTTCACCCGCAGGGAGGTCGCGAGGTTCACTTGCGCGCGATTGTGGAGCATCCGAAGTGCCATCCAGATGGCGGGTTTGGTCATGCCCAGGTGATAGAAGTCGGCGTATTCGGCAATGTTGGTGTGGTACGAGGCGACGAGCGGGTAGTGCCGGTGCTGGGAGCCAATGACGGCCGCCCAGCCCAGCACGAACGGGTTCACCGCATGGACCACGTCCGGATGGAACCGGTCGAGATAATGGACGACCCGCGGCAGCGGGATGCCCCAGGGCTTGCCGCCGTAAATCATCTGCACCCGCACGGTAGGCACGCCCATGACGGGAATGCCCTCAAAGTCGGGCGGACCGCCTGCGGGGGCAATCACCATCACATCGTGGCGCAGGCGCTTTAACTGGCGCATGGTGGCCGACAGGCGGGTCACGACGCCGTCGATGGAGGGCCACCAGGTTTCGGTGACGATCGCGATGCGCACGACTCCACTCCCTACGCCTGACCTTTGACCATTCGCTACATTATCATGTCTGTACCCGTCGGTGTCACCGGTGGACGGTGCACAATCGGCCCGCCGGGCGGCCCTCCTCTCCGGATGGGCGCCCAAATCGCGGGCGCCGGGAGCGGGGGAGGGCCGGACCAGGCGTCCGACGCACGCGGCGCGCGCCTTCCGGGCGGTGGACGCCGTAAAGACGCGCCGGAGGACGGCGGACTCCTCTTCATCCGCAAATCCTGAACACCCGCTGAAAGCGTCGCGGAAACCCATGAGCGGCGGTCGCGGAGGACGGGGCGCGGTGCCCGCGGTCCCCGAGTCCGCGCGACGCGAATGCCCGGGATTCGACCGACGAAGGGGCACTTCCGCCGTGAGCGGGGGCGGCCGTTCGCCGCCGTCCCGCGGTGGCCCACTCCCCCGGAGTTCCCGACCGCCCCAGGTTCAAAGCCCGCGCCGATCCCGGCGGCTTGCGATAGGGGTCAAGAAGCGGCGACCGGCGATGCCCCGCCGGACTCAGCGGGCGGCCATGCTGGCGCGCGGGCTTTCTCCGCTCCCGCGCAGGGCGGAGAGCCCTGCCGCCACGACCGAGAGGACAGCCGAGACCATGAACGCCTCCGTGAGACCATGCGCAAACGCCGCGTGGCCGCTCGCGGCCGCCGTGACATCGGCGCCGGCCAGAAATCCGGACAGCTTGGCGGAGCCCATCACCCCGGCCAGAATCGCAAACGACATGCCCATCGAAAAAAGCTGCCCGGTGTTGAAGAGAAGCGTGCGCGTGCTGGCCGCCACCCCGCGCCGGTCGGGCGGCACCGCCCCCATTACGGCGCTCGTGTTGGGCGAGTTGAACAGGCCGTTTCCGATGCCGGCGAGCGCGAGGCCCACCGCGAGGAGCGTGTAGCCCGACAGCCCGCTTCGGGCCAGGATGACGAGCGAGACGGCGGTGATGAGAAGGCCTCCCGAGGAGAGCTCGCGCGAGCCGATGCGGTCCGACATCCGGCCGGCAATCGGACCCACCACGATGATAGCGATCGAGAGCGGCAGCATTTTGATGCCGGCGACGAGCGGGGAATTGCCGTCAAATCCCTGAAAGGCAAACGTCAGGAGAAACATAAGCGCCCCGCGGGCCAGCGCGTTTAAGAACAAAGAGAGATTGCCGAATGCGAACAGCCGGTTTCGGAAGAGGCGAAGGTCAATCATGGGGCTCGACGCCCGGGATTCCACCCATACGAACCAGAGAAGTCCCAGGCCGCCGGCTCCCATGAGCCAGGGGACCAGGGCGGGGTGCCCCTCGATAATCTCGGTGAGGCCCAGCAGCAGCAGCACGATGCTGACGACAAAGAGCGCCATCCCGCTCCAGTCAAAGCGCTCTCCGCGGTCCGTGGTGGCAATTTCGCTGAGCGCGACAAAGGTCCACACCGCGCCGAAGAGGCCGATGGGCAGGTTCACGAAGAAAATCCAGCGCCAGCCGAGCGTGGCCGTGATGACCCCGCCCAGCAGCAGGCCGCCCACGCTTCCGGACAGCGCCGCCACCTGATTGATGCCCAGGGCAAAGCCCCGTCCCTGGCGCGGGAAGGCGTCGGTCAGGATGGCGGTGGAGTTCGACCATAAAAGCGCGGCGCCGATCCCCTGGATGAGGCGGCCGACCAAGAGAAAGGTGCCGGAGGGGGAGAAACCGCAGAGCGCCGAAGAGAGCGTGAACACGATGAACCCGATGCCGTAGAGCTTGACCCGTCCGTGGATGTCGGCGAGGCGGCCGAAGGGCAGCAGGAGAGCGGTGATCATGACGGTGTAGCCCATCATGATCCACAGCATCAGGCCGACGCCGGTATGGAGATCGCGGGCAATCGTGGGCAGGCTCACCGTCATGATCGACGCATCGAGCGAAGCCATGAGCGCACCAATCGTGGTGTTGATGAGGACGACCTTCTGATGCCGGGCGGTGGTCGGGTCGCGGGAGAATGACCCTTCACCGGCGGAAGCGGTCGCGCGTCCCATCAGCATAGGGTCTCCTCCGACCTCGCGGCCGGAACCCGGGAGGGATGTACGGCCGCGAATTCATTATCTAGGTTAAAGATTAACAGACCGGACCCGCCCTGGATCGCCCGAGATCTCAGGTCTCCCAAATGGGTAGGGGGCTGTCCTCGTCGGTGCTTTTCACCAAAGTGCGCTTGGCGGTCCCTCGTAAACCGGATACGATAAACGGCAAGGCTTTGAGGAGGTTTCTCGCCGTTGGAGCCGATCTTGTTCGTGATTACCGGCCCCTCCGGCGCCGGGAAGGGCTCGGTCATGCGGCGTCTCTTGGCATCGGCGCCGCACCTGAAGAAGGTCGTCACCTATACCACCCGGACCCCACGGGCGGGGGAGGAAGACGGCTTTGACTATCGGTTCATCACGGCGGACGTGTTCTTGCGCAAGGTGCAGTCGGGGGAGATTTTCGAGTATGAGCAGGTCTACCACGACCACTATTACGGCTCCCCGCGCGATCTCTTCGAGGGGACATACGACGGCCTCATCGAACTGGACTACAGGGGCTATCAGAAGTATCGGGCACGGCACGGCCGCGTCGTCTCGATTTTCCTGCTGCCGCCGAACCTGGAGGAGCTGAAACAGCGGATTCTCCGGCGGTCGGAGGTGGAGAATCTCGAGGCGCGGCTCCGAAACGCGGTCGAGCAGCTCCGGCACGCCGACGAATACGACTATGTCGTGAAGAACGACGATCTGAAGACTTGTACGGCCCGCGTCGCGGCCCTGGTGGAGGCCGAGCGGCTCCGCCGCCAGGGCCAGCACGACCTGCAGGCCATCATGCGGGCCGTCGCCCGCGACGCTGTCGGAGGGGAGCCATCCTGATGAAGACCCTCGTCGTGAGTGTGGACCGGAGCGACGCCGACACCGTCCTCATCAATACCACCGTCGACCTCCTGCACTGCCCCATCCGGATCGGGAAGGGAGCCTTAAGAAGCCTCGGCTATAACCATTTCCGGCCCGTGGAGCTCCGCCCCATCGCCACCGCCCTGGTGGAACGCGAGGTATCCCGCCGGGGCCGCATCCCGCTGGGCGGCTTTCGCGTGGCCGATGACGATCTGGAGGGCCTTCCGCCGGCACCCCCCCGTTCACCCCGCTAACACCCCGCCGCGGGGCAGACGGGCCGTCGTGAGCCCCCTGCCACCTGGTTTAGGCGCGGCATGCCTGATCGTCGTTCCGGAGAGCGCGACTCCCGGCCCCTCGGGAGGATCGCCGGGGGTGCTAACATCGAGATGAGAAGGCGACGCGTGAGAGCCGACCGGCCGGCCCCGTTTGCATCCGGTCCGACGGCCACTCGCTGCCGGACCCGGAGGCTTGCTGCGTCAAGACGCGCGAGGATGCGAGTCGTTGAGACGGGGGGGGAAACCGATGGCGAAGACTGTAACGGTGTACCACGCGCCGGGCTGATCCGGGTGCCGGGCGGCCATGACGTTTCTCCAGGATCACAAGGTGCCCTTCGACGCGAAAGACGTGGTGGCGCATCATGGATACATGGAGGAACTCCTGGCCCGCACGGGGGGCGTCCGGGGGACGCCGGTCATCGTGATTGACGACAAGGTCTACCGGGGCTTTGACCGCGGCCTCATCGCGCGGGCACTCGACTTGCACGGAGGAGGTCCGGCATGAAACGCACGGTCCGCTGTCCCGACTGCGGGCAGGAAATTCCGATTCCGGCCTCCGTCGGCGTGGGCGATCGGTTCGAATGTCCCGTCTGAGCGGGCACCTATCTCCGACTCGGGAAGTCGGCCGACGGTTTTCAGGCCACCCGCGTGTACCTGGTCACCTGCCCGGATAACGACGAGGTGATGGAGCTCCCCCCGGACGCCAAGCCGGGAGACCGGTACCGCTGCGGCGGGCGTTCTTACCTCCTCACGTGGGCGTACGGCAGTTACGCATTGGAAGAGGCCCCGCCCCCTTGATGTCTCGCCGCCTCCGCTTCAGAAACCCTGCGGTGCGCGGGCCGGGGGCCTCCTTGGTTTGACGGGCTGCCCGGCTCTGACGTGGGCGGTACCGTTCCGAAGCACGCTGGTATGCCGCCGGTTTCCGGATCGCCGATGCGCCGGAACCCGGCGGCCTGATTTTGCACGCCGCCGCGGGCCGCCAACACATCGACCCGCCATTTATTGTGAGCGGCGCTCGCCGGGCGGCCCTCGGGCCTCCCTGACCGTGCGCGCGGCCAAAAACGCTTCTGACCGAAGGCTCCGGGCACCGAGGATGCGATTTGGCCGTTCTTCCCGGCGCGCTGCCGCGTGCTGAGGTGGCCCATGACTCCGGATCTTGGAAATCTCCCTGCCCATTCCTTGCAATGACCATTCTCCGCGAATTACCGTGACAATGACGAGCAAGTCGGATATTAAAAGTGATATATCGATGTCATCAGCGGGAGCCTGCGGAGACCGCGGGGCGACGATCGGAGGGATGCCCGCCATGGAGTCGGTCGCGGTCGACTCCCCGGTTCCTCGGCCTCACCGGAGCGGCAGGAAGCAAAACGGAGGTGTCTGGATGCACATACAACGGGAGCGGACACGAAGGTCCGGCACGAGCGAGTCACGGTGGAAGGGTCCCCGACGGCTGCTGACCTCCTTGGCCGCGTTCAGTCTCTTGATCCTCGCCGGTTGCGGTGCCGCAACCAGCGGCGCGTCGACGTCTGTGAGCCATCCGAATGCCCTGACGATAGCGCTCTCCCCGCAATCCCAACCGAACTGGTGGGCGCCGGTCGTCCCCGCCACGTCTTGCGGCACCATCTCCGGCGGAATCGGCGGCAGTATGTGGGAGTACATGCCGCTCTTATGGATCAACAGCCGGGATCAGATTGACTATGGCCAGTCCCTCGCGTCCAGCATCACCCACAATGCGGCCGGCACGCAGTTTGTCATCCACCTGAAGACCAGTTGGAAGTGGTCCAACGGCCAGCCCGTCACGGCGCAGGATGTGGTGTACGACTACCAGTTGGAGGCGGCCGCCTCGTCATCCTCGTCCCCGTTCCCGTACTGCTTTGCGGGCGAAGGCGGGATGCCGACGTTGTGGAAGTCCGTCACGGCGACCGGTCCCGACACTGTGACCATCGACACGACCAAGCCCCTGAACGCCAACTGGTTCGAGCTGAACGGCATTGCCCAGCTCATTCCCATTCCCCACACGCTGTGGGACCGCTACAGCAACATGACCCAGGAACTCAACTGGATCAAGTCCATCTCCAACTCCCCGATGAACGCCATCTATCAGGTGACCGACGCGGCCTACATCATCAAGAAGGCCGTGAGCGACCAGTACTACGAGGTGGTAGCCAACCCGCACTACAGCGGCTCTCCGAAGCCGCACATCAAGACGGTGGTCTACGACTACGAGACGTCGGCCTCATCCATCTTCGCGGCGCTGAAGAAGGGCGCGGTGCAGCTCGCGCCGTACAGCACGAGCCTGTGGTCGGCCCGCGGCCAGCTCAAAAACGACACCATCATCTCAGAACCGCTGTTCGGGTACTTCTACATGCCCGTCAACTTCGCGTCCAATGCGCCCGGCGAGGCACTCCTGAGCCAGCTGTACTTCCGTCAGGCGCTTCAGTACGGCATCGACCAGCCCGGCATCGTGAGCGCCATCTATCATGGCCTGGCGAATCCTACCTATGGACCGGCGCCCACCATCGACGATGCCTATTACTACAAAGGGATGGGCAACCTCTATCCCTACAACCCGCGCGCGGGCTTGAGGCTGATGAAGCAGCACGGCTGGACGATGGGGCCAAACGGATATCTCACGAAAGGCGGCCACACGGCGGCTTTCACCCTGCTCTACGCGACCGGCTCGGCGTCGTTCCAGGACATGGCCCAGTTGATGAAAGCGGATTGGGCCAAGGAAGGGATTGACTGCAGCCTGAAAGCCATCGGCGGCAACACGTTCGGGGGCATTGTGGGCAATCCCAAGGACAGCAACCAGTGGCAGGTGGCAGGGGGCTACGGCTGGATCTACGTGCCCGACTACTACCCGACCGGTGACGGTCTCTTCAACGGCCCCGGAGGCTTCAACGTGGGGGACTACAACAACCCGCACGAAAACCAGCTGGTCGCGGAAACCTTGAAGCCGGGCACGCCCGCCCAGGTGCGCAAGATCTTCGATCAGTATCAGTACTACACCTTCCAGCAGCTGCCCGTCCTGTACGTCCCGACGCCCACCGGGCTGACGGCGATTGCGAGCAACGTGGGAGGGTTTCGGAGTGGTTACGACGTGGTGTTTGGCGAGACCAACCTGCAAAACCTGTACTGGAAGTAAGAGCGGATCGAGGAAGAAACCCCGCCGGGGCTGCCTCCGGCGGGGTTCTTATCCGCCGCCGACCTCCGTGGGGACCGGGCCCGCTTCGTAAAACGCCGCGTCTGGCCGGCGACACCCGGGCGTAGATCCCAGTAGAGATTCTGCGACGAGCGCTGCCAGCGCCGGCGGGGGACCCCGGCTTGCGGGGCAGAATTCTCGAATCCTCTGTCACTACACCAAAAGCGAGGGACTTCGCATGGCCGATGAGCCGTACCGCAAGATGCAACAGGCCGCCTGGGCGGCGTTTCGCAAGGAGCCGGACCCGGACGGCATCCGCCGTGTCCCCGTGCTAGTCGAAGAACACGCCGAGCCGGCCGTGTTCTGCCTCACGGATAGCGGCGCCTGGTTTCTGGCGCACGACGACCTCACCGTGCCGGACACGCCTCTGCGGACTTGTCCTGTGGACTGGGTGCCTCCCGAGTTTCGGGAGACGCGGTCGGCGGACGACATCTAGCACCATCCTCGCGGCAGGGGCGCACCCGGCCTCTGCCGCGTTCTTGGGCAGGGTTAGGGCTGGGCGAGGGCCGCCCACTCCCGGTCCAAGAGCGCGTACACGATCTCGCTCTGCCACTCCTCTTTGATCCACTCGTTCTCGCGGAGCTCAGCCTCGCGCCGCATGTGAAGCTTTTCGAGAACGCGTGCGGACGCCCGGTTGCGAGCCTCGAGGCGACCCACGATCCGGTGGAGCCCGACCACGAGAAAGCCGATGCGAAGGAGCACCGCCGACGCCTCCACGGCATAGCCGCGTCGCTGATAAGCGGGATGAATGATGTAGCCGATTTCGCCCTGCAGGTGCGGAGAGACGTCCCAGGCGAGCATGGCTTCCCCGACCGGGACCCCGTCCCGTGTCTCGACGATCGTCTGGACGGCATCGCCCGGTGCGACTAGCGCCGTCTGCCGCATGCGGCGGGCGACCAGCGCCTGGATGGCGGCCTCGTCCTGAACGTCCTCATAGAGCCAGCGCATGACGTCGGGCCGGCTCCGCATATCGAGCAGGAACGGCACGTCGCCGGCGCCATAGGCCCGAAGCCGGAGCCGCTCGCTTAAGAGCGGACCCGTGAGGGAGAAGCGCCCCGGTTGGATGGGCGCCCTCATGAGCCCTTGCCGATCCAGACGTCGGAGGTCGGGCCGCCCGTGTTGTACCCGCCGAGGTACCAGAGTTGCCCATTGTAGACCGCGAGAGCTCCGTCTGCGGTGGGGGTGGGAAGAGCGGGGCCGGCCACCCACGTCCGGTTGTGGGGATCGTACACGAAGGTATTGCCCGAGGGGGACCCGTTTACGGTGCCGCCCACCAGGAGGAGATCACCCCGGTACACGGCCATGGCGGCGTGATAGACGGGATGCGGAAGCGAGGGCCACGTCGTGACCCGCCCGGTCTTTAGGTTCACAGCGTAGACGTGGGCCGTCGGTCCAGCCGGCGTGAGGCCGCCCGCCACGATGAGCGACCCGGCGTACCAGGCCGAAGCCGCGTAGCGCACCCCGGTTGGAAGGTGCGCCCGGGGTGTGAGACGGCCCGGCGTCCAGACGGAGACACTGTTCAGGTAGGTGCTGCCCGTGTACCCGCCGGATAACACGAACCCGTCGGGGGTGCGGACGCCGGCCGCGTCGGCGATGGGCGTCGGAAGCGGGGGAGGGCTGCCGGCAGATTGCCCATCCAGCGACACGGCCTGCACAGCGGCGGTGGGCACGGCCGTGCCGCCGCCCAGCACGTAGAGCGTCGCATGCATGACGACCGCCGCCGCATCGTGCACCGCGACCGGGAGCGACACCACCAGCGGCGCGGGACCAAAGGCGGTGATGGCGGTGCTGGAGCTCGTCCCGTCAAAGCCGCCGACGGCGATAAGGTCGCCCGCCGCCGTCGTGGCCGACAGACCTTGGGCGGGCCCCGGCAGCACATGGCCCGCGTACCAGGCCACCGGCGGGGGCGTGAAGGGAGCGACCGTGCGGGTCGGTGGGTGCGATACCGGGGTGGGCGGCACCGCGACCGGGCGCGAGGGACGGGGCCAGAATCCGTACACCAGGAGGGCGGCCACCACCGCCGCGAACACGAACAGCCGGGGCCGGATCCGGTAGCGGGATCGTCTCACTGGTCCTGCCACACCCTTATGACCTTACTCAACTCCAACATCAGAGGCGCGTTGGTATACGTGTCCAGTCCGAGCACGAAGCCGTTTAGAATCTGAATCGCCCGGGCGCGCATGACCTGCACCGTCCGCGCGTCCGCCTGGTACTGCATGTTGACGGCCATTCCGGCTTGCGCCGCCATTTCCAGAAACGCCCGGGGGGAGTCCGAGGATGCCAGGGGAGCGGTACGCGGAATCGACGCCGCCACCTGGGGATGATACGGGCGCTCGGGCTCGCCCGCCTCCAACAGTCCGTAGCGGTCGCGGGAGCCGTGCTGGTCCACCGTCGCCCGCAGCGCGAGCCCGCGCTTATACAGGCGCTGGGCGGCCTCCTGGCCCGCGTCACGCTCCGCGAGCCATACTCCCGGGCGGATGGGCGTCAAATCGAGCCCGGCCAAAAGCTCAGTGGCCTGGGCCTCGGCGCGGGGATCCCGGGCGAAGATCACGGTGCCGGTCACGACGCGCACGCGGCCGGCCTGCCGGAATGCGTCTTCCATCTCCGCGTCGACGTTTTGGGGCAGATCGGTGCGCGCGACGGCCAGCACGCGGCGGCGGGCTTCGGACACCTCGATGCCGAGGCTCACCGCCCGCTCCAGGGCCACGCGGTCGAAGCGATAGGTCCAGCTCACGTCGGCGCGGTGCAGGGCCATGACCGCCTCCGCCTGAAAGAGCGGACCCGGCGGCGACTCGGCCTGAATCAAGATGTCGCCCGTCGCCTCGATAACCCCCGAGGGCTCCCCGTCGTCCTCAAAACGCCCGTTCAGGGCGCCGCGCGCCTCCGGGGTCAGGAAAACCCGGTCGCGGGTGCGCTCGATGAGGCCGGCGCGGCTGCCAAAGTCCGCGACCTGGTCGACGATGCTGCGGGCGCGGCCCTGGCTAAGGAGGCTGGAGCGAATGAGCACACGCGCGAGAGCATCGGGCGCGTAGCCGACCGGACCCGCCACCGTGAGGAGATCCCACACCACGCCCCCGAGCTGCATGGCCGGGAGCATGACTTGCACCCAGTAGTCGAGATACGTGTCCCACCGCTCCGACGGATGGGTCTCCCAAAAGGCTTCCGCCTCCTCGGTGGGGCGCATGCTGCCCCGCACCACGTCGAGGCGCAAGAGCTGGGCCCAGCTGCCAAACCGGACCAGGTAGTCGAGCCGCTCCAGCGGATCCCGTGCATGGTCAGGCCACAGGGTCTGGGCAATCTGCTGTTTGACCCGCTTGTAAATTTCCCCCTGCTGGGTGAGCGAGGCGTTGTTCCAGCGGCAGTGGGAAATGAGGCGGAAGAGATCCCGCGCCCACACCGGCATGGCCGGGGCAGGCGACTCCTCGTGGTTCCGGAGGCGGGCCCAGTCGAGAGGAAGGTGGGGCATCACCACCGCGCGGAACACGGGTCCATACGCATCCAGGGGCAGGGCGTAAATCTGATGATAGTAGTCGAGGCGGAGCTGCACCACCAGGCCCTGCCGGGCCAGGGCGGCAAAGACGCCGAGGGCGTTTGTGGCTCCTTGCCGGAACAGCTGGTCGGGACTCATCTGGCCCCCGGACAGCCACAGGCGCTCGAGGAGCTGGCGGGCATCGGTGTCGAGTCCCTCGAGCGCCTTTTCGATGCGCACCTCGTCGCTCAGCACGGGACCGAGCTCATGCTCGGGCACTGCTAACGCCTCGGCCAGGTACTTCCGATCCGGTTCGGGCAGGATGGGAAGGAGAGAACTCCAGGGGTATCCGGTCATCTCACGAAGACCCGGCATCCTGGGAGCGCGGGAAGGGGATCACCGGCGCGGGCGTACGCTCGATCGGGTGCCCATCGTCGCCGGCATGGGCAATCCGGTACCGATAGCCCTGTTCGGTGAGGAACAGCTGCCGCTTCTGGGCGTACTGCTGCTCCACCGTGTCCTCGGTGACGACCGTGTAGAAATAGGCCGGTCCGCCGTCGGACTTCGGCCGCAGGATGCGGCCGAGCCGTTGCGCCTCTTCCTGGCGGGACCCGAAGGTGCCCGAAATCTGAATGGCGACGTTAGCGTCCGGCAGGTCAATGGCGAAGTTCGCCACCTTGGACACCACCAGGCGGGGGATGCGGCCCTGGCGGAAGTCTTCGTAGAGCGTCTCCCGCACCAGGGCCGGGCTCTTGCCGGTAATGAGGGGCGCATCGAGCCGGGCCGCCAGATCGTGCAGTTGGTTCAGGTACTGGCCAATCACGAGCACATGGTCGCCGGCATGGGCCGCCAGCAATTCCTCCACCACGGGCGTTTTGGCAGGGTTTTCGGCCGCCACCCGGGCCCGGTCCTGATCCTCGGCGGAGGCGTACACCATGGCGAGCCCATCAGGGAGCGGCACTCGGATCTCGTGACAGAGGGCGGGTGCGATCCACCCCTGCTCCTCCAGATCGCGCCAGGGCACGTCAAATCGCTTCGGGCCGATGAGGGCAAAAACATCCTCGGCGTGTCCGTCCTCGCGCAGGAGGGTGGCCGTAAGGCCAAGACGCCTCCGCGACTGGATGGACGCCGTCATCCGGAAGATGGGCGCGGGCAGGAGATGCACTTCGTCGTAAACGATGAGGCCCCAATCGGCGGCGTCCATCACATGAAAGTGGGGATAGTCACCGTGCTTGCGGTGGGCCAGCATCTGATAGGTGGTGAGGGTCACCGGCCGGATGTCCTTCACGGCGGCCGTGTACTCGCCGATCTCCTCCGCCGTCAGGGTCGTGCGCTCCAACAGCTCACGCTTCCACTGATGCACGGCCGCCACCGAGGTCGTGAGAATGAGGGTGTGGGTCTGGGTACGGGCCATGACGGCGATGCCGACCAGGGTCTTGCCCGCCCCGCAGGGGAGGACGATGACGCCGTCACCGGCC
This sequence comes from Bacillota bacterium, assembly GCA_021818685.1. Lineage (GTDB taxonomy): Bacteria > Bacillota > Sulfobacillia > Sulfobacillales > JAIMBI01 > JAKATP01. The sequence continues at coordinate 3,480 of JAKATP010000054.1, read as the reverse complement.
TGACGGCGGCCGTCACCCAAAAATGCGTCCACCGCCTGGTGCTGATACGGGCGGAGGGAAAACGGTTCACCCGAGGTCCGCTCGGCGGTCCGCAGCGACATCGGCAGGGGGGCTCCGGGGGTAAATCCCGCCTCGTCCTGGAGCGGCCAGCCGATGTGGGCCAGCACCTGCTTCAACTGACCCCGGAGAACGGCATCGATCAGCACACCGTGCGCTGTTCGCTCGCCGAGGAGCGGCCGCACGTTGCCGCGCGCATGAAGCTCCACCAAGAGCTCCGGCCGGTCGGCCCGGAGCTCGAGGCCCTCCGGTCCGTTCACAAGACGCAGGCGGCCATAGCGCCCCATCTGCTCGCGGATGTAATGGGACACGATGCCCGGCACCGGATAGCGGGAGAAGCGGTCCAGATCCGTAAGCACCTGGTCTACCGACAGGCCGGCGGAGGCGGCGTTCCACAGAGACAGCGCCGAGAGCCGGTAGGTATGTACGTGCTCCGGGCTTTTCAGAAGCTCCGCGAAGCCCGACAAAACCTGACGGGCTTCTTCGGCCTGGGCATGCTCGACCTCCAGCAGGATGGTGCGGTCACTCTGGACGGTGAGGGGGGCATCGGCGGCGACCGTCATCATCTCCTCCGACGAACGTTACCCCTCATTGTACCCGAGGCCCGTCCATTCGGAATGCTCTATGTGGCATTCATCGGCGGTATTTAAGCCGGGGGAGATCGCGTTGGCGGTGTTGTGACCGAAGGCGAGTGGCCCGCGTTATGATGAAAGAAATGAGGAAGCGCGAAGGAGGAACCTCGGATGCTTTCCGGTCCTCAGTTCTCCTGGGTCTTCGGCGCCTCAACGTCCAATGTCCGTCGAATCGGCGGTCTGCCCCTCCTGGGATTGGGCGCCGTCCTCTTCGGCCTCTTTTTCTTTGCCATCAACGCTATCCTGCCGTTTGACACCGGGCTTGGCGTCTGGATCGAGATGGCGGTGGCCGCGGTCTTGGGCATCACCGTCTCGTTCCTCGGCCTTCACGGGTACCACGCCCGCTTCGATGTGAAAGACGACTGAGACGGTGTCGCGCGCGCCCGGGTGCCCGGGGGCGGGTGCCTGCCCGGTGTCGGATTTCCGCACTGGGGTCGTTTGCCAGAGGGCTACCTGACGCACTCCCACTGCTAAAGCCGTGGGGTTCTACTGAAGGACCCCGCATCGGCCTTTGCCCGGCTCTCCTGGCCCAACGGCCCCCGTACAGCATCCGGACCCTCAGCGAGACGGCTGCCATGACTCGTCGCCACGGCTCCAGTTTTCGCCGCGACGGACTCTGACCCGAAGCCCAGGAGTCGAGCCTCCTTGAACCCCAGGGAGGTCGGAGTAGAAACTCCAACCACTCGTCCGTTGGTTTCAGCCTGCAACCGCTCGAACGCCGCGCGCAGGAGGTCGTCCCCACCCGGCCAGGCTTCCTCGGCCTGGCCCGCGTTCAAGCGGTATTCCATCTTGCTGTTCTCCAGCGTCACCGGCTCGACAAAGCGAGACAGATAAGCGCTGTAGAGATCGCGCTGGGCCACCGCGCCGCAGGCCGGGCAACGGGGCCAACGCTGGGACAGGGGCTTCTTCGCCCGGTAGCCGCAGTGGCAGACCTGGGAAAGGGCGGTGGTTCGGGTCGGGAAGGCGATCGCGGTGCCGCCGGCGCTCTCAGCCTTGCGGTCCATCTCTCTGAAGAACCTCCCCGGAGCGCGGAATCCTACCGACCTGCCGAAACGCCTCTGCCACCCCTTGATCGAAACGTCCTCATGGAGGAACACATCCCCGAGGGCGAGGACGCGGTGGCAAAGGTTGCCATGCAGGGACTTGCGGTGCGCCGCCTGTCTACGGTGCAGGTCGGCAAGCCTCATTTGCGTGCCCTCCATACCGCGTGAGACCTTCCAGGTCTTTGGCCCCTTTTTGACCGTGCCGTTCGGATTGTAGTTCTGCGAGTTGTTGGCTCGCCGCTGCCGGTCCAGGTGCCGCTGCAAGCGTCGGATCTCCCGATGCTTCGGTTGCAGTCCCCGGCCAAAGGGCTCGAGGAACGCCTCTCCTTCTCCCACAGCAGCAATGGTGGAAGGTCCGGCGTCCAACCCGACCGTCCCTGTCCCGAGTGGGTGTTTTGGGGAACCATCCGGGTTGATCTTGCGGTACGGCTCGCCTTCCAGGACCAACTGCACCCAGAAACGGTCTTCTCCGTTCATCTTGCGACGCACGAGGCGCCCGTACTTCACCGGGCAGGAGAGGCCGTGTACGACGACAGGATCGTTCCCGTTGATCATGGCGGGCAGGACGAGGCCCAGCCACTCCACGGCACTGTTTCGCCAGCGGAGGCCAGTCGAGTTGGATTTCCCCTCGAGGGTGTCCATCTGGTTCTTCCCCTTGAAGCGAACGCGCCGGGCCTGTCCCACTGCGACCCGCTTCTGGGCGGCGAAGGCGCGCGTGGCCAGCTTTTGCGCGGTGGAGGCGTCCAGGTGCGCCGCCAGCCAGCCGTGGCGGATCTTGAGGGCGTACAGCTGCAGGTCGTAGTCCGAGAAGCCCTGGGCTTTCCAGGCTTCGGACAAGGCTTTCGCCCTGGCCTTGCGCGCCTCCTCGGTGCTTCTGGGCATCTGCAGGGCCGGCCGGTACGCCCTAGACTGCCGCACCAGCTCCCAGCGTCGCCTGGCCTCACCCAGACAGGCGTTGTAGACCTGCCTGCCGGCCTCCAGCCTGGCCAGGAGGACCTTCTGGGCCTCATGAGCCACCCGCAGCGGCAGTTCCAGAATGAACGAGAGGGTCTTCGCCTGGCTCATCTCCGCTCACCCCCGCCGCTTCTGCTCCTCGATGTAGCGCTTCCCCGTCTCGCTGCTGACGTTGCCCGCGGTGCTGACGAAATAGGATCGAGTCCACCGGCTTCTCAGCCGTCGACGCTGGGGGAACTCCTCTCTCAACCTGCGCGAGGTATGTCCCTTGATCTCAGCCATCAGTGTTGCAGGACGATGGGAGGGGAGGGCGTTCAAGAAGAGGTGGCAGTGATCCGGCATCACTTCCAGGGCTATGATGCCCCAGTTCAGATCCTCGACGACCTCGCCGATGAGATCTTTCAACCTTTCGGCCACTTGGCCGACGAGCACCCGCCGTCGATACCGTGGGCAAAAGACGAAGTGGTAGTTGATCAGCGAGACCGTGGTTGCGGTGCGTCGGTACTCTTGGCCCATAGCCAAATTATACCTTCGGGATGCGAAACTGGGCAGCTGGAGGGCGCTTCATCCCACACCTGAAGGAGTGGGCTTTCGCGCCTGTTCGCTGTAAGACGGCCGCCGGTCGCATGCGCCGAACGGCGGCTCCTCGCACCACCTACCGGAAAGGGAGACGCCTCCTCATGGTGGCGCTCCCCGCTGTCCGCGTGTGTCGCTAATGGCCAACAGGTGCGTGGCGACCGTCGGCGGTTTTCCGGCGTATAGAAGAAGCCAGCCGGTGAGCGCTTGGACGTGGT
>JAKATP010000225.1 GCA_021818685.1 Bacillota bacterium | reverse complement strand
GAAGCCCGGGCCCTCGGCTGCGGCCCTAAAACGTTTCGCGCAACCGATGCCCCCGACACTGGCGGAACGGTTGTCGGCAAGCGTTCATGCCGTGGTCGACGGAGGCACGGGGCAGCCGTTGTCTCGACACGGGTCCGAACGCGCTTGCCAAGCGCTTACCGACCCGGTCCGGCGCCATCGGCCCGGAGGGGAGCTCCGACGGGGGCTCCCCTCCGTGACATCAGGCTAGCGGCGCTCGGGTGCGGAGTTGGGCCGGATGGCGCCGGTGTAACGGTGAAATTCCAACCGCGACGGGTGCTCCCGGTCGTGATGCACCGTAATGTGAGCCACGGGGCCGTCCGTCTCATCCGCATTCGGCCCTCCCGTATGCCAGTTGCGGTCCGCCAGCGGGAAGTTTGAGCCGGCCACTTCCAGCCGGACCTGGTGGCCGGGTCCGAAGTAGTTGGCCGTCGTCATCCCCTTGATGCGGATCTCATAGATGGTCCCGGGGCTGACCGGGGTGGGTGCGGCCATGCTCTCCCGGTAGCGGAGGCGGAGCGCGCTCCACACGACGTTGTAGGCCGTCCCATCGGGGTAGACATCCACGACTTTGACGAAGACGTCCGCGTCGGGCACATCCGTCGACACGTAGAGCACCGCATCGATATCGCCTGCCACGGCGAGACCCGTGTCCAGCGGCGGCGTCGAGTACACCAGCACATCCTGCCGCGCCTCCACCGCTCGCTGGTCGCAGACAATCGGATCGGCCGTGTAGGCGATGCCGAGCGTTTGCACGGGGTTGTGGGGATCGGCCCGGACGACATCCGGGGGATGCGTGGGACTGTCCTGCGTCTCGGCCAACGTGCCGTCCCCCCATAGACTCTGGGCGTGGCCCCCGCTTTGCAGGAAGAGCGATTCCCAGCGAGTCTCTGCCAGCGGCCAGCGGTCTCCCGTCAACCACTGGTTGGCGCCCATCAAGAACACCTGCACCTTCGGCATCGGCGTCCACGCATCCGCCTCCCCGTTCAGGAAGCGGCGGAACCAGGCCCAGATGATGTCGTCATACGGGAAGGTGGTGTTGCCGACCGGGCGATCACCCAACATCGCCTGCGGGGAGGCCGCCCGGATCATGGCGCAGTGGGAGCTGGCCGCCATGATGAGGTACTGGTCCGGATGGTGCTGCTGGAACTCGAAGAGCTTGACCGACTCGTAAGCCCCGATATCGAGCCAGCCATTGATGTTGATCTGCGGGGTGGCGCCGGTGTGGTGGGCGTGGATGTGGGAGGCTTCCTGCCACACCGCATCCATCGGGGTGACCCGCATGTAGGTGTCGTAACCGGTCTTCGGCACCCCCATGCGCTTTAGGACGTCCCCACTTGGGGGCGTGCGGCGGATTCGCTCCAAGGCGGCCTTGTAGGCGGGATCACGCGAACCCGGCGAGGTAACGATGAAGTTCCGCATGGCCCGCTCCAGCACGTCGGGGTCATCGCTCTCCGGCAGGCGCGGCCGCTCCAGGACCGCGGCCGGATGATACCAGCGGGTCCAGGTGCTGAGGACGGGGATGCCCCCCTTATAGAAGAGCCCGTTGTTGCCTTCACAGCCGGGAATATTGCCCACGCCCGCTCCGGGACTCATGGGCACGCCCGCCTTCAGCGCCGGGTGTCCCTCAGCCGCGACGACCAGCTGGTTTTCGGCCGGCGAGGAGCAGCCGATGAGACCGACGCTACCGTTCGACCAGGGCTGTTCGGCAATCCAGGTCAGCGTGTCCGCACAATCCTGGGCGCCATGGGCGATGAGGCCGTACGGGCCGTCCGACCACCCCGTGCCGCGCTCGTTCTGAATGACGGCCGCCCATCCCGCGGAAAATGCCTTCCGGAACACGTTGTAGCCGAGCCGGTGAGTGGCGGGGTTTTGGTAGGGCGTCCGGACCATGATGACCGGGACCGGGGCTTCGGCCCGGGGCCGGACGATAACCGTCGCCAGGCGAACACCGTCGCGCACGGCGAGCATCCGATATTCCACGATGTATTTGTCGCCAGTGGCTCCCAGCTCCTGGAGATGGGTCTCCAGTTCCGTGGGCGCGCCGTAGTGGAGTTCCATCGCGTTCGGGTCCATCGTCAAATGTTCCGCATCCAATTCTGCACACCTCCGGTGCTGGCCCGAGTTCCCAGTCTCGAGCGGGTTTGACACGCGGCTATCCTTGGGTCGCCACACGAGGGTTCGGCTCGCGCGTCCCCAAGACAACGACCGCTATGCCCCACCTCCCCTCATTCGAGATCTGACGGGGACTCCCTCTCGGCTCCTGGGAACATCGAACGCGGGGGCGTGACACGTGACGCCACGCGTCCGCGAGCATCGGCGTCGGCGCGCCGATGCGAAACGGCTGAGACTGCTCTCGTGGGGAGCATGTCGGGAGGCGAGCCGCAGGCCCGCCACGGTCTGGCCACCCGTCCGAGCGGGCGATGGCCGCAGATGAGCGGCACCAAGAGCGTCGAGTCCTGGTGCGCCACCTACTGTCGAAACCCGTGTCCCGCCTACGCGCATTCTTTTTGGTGTCCTGCCGGAGAGCCTGCGGTGTTTCTATTCTCCTCAGGGACTTTAAGCGAGGAAGCTCTCAGGACGCCGATCCGGGCCGGGCACGCGGCGCCACCCCCATGCCGGGGCCGAGGACCGCCCCGGGTGCCAGCACCCGTCCGGCCCGCACCAGGAGTGGGCTCGCCTCAAGACCCATGACCCCATGCCGCCGCAGGAGGCTCTCCTAACCCGATGAGATGACCGCCAGGACGGCGGCCAGCACGCGGTCTGCCATACGACAGGGAAGCGAGGGTGGGAGAGCGCTGCCGGTCGGTGGTCGCCAGGATGGGCGCGTTTTCCCTCGTTGGCTTTATATCCCGGCCGTTCACGTCAGGCGCTCGACGATGGGCGCCATCCCCTGGCCGCCGCCGACGCACATGGTCTCGAGGCCCATCTCCCCATCGTCCGTCTCCAGGCCGTTCAGCAGGGTGGCCAAGATGCGGACGCCCGTCATGCCGTAGGGATGACCGATGGCGATACTGCCTCCGTGCGGGTTCAACTTCTCAAGGGGGATGCCCACCTCCCGCTGTACTGCCAGCACCTGCGACGCAAAGGCTTCGTTCAGCTCCACGATGTCGATGTCCTGAAGAGTCATTCCCGCTCGCTTCAGTACCTGGCGGATGGCGTCAATGGGGGCCACACCCATGAGGGCCGGGTCAAGCGCGGAGACCGTCGTTGCCACGATCCGGGCCCGGGGACGCACACCGAGCTCATGGGCGCGGCGGGCCGACAAAATAAGCGCGGCCGCGGCGCCGTCGTTCAGCG
>JAKATP010000224.1 GCA_021818685.1 Bacillota bacterium | reverse complement strand
ACCTGGCTTCACCTGACGGCCGGATCCCCGTATTCCCAGATCCGTGATGAAAGTGGGGAATTCCTCATGATGAAAGGGGGGAATTCCCGTTGATGAATCTGGGTATTTTGAGGGCTCTGGCGCAGGTTTGGTGAAGGGGTCCCGGGATTCCCCAAGGCGGTGAGGGGCCCGCCTGTTCCGTGTGACGCGTCGTCACAACTTCCGACTGCCGTCGACAGGCTGGTGGGTGACCGACAAAATATCACCTCAAGTGCCGGGGCGACGGTTACCCGACCGCGTGAAGGATGCGTTGGCGGAGCAGATCGAATTTGGCGCGACCGTACATGACCCGTTTCAACCGCTTAATCTTGTGATTGAAGCCTTCCACCGGCCCTTGGCTCCACGGCTCCGTGGTGGCCGCCTGCACGGCCGCCAGATCCCGGCGGAGGTGGGCGACAAAGCGCCCAAATTCCGGAATCCCACTGGGCTCGGCCGCCTGCAGCCAGGCGGTCAGGGCGGGCGGGCGCCGCGCGCGCAGCACGGTGCGAAACAGGTGGGCCAAGGTATACGCCCGGCGGAGCTCCGGGATCGCCAGGTACGGGGTCAAGCGACGGCCGGCCTTCCGCGAGAGGCGATCCCACGGCAGTAAACACCACGTGGCAAAGGCGCGGGCACTGACGGGCCGCTCGGGGGGGAGTGCCGGCCCGCGTCGACCCTGGACCCAGTGCGTGATGGTCGCCAGGCTGCCGGGGTAGCCTTCCGCGTGAATGGTGCGATACAACGCCGTGGCGTGGTGCTCCCCGCTCGGCCAGAGCCCTTCCCGCCGGACCGTCCACGTGTCGAGCACCGGGCGCCGCCGCGGCGGCGGGAGCGCGCGGATCGGACAGGTCGGCGCCTGTTGATATTTTCGTACCGTCTTGCGCGTCAGGTGCAGATGGCGGGCCATGGCGCTGACCGACCACCCCACGGCGGTGAGGCGCTGCATCGTCGCCCACAGCGCCTGCTGGGGAGGCGGGGGGGTGGTCGTCTCCGCGGGCGGGTCTGGTGGGGTGTCGACGGGGGCGGCGGGGCGCAGCCGGGCCCAGATCCGCTCCAACAGTGCGCCCAGATTGAACAGCAGATGAAAGCGGTCGGCGACCTGCGTGGCGTCCGGCGCCCCGGCCGCAATGGCTTGCGCAAACGCCTCGTCCCGGTCGCGGGTCACGACCGGGATCGTCGGATGGGCCTGCAGCCACGCGGCCACCGTCTCGGGCTGATCGTCCGGCAGGACGTCCACAATCCGGTGCCGCTCTTGGTCCACCAGCACGGTGGCGTAGGTGCGCCCTTTCCGCTTCGCCCACTCGTCGAGGCCGACCACCCGCACGGCGGTGGTCGGGGGATCGGGCGCCGCTCGGAGGGCCCGGATCACGGTGTCCGCACTGACCCCCAGTCCCTGGTGCGTGGCCACCCGGGCCACATCGGCCGCACTCGCCGTCCAGCCCCACTCGGTCAGGGTCTGCCAGACGGCCCGGGTGCGTTGCTGCCGGACGCCCAGGAACGTCGGGGGCAACCGTTCACAGAAGATCGTGCGGGGACAGTCGGACTGGTCGCACCAGAACTTCCGACAGGTCAGTAGCCAGCGGACCGGGAGAGTCTGCCACGGGAGATCTTGAAACGCCCGCCAATAATGGCTGTGGACACGCCCACGGGCTCGTCCACAGCCGGGACAGCGGGCGGTCGCGGCCGTCATCCGGGCCTGCACGATGATCGGCATCGCGTCGCCGACGACGAGGGTGATCTCCAGCGGGAGCTCCTTCGGTATAATCCACCCCGACATGAGTCCACTTCCTTTACACGAGGAGTGCTCATGTCTTTGCCACGTCCTGACAGAATCCTCCCTTCACCAAACCTGCGCCAGAGCCATTTTGAGGTTACGTTTTACACCTATGGGTTCCGCCCCGGCCGGAGCGCGCACCAGGCCCTCACGGTCGTGCGCAACACGGTGATGACGGGGCGAGCGCACTGGGTGGTCGAGGCGGACATTCGCGGATACTGCGACGCCATCGACCACGCGTGGCTACTCCGGATGCTCGCGCTCCGTATCGGCGACCCGTGGGTGCTGCGGCTCATTCGGAAGTGGCTCCAGGCCGGGGTGCTGGAAGACAACCAAGTGACCGTGGCGGAGACGGGGACCCCGCAGGGGGGCCCGCTTTCCCCGGTCCTGGCGAACGTCTACCTGCATTACGTGCTGGACCTGTGGTTCACCCGGGTGGTCCAACCTCGGTGTCGCGGACGGGCGACCCTGGTTCGGTTTGCTGATGACTTCCTGGCGCTCTTTGAGCGCCAGGAAGACGCGGAGCGCTTCTACCGTGCCCTCCCACAGCGCCTCGGCAAATTCGGCCTCACGCTGGCCGCCGAGAAAACGCAGGTGCTCCCGTTCGGCCGCCGGCACGGGCGCGGCGACCGGGCGCACCGGGAGACGTTCGACTTCCTGGGCTTCCGACACCACTTGAGCCACGACCGGCACGGCCGGATGGCGGTGGTTCGCTTACCCAGCCCGAAGAGTCGGCAGAAGTTCCTGCAGGCGACGAAACAGTGGCTCCGGGCCCACCAACATGCCCCCGTACGGCTCCAGCGCGAGGGCTTGGCGGCGAAACTGCGGGGGTTCTACCAGTACTTCGCCCTCCCGCAGACCACCGTCGCCCTGCACCGGATCCACGCGCAGGTGCACGGGCAGTGGTACCGGTCCCTCCAGGGACGGAGCCAACGCGGGGCGACGTGGGAGGCCCTGCACCGGCGGCCCTGGTTCCAGTTGCCGACGCCGCGCATCCTCCATCCGACGACCTGACCGGGTGAGAAACCGGGGAGCCCGGTGCGGGCAATCCGCACGCCGGGTTCTGAGGGGGGTACGGGCTCAAGGGTGCCACGCCGGTTCACCGCAGGCACTGTCCCGAAAGAGGCAGACTCGGCTATTGGTGCTATGGCTACCGCGCCCGAGGCCCGTATCTACCTACCAGATGCTTCGCTTATTCTGACGTGAATCCTCAGTTTCGAAACCACCGAGGCGCTGTGAAGTGAAGCTGGTTGACAGGCTCCGGGAGGGAAGCAGCGGGGGTAGAGTGTGCGTCCCAGGTTGATAACTTCTCTAATCTCTGGAGGAAGGATATTCCACGTCGAAGGAGAATTCCAACAACGGTCCCGGTTCGGTAGGAAAGCAAAAAGGAGCGTGAACTCAATTGTTTTGGCTTTAGCTTTTTGACATCAGCCTGACTCAGATTCTCGGCCGGAGAGAGCCGGACACCAGGCCCTCATGAGTGCCAGTATATGACCCGGGGGCATCGGCGCCCCCGGGTTTGTCCGTGGAGGAGGGATGGCAAAGG
>JAKATP010000223.1 GCA_021818685.1 Bacillota bacterium | reverse complement strand
CGCAGATTCTCTGTGATGACCAGGCTCGCGGGCGCTACCTTCGGAGCGAGTACAAGGAGGAGATCAAAGGAGTCGTGGTAAATGATCCCCAGACAAAAGCCTCGGCGCCTCACTTCCGTCAATGAGGCACCGAGGCAACGGCGCACGAGCGCCGCATAGGCCCCCGAAGCCGCCGAATCCTTCCTGCACCGGTGCGACCCCGAAATAACATGGGCGGTGACATGCGATGGGCAACCGTATCCGGCCGCCGCAGCTTGCCGCCCGTTTCCGGGTGTTAGCCCGCATAGCCTCAGCCCACGGCCCGGTGCATTTCGACGACTCCCGGGTTACCGACATCTGACGGTTGCCCAAAGCCGTCTGATGCCGCTGTGAGCGTACCAGCACGGACAGCCGGGCCGCAGGGCAGGAAGACCCACAATCGCGTGGTCCAACGGTCCTCGATGTCTGGGATCGGCCGACGCTTGGACGGTCCTCGCCGTGACGATGGGGTGGTACACGGGGTAATGACGGGCCGCAGATTGACACGCGACGCCCGCTAAAAGTCGCGACCGGTGTCGTCCGAACGTCCTGTCGCAGCCTCTACCAGCTCAGGGCGCGGGCCAAGTCCCATCGATCGGTGATCCACGGTACAGGTCCGGATGAAAGAGTGGCGCAGCTGCGGCGCCGAGCGCCACCACCCACGACGCCTCCCGACTCACAAGCCCGCCCGTAAGCCAGCCGATGGCTCCGATGCCGGCCTTCGCCTCCGTCAGGCCCGATAGGCGGTCGATGACCGGGCCGAGCTCCTCCCCGGCCTCCACCGCGGCCATTACGGTCGGCGGCAGCAGGAGTTGCGGTCCATAGCCCACGAGCACCCGGCCGTCGACGATGATGGCCGCCACGCCAATGAGCCATCCGCGGCCGTCGGGGGATCGCGCGACACCCCCTTCCATGCCCACTCCCATCCTGGCGCCGCTTTCCTCCTGGGCATGGAGCGCCCGCATCACGGCTCCCCGCCTGGTTTCCTCGCGCCCGAGGGGTTGAGCGGGTACATCCGACGACACCGGCCAAGCCGCCACGCGATGAAAACCGAGACGGGAGAAAACGGTTTCTGCCGCTCGCACTTTCGTCGGGTTGGTGGATCCTACCCCGACCTCGGGCCGGTCTGCTTCAGACCTCATCGACAATCCTCATCAACCTTTCGTGAGCCGGCTCGCATCGTGGCCTCTATCATCAGACACGGGTACGAGTCACCGCGCCGCGACAACGCCACCGGGTCGACGAGAACCCGGATGCGGCCTTCGGGACCACCGGCACTGAGAGCGTCAACCGCTGCTCTCCCGGTCCCGAGCCCCTCTTCGCCCCGGCTCCAGTTGTCGCTCCTCGCGACCTGCCCGTGCGACCGATCGCCGCGATTAGCGGAGGTATCGGCCGACTGACCGACGGGCGTCTCTGGACCGGTTTCAGTCGCGCTGCGTCTGAAAGGCCGCAACGAGGCCCCGGCCCTCGCGTTCTGCCCCATCCAGCACGGCCAGCGCGGCATAGGCGTCCTCCACGGCCAGTCCTACCGATTTAAACAAAGTGATGGTGCCGGGATCGTGGGGCGGCGGTGCGGCGACGGTCAGTTGTGGCAGGTCCGCCCGCACGTGTGAGGGTGCGAGCACCCCCTCCTCGATCGGCACCCGGATGTCATCCGCCTCTGAGAGGGCGGCTTCCCGCCAGTCCACATAGACTTCCGCCCGCCGGACCACCTCGGTGTCCAGCTCGCGAAATCCGGGCACCGAGGCCCCGACGGCGTTTACATGTACGCCCGGTTTCAACCAGGATCCTCGGAGGATGGGCACGCGGGACGGTGTCAGGGTGACGATGATGTCCGCGTCCTCCACGGCTGTGCGGGCATCCTCGGCCGGCTCCCCCTCGATGCCCACGATGATCGCCTGGCGTGCGAGGGCTTCGCGATGGGCGGGGGTGGGGCTCCACACCCGGACCCGGCGGATCGGCCGCACCTCGCGCAGAGCGGCCAGGTGTAGGTAAGCCTGCGTGCCCGAACCCAAGAGAGCCAGGTTCGAGGCGCCCTTGTCGGCCAGAAGGTCGGTGGCGACCGCCGTCACCGCCGCCGTGCGGATGGCCGTTAGCGGCGCGGCATCCACCACTGCGCGAAGCTTTCCCGACTCGGCGTCAAACAGCAATACGGCACCCTGGTGAGATTCGAGGCCCCGGGATCGATTATTCGGGAATACCGAAATGGTCTTCACCGCCATGATGGGGCGACGGCGGCCCAAAGGTCGTCCCCAAGCGGGCATGAGGGCGAGGAGCCCGTCGCCGCCCGGCATCGCCATGACCGTTCGGGAGGGCTGTCCGGTCCGCCCCGCGCCCAGGTCCCGAAAGACGTGCCGCATCGCCTGGATGGCGACGTTCCAGCTCAAGAGCCGCCGGACGTCGTCCGACAGCAGGATGCGCGCTCCGTCCGCATGCGTCATGTGCGTCATAAGTGTGTCCGTCCTTTCCTAGGTGATGGGTGGTCGGTGGTGTGTCGTGCGGCGGCCGCCAGTCTATCCTGACCGCACGCCGAGTCGGTGCGTCTCGCGGTATCTAGGCCGTGGCGCCCGTCCGGTCGGACAGCGCCTGTCGGAGCTCTTCGACGAGCGCCAGGCGATCGCTCCTTTGGGTGGCAGCCGATGCCCACGCGAGATGGACCGTCTGCGGCGGCGGGTCAAACGACGCCAGGAATGCGACTACACGCACCGGCAGCAGGGCACGGTAGGCGCGTGCCAGACGGGCATGAGTAAAACCAAAAAGGCCTCCCTGCACAATCCATCGGAAGAACCCGTCCGCATGGTCCACCCGCACCACGGCCAGGTCGGCTTCTGTCTCGGCCCGGCGCCAGGCATCGAACTCCTCACTCCACGATTCGTAAACCAGGGGCAGCGATCTCCACACGGATGGGGGGCACGGGTCCGGCAGTTGGCTTGATTGCGGGCCGACCAGCACCAGCCGGTCCCGGTACAGCTCCAAAGTGGTGAAGGCGGGATGTCTGAGCGCGAAGTAGCTGACCGCCAGGTCCACGCTGCCCTCTCGCATCCATCGCAGAACCTCCTCCGAATGCCCCGTCCGAAGCCTGAGTGGCACCTCCGGACGCCTTACGTGAAACGTGCGCAGCACAGGCTCGATGAGGATGGCATGGGAGGTTGAACACCCGACACTAATGGCCTCGCCACGACCGGCCACGCGCTCCGCGACGTCCCGAACCTCTCCCGCCAGCTCCTCCAGGCGCTGGAACCGATCCCACAGGGCGCGCCCGGCCGGCGTGAGAGCCACATGCCGAGTGGATCGGACGAACAGGCGGATACCGAGTTCCTCTTCGAGGCTCCTGATGCGCGTCGTG
>JAKATP010000053.1 GCA_021818685.1 Bacillota bacterium | reverse complement strand
GTAGAGCAAGTCTGCCACCAGATTTCCCGCGATGGTCAGGAGACCCGTAAGCAGCACGGCGCCCATCACGATCGGGTAGTCGCGCTTGATGGCGGCATTGTAGGTCAGAAGTCCCATACCCGGATAGTTGAACACCACCTCAACGAAGAGAGCACCTCCGATGAGCCCGGGGATGTTGTATCCGAACAGGGTGATGAGGGGCAGCACGGAGTTCCGCAGCGCATGCTTGAACACGACCGCAAACTCCGAGAGTCCCTTGGCGCGGGCTGTTCGTACATAGTCCTGAACGAGGGAATCAATCATCGACGTGCGCATGAACCGTGACCAGCCGGCGACCGACACGATCACGAGCGTGAAGACCGGCAGCGTGACGTGCGCGGCCCAGTTGCCGACGTTCTGCGGCGCGGTGGGGTTCGAGATGCCGCCGGACGGGAACATGTTGAGGTCGATGGCGAAGATGACCAGCACGATGATGGCCACCCAGAAGGTCGGCATGGAGTAGAAGAAGTAGGCGATGGTGTTGCTCACGTGGTCGAACCACGAATCGCGCCAGTATGCCTGAATGCACCCCAGCAGGATCGCGACTGCGTTCGAGATGAGCGTCGAGATGCCGACAATCGCGAGCGTCCGCGGCATGTCGATCTCGAAGAGCTTCGCCACCGTCAGGTTGTAGAAGTACGACGTGCCCAGGTTTCCGTGCAGCAATGCCCAGAACCACTTCGCGTACTGGATGTAAAGCGGTTTGTTGAGCCCGAATTCGCGGTCGATGGCGGCAACGCGCTGCGGTGTCGCCTTCGGACCCAGCATGGCCTGCGCGGGGCCGCCCGGCACGACGTGCACCAGGAGGAAGCTCACGATGGTCAACCCGATCATCGTGGGAATGGACTGGATGATACGTTTGACGATGAAAAGGGCCATCTTGCTACACCCCCAGTAGACGTGGATCGAAGGCCTGCCGCAGCGCGTCCCCGAGGAAGTTCACCGACAGCTCCACGATCACGATCATGAGGCCCGGCGGATACATGAGCCACCAGGCGCCCTGGAAGATGTAGCTCATGCTGTCAGACAGAAGTTCGCCCCAGTTCGGTGCCGGCGGCGGAAGCCCCAGACCCAAAAACGACAGGCCCGCGATGATGAGAATGACGCCTCCGACCTGAAAGGTGGTGGTCACCGTCAATACACCGATGATGTTCGGCATCATGTGCCTAATCATGATCCGCCAGTTGCTGGCTCCGCTTGCGCGCGCCGCTTCCACATAGTCCCGCTGCTTTATCGACAGCACCTCGCCGCGTACCAGACGGGTGACCCCGAACCAGGCTGTGGCCGACAGGATGAGGGTCAACAGGAGCGCACTCGGGGTGAAGATGGCATCGAGGAGCAGGAGCAGGAACAGGACGGGGATCGAGAACAAGACGTCGATGATACGCATGAGGAGGACATCGAGTGCGCCTCCCACCATGCCGGATATCATGCCGTAGAGCAGTCCGATGACCATGCTCACGATAGTGGCGGCGAAGCCCACGATGAGGGTCACCTGGCCCCCGACCATTAATCGAATGAGTTCGTCCCGCCCCAGGGCATCGGTGCCGAGAAGGTGCTGTAGCGACGGCGGCTGCAGGATCTGCAACAGATTGGGCGTGTCAGGCTGGGCGTGATCAATCAGGGGGCCCACAAAGCTGAAGAGCACACAGAAAAGCAGCATGATCGTGCCTGCGACAGCGAGAGGGCTTGACCAGAACAGGCGCCATTGACGGGACGTCGCAGGCTCAGGCGCCATCCCTTGTTTTTCTTCGGCAAGTTCCACGTCGGTCGGTGGGACTACGGCCATCAAACGCACCTCCATCCCTTGGTACAGCTAATAGGCTCACGGACCGCTGGGCGGTCCGGCAACCCGTTGTATTCCCGAAACGAAAACCAGGCGTGCTTTGTTACAGAACGGTGCAGCAAACTGACTGACGAGTGTTCGACGTGCCGCGACATTTGTCCTCTTCGCCCATTCAAATCGCCCGGGACGGTTGCATCATTCCTGACGTTTGGCTTAAGGTATTCCGCCCGGAAGCGGAATGTCAAGAGGACCTATCTGAGTCTTCCGGACGCTTGGCAGACGCCCCCGGCGGTCCTGGTTCCTCCCGCCACTGCTGCTCGCCCGTCTGCCGATCCACATACAGACGAAGACGGCGCCCCGCCGCATCGGACACCACCTGCTGCGTGGGCTGAAAGCCGCTCCGTCCCCGGCGCGTGAGCCAGACCAGGCTCAGCAGCGCCGCGAGCAGGACGACCCCCGTTCCGATTTCGGAAAAGGTCATGGCGCCGGCGACGCCGGAGGTTGATACAGCGGATGGCCGGTCCAGGAGAACGGCCAAGCGTAGTTGGCACCGTACACCTGGTCAAACAGGGTCTTGGCGCTCGGGTCCGCAAGATGGAAGTACTGGTCGTAAATGGCCCGGGCCACGAAACCGGAATACGCCCCGAACACGCCGTTGTGAATCCAGACGACCACGTCAAGCTGGGGCTTCGGCCAACTGCCGGAGGCGGTGGAGGGGTTCGCGGGCGCGAAGGTGGTGAAGAAGGCGTCGTTGACCGTTCCGTTCTGCTTCTGCGCCGTCCCCGTCTTGGTGGCCACGTACATGGGAATGCCCGCCATGGCGCCATAGCCGGTCCCGGTAGGATCCTGGGCCGACATCTCCATGCCCTGATGGATCACGTCGTAGATCCAGGGGGCAAAACCCGTCCTCCACTGAACCTTCGGCTGTATCACCTTCACGACCTTGCCGTTCGGGGCCGTGATGTAGGATCCGAGATGGGGCCAGTACAGGGTGCCGCCATTGGCGACCGCCGCCTCCGCCCGCGCGAGGCCAATCAGGGTGTAGCCGGACAGCCCCTGTCCGATGACCGTCTCCAGATTGTATCCCCACGTCCACGGCACATGCTGGGTTTGCTCCAAGAGCGCCGGGGTTGGCATAATGCCCGGCACTTCCCCGGGCACGTCAATGCCCGTGGTGGTGTTCAGTCCATAAAGCTTGATGTACTTGTCCATCTTCTGGATCCCCATCCAGTATCCGACCCAGTAAAAGTAGACGTCGTCCGAGTGCTCGATGGCCTGAGCCATGTCCTGGGGTCCGAAACCGGGCGCATACCAGTTCTTGAACTGCGGATCGAGGGTGAAGTAACCGGGGTCATTCACGATGGTCGAGGGCGTCACGGTGCCGGAGGCGAGGGCCCCGCCGGCAATGATGGGCTTGAAGATAGAGCCGGGGGCGAAGTTCCCCATAATGGCGCTGTTGTAAAACTCGTGTGCGTTCAGTGCCTGGCTGTAGGCAGCCTGCGACGCGGGGTAGGTAACGAGCTGCGGATTGTAGCTGGGCAGACTGGCGATGGCCAGGATATCTCCGTTCTCGGGGTCCGTCACGATGACGGCGCCCGCATTGGCCGTAGGCGAGTAGGGCGAGCCCCCATACCGAAGAGGGGACGTCTGCATCGCGTGCATGACGTAGGCGAGCGCCCGGGTGGCCGTCACCTCCAGATTCCAATTGATGGTGAGGTGCAGGGTGTCACCGGCGGTGGCAGGCTTCTGCCCGTAGAGCCGCACGATATTGCCGGCCTGGTCGACCTCCACAAACTGGCTCCCCTGCTTGCCCGCGAGGTACTTCTGGTAGCTCATTTCGAGCCCGTCCGCACCAAACAGCGTGTTGGGATTCGCCTTGGCCTGCGCCGCCTCCGCTGCGTTATGCGGCGTCTCGTTCAAAAAGCCGACAAAGTTGCCCAAGGTCGCGCCCTGAGGGTATTGACGAACGGGCACGGGAAACAGGTGCAGGTTGGGAAACCGGGTTCGTTCCTCCTCGTAGGTCGTAATCTGCTGCGGCGTGAGACTATGATTGGGGTCCAGCACCACCGGCTGGTAGGAGTACTGTCGGTGAAGCGCCGTATTGATGACCGCGGCAAGCTTCGCGGGCGTCGTGCCCAGTAGGGAGGACAGCGCATCCAGTTCCTTTTTCGGCATGGCCCCGCCCACGGTCGGGTCCAGGTACTCAAGCTCCCATCCGGGGACGCTGTTGGCCAGCACGGTGCCGTCCGCGGTGACGATATTGCCGCGCGGCGCGATAACCGGGATCTGTCGCAAGTAGTCCTGCTGGGCCAGACTCTGGTAATGGGCCGCCCGCCGGACCTGCAGGTAGTAAAGCCGCGCCGCCACGGTCGACAGCACCACAAAGAGTGCAATGGCCATGATGAACGCGCGGCGCGCAGCAATTTTCTGGGTCACGGACATCCCCCTACGGGTCGAACGCGCTGGCCCCTCGTGTGGTTGCACCACCTGCCCGCCATCTGGGCGGCTTGTGGCCCGCACGGCATCAAGAGGCCCACAGCATCGCACACACGGCGAACGCCCTTAGGGCGCGCGGCGTCAACAGACTCGGTGCCAGTATAGCGGGCAGGCGAATCCGGCGATACCTTCGGATCCAGTATCGGAGGCTTCAGCCGTCCCCTGCCGCCATCCAAACCGGAGCGGGCGGACGGGATAGGGGGGTAGGGGAATCCGTGGATTTGTGAATCGAGGGGGCGTAGGAGGATCGGCGGTTTCCTAGCGCATCGCCGAAGGACATCCCCGATGCGGCGCTTCCGGTTCCAGACTTCGAGGAATTTCGCATCGCCGACCGCATAGCGTGGACGGGGGGATGGTCGTGGCCGACCACGAGGATTCCTGGAAGGACGCCTGGGAGACCGCGCTGCAAGAATGGCGGGAGGCGCGGGCCGCCTTCGACGAAGCCCAGGATCCGTTCATCGACTTTCAGGCCCTCCGTCTGCGGGCTGCGGAGGAGAAGCTGTCGCTCCTCCTGCGCCTGATGCGCGAGCACCCCGAAATCGCGCCCAAGAGCCTGAAAGCGAGGCCCCGGCACACGTCCGCCGACGAATAATTTTCGGCCGCCCGGACGTCGCGACGAACCTTGCCCCATACGAGATCAGGGACGCCGGCCTGAAAGCGACGTCGGGGAGGGGCCACCGATGGCACCTGCGCGGGTCGACAGGACGAAGGCGGAGAAACGATCCCGCGAGCCCGCGTGGTTCACGGAGACCCGGGCCGGGATCGACAACGCCGCCGGTTGACTACGCCCAACTAACACACAAGCGGCGGCGTCCACTCGCCGCTGGCTACGGAATCCTCGCGGGAACGAAAGCTCACTCCGCGCGGACGCTCACTCCCAACGCCAGCTCAGTCCAAATAGTCACGAAGCTTCTTACTGCGGGTCGGGTGGCGAAGTTTTCTGAGCGCCTTCGCCTCAATCTGCCGGATGCGCTCACGGGTGACGCCAAACACCTGTCCCACTTCCTCCAGCGTGCGCGCCCGACCATCCGATAGGCCAAAGCGCAGGCGAAGCACCTTCTCCTCGCGATTGGTCAGTGTGTCCAGCACCTCTTCCAACTGTTCCTTCAAGAGCTGGTAGCCGGCTGCTTCGGCCGGAGCGGGTGCATCCTCGTCCTCGATAAAATCGCCCAGATGGGAATCTTCTTCCTCGCCGATGGGCGTCTCCAGCGACACGGGCTCCTGCGCTACCTTCTGGATCTCCCGCACCCGCTCCACGGTGATCCCCATCTGCTCGGCAATCTCCTCCGGCGTCGGGTCACGGCCCTTCTCCTGGAGGAGCTGGCGCTGGACGCGGATGAGCTTGTTGATGGTTTCCACCATGTGCACCGGAATCCGGATGGTGCGTGCCTGATCGGCAATCGCCCGCGTTATGGCCTGCCGGATCCACCAGGTCGCATAGGTGCTGAACTTGTAACCCTTCCGATAATCAAATTTCTCCACCGCTTTGATGAGTCCGAGGTTGCCCTCCTGGATCAGATCCAAAAACAGCATGCCCCGGCCCACGTAGCGCTTGGCGATAGACACCACCAGGCGCAGATTCGCCTCGGCCAGCCGCTTCTTGGCCTCCTCGTCGCCCGCCTCGATGCGCTTGGCAAATTCGACTTCTTCGGCCGCCGTCAAAAGCGGCACGCGGCCAATCTCCTTGAGATACATACGGACGGGGTCATCGATCGCTACCCCTTCGGGCACCTGGAAGGCACTGTCCCCCCGGCGCTTGCGCGGCGCGCCGGCCGGGGCTTCGGGAACCTCTTCCGCCTCCTCCTCATCCGCCTCCTCGGCCTCTTCCTCGTCTTCGTCCTCGTCGACTCCGGCCACACCGGGGACGGCGCTGCGATCGTCCACCAGCTGGATGCCCTGATCCGTGATCAACTCGTATGCCGTGTCGATCTGCTCAGGCGGGAGGTCAAAGCTTTGCAACGCGTCCATGATGGTCTGGTAGGAAATTTTGCGACCCCCGTGCTCCTTGGCGCGCTGGATTAAATCCTGCAGCACGTCGTGCACCTGAACCGACTGAGTGGTCTCATGGTGATGCTGAGCCATTGATCATCCCTCCCTTCGCGGCCGTTTTTTGGCCTCTTGGATATGCGGCCAGAGTTCTCGAATCTCCTCTTCTAGAGCGGGGTCACGCGGTCCTGAAGCGGCTCGGCGCATGAGGTCCTGCCACCGAGATTCCTGCCATCGCTGGCCGAGCGCACGCGCCAGATCCGTCAGAGTATCCGCACTGACGGGAGCATCGCTCAATAAAGCTTCCGATGCCAGTTCGCGCGCTCCTTCCGGGAGGGAGCCGACCCAGTCCGCGGTCGGCATGCTGTCTCGCCAGTCCCATGTCTCCGCGATAGCTCGCCATCGCGCGTCCTTACAGAGTTCGGGTAGACTCGTCAAAACCCCTTCCATCTGATCCGGAAATCGTATGAGTCCCGCCAGCAAATTGACCTCGTCCCGGTTCAGGCCAATTTTTTCCGGTTGCCGAACCATATTATGCCGGATATTCTGCCCGTTATTCGGGACCCGGTCTTGCCCTCGCCTGAGGGCCTGTGCTACAATTTTTGGCTCCACCGCCCAAAGCCTCTGCAGGAGCTCTATCTGCCCCTGCCGCTCCACCGGGTCGTCCACCGCCAGCAGGAGAGGTCGCAAGTCGCGGAGCGCCGCCGCCTTCACGGCCGGATCCCGGCGCACGTCTTGCGCCCGCTCCTGAATGCGGCGCGTCAGATAGAGAACCGGCTCCTCGATGAGTGCGTGCACCGCCTCCCGCCCCTTCGCCTGCAGCAGTTCGTCGACGTCCTTCTCGCCATAGGCTTCGACTTGAAACACGGTAATACCGGCCCGGGCCAGGATCGGGAACGCGCGCCCGGCGGCCTCGCGGCCGGCGGGGTCGTTGTCGTACGCCAGCATGACCCGGGTCGTAAAGCGCTTCAGATAGCGGGCATGCTCCTCCGTGAGCGCCGTACCGAGGGCGGCCACCGCCGTCTTCACGCCCGCCCGGTGCAGGGCAATCGCGTCAAAGTAGCCCTCCACCAAAACCGCCATGGCGTCTTTCAAGTGAGGCCGGGCCAGATGCGCACCGTACAGGATGCGGCCCTTCTTGTACAGCGTCGTATCCGGCGAGTTGAGGTACTTCGGCTCACCGTCGCCGATGATGCGGCCCCCAAAACCCACCACGCGGCCGTCGGGGTCTAGGATGGGGAACGTCACCCGCCCGCGGAGCCGGTCGTACACGCCACCGCTCGGACGTTCAGCCACCACGCCTGCCTCCAGCATCTCGCGCTCGGAGAAGCCGTGGCGCCGGAGCCAGTCGGATCCCGCCGTCCAGTCCTCGGGCGCGTACCCGATCCCCCACGTCTCCACGCTGGCCGCATCGAGCCCCCGCTGCTCCAAGAAGCGTCGAGCCTCCGGATGGCGTCCGAGTCCGGCCCGATAAAAAGCCTGCAGTTCGCGCAGCACCCCATAGAGCCGCTCCCGCCGGTCCATGCGGGAACGATCGCCCGCATCGCGCCCGAGCGAGATGCCCGCCCGCTCGGCCAACAACTCCAACGCCTCGGGGAAGGTCCGGTGGTCGCGCTCCATCAGGTACGTGAAGACATTTCCGCCCTTGTGGCAGCCAAAGCAATAAAAGAGCTGCTGCTCGGGGTCGACGGTGAACGACGGCGTTTTCTCGCCGTGAAACGGGCAGAGCCCCCATAGCTTCCGGCCGCGGCGCGTCAGCGAGACGGTCTCGCTGACGATATCAATAATGTCCGACGCCCGGCGCACCGCGTCGGCCACGCTGTCTCCGACGGCCGGCATACGAAACCTCCACGCACTAGGTTCGCGGGCGGCCATGTGATTCCTTCCGCCGGCCGCCCCAGAAGCCGTCTCCGGGGAACTCTCACCCGGCATTAAGGCCAGGACGCCGCCCTCGGGCTTTCAAGGCGTCCGGGCAGTCCGTCAGCCCGGTACGCCGTTACCTCCTATCCTGTCACGAGGAAGCCAGGCGCGCCTGCGCCGCCGCCAGCCGCGCGATGGGTACTCGGTAGGGCGAGCAGCTCACATAATCAAGGCCGGACTCGTGGCAGAACTGGATCGAGGCCGGATCTCCGCCGTGCTCACCACAAATGCCCACCCTCAGGTCCGGCCGCACGGCGCGCCCTTCTGAGACAGCGAGCCGAATGAGGCGGCCGACCCCGCCGCGGTCGAGCGTGACGAAGGGGTTTTCGGCCAGCACCTTGTCGGCCAGATACGTCGGCAGGAACTTCGACTCGGCATCGTCGCGGCTGTAGCCAAACGTCGTCTGGGTGAGGTCGTTGGTGCCAAAGGAGAAGAACTCCGCCGTTTCGGCAATCTCCCCCGCGACAAGAGCTGCCCGCGGCACCTCGATCATGGTGCCGATCTTGTACGGCAGGGCGATGCCCGCCACCCTGGCTGCCGCCTCGTTCACCTCGCGCACCAGCTCGCGCATGCGGGCGAGCTCCGGCGCCACCCCCACCAAGGGGATCATGACCTCAACATGCGGGTCGCGCCCCTCCTTCAAGAGGCGCGCCTCGGCCTGGAAGATGGCGCGCGCCTGCATCGCGTAAATCTCCGGATAGACGACGCCCAGCCGCACGCCCCGAAACCCCAGCATGGGATTGAACTCGTGCAGCGCATTCGCCCGTCTCCGAACCTGCTCGAGTCTCGCCGCGTCATCCTCGCGACCCTCGGCCTCCGCCTGTCGAATCTCGGCCGACACGTCCTCGACGTCGGGCAAGAACTCGTGCAGCGGCGGGTCCAGCAGGCGGATGGTGACCGGCAGGCCGTCCATCGCCCCCAAAATGCCGTAGAAGTCCGCCTCCTGCATCGGGAGAAGCCGGTCGAGCGCCCGTTTGCGGCTTTCGATCGTGTCGGCCAGGATCATCTCCTGGACCACGGGCAGCCGATCGCTGCCCATAAACATATGCTCGGTCCGGCAAAGCCCCACTCCCTTGGCCCCGAACTCCCGCGCTCGGGCCGCGTCCTCCGGAGTGTCGGCGTTGGCCTCCACCCCTAAGGTCCGAATCTCGTCGGCCCACGTCAACAGGGTTTCAAACTCGGGGAAGAGGTTCGGTTCTACCGTGGGCACTTCGCCGGCAATGACGCGGCCCGTGGCCCCATCGATCGTGATGATCTCCCCCGCATGTACCGTCCGGTTCGCCGCCACGAACAGATTATGGGCGACGTCGATGCGGACCATGTCGCAGCCGGTGACGGCGGGCTTGCCCATGCCCCGCGCGACGATCGCAGCATGGGATGTCATCCCCCCGCGGCTGGTCAGCACTCCCTGGGCCGCCACGAGGCCATGAATGTCGTCAGGGGTCGTCTCCGGCCTCACCAGGATGACGGCCTCGCCCGCGCCCCCCAGCGCCTCCGCCTCGTCGGCGTCGAACACGACCCGCCCCGCGGCCGCTCCGGGAGAGGCGGGAAGTCCGCGCGCGATCTCATCGACACGCGCCGCCGGGTCGATCTGGCGGTACAAGAGCCGGCGCACCTGCTCCGGGTCTTGACGGCGGATAGCCTCCTCGCGGGTCAAGATGCCCTCGGCCACGAAGTCGACCGCGATCTTGACCGCCGCACGTGCGGTGCGCTTGGCGCTCCGCGTCTGCAGGAGAAAGAGGTGCTCGCGCTCCACCGTGAACTCGATGTCCTGGACGTCGCCGTAGTGTTTCTCCAGCAGCCGGCAGGTCTCCACAATCTCCTGGTACGTGCTCGGCAGCGCCTGGGCCAACTCCTCGATCGGGCGTGGCGTACGGATGCCGGCGACCACATCCTCGCCCTGGGCGTTGGTGAGGAACTCGCCGTACAGGCGCGGCTCGCCCGTGTTGGGGTCGCGGGTGAACAGCACGCCCGTGCCCGAGGTCTCCCCCATGTTGCCAAAGGCCATCATCTGCACGTTGACGGCGGTGCCAAGGGTGTCTGGAATCTTGTTGATGCGCCGGTAAACCTCCGCGCGGGGGTTGTTCCAGGAGTCGAACACAGCCTTGATGGCGAGCTCCAGCTGCCGATGGGGGTCTTCCGGGAAGTCGGCCCCGGTCTCTTCCCGCACCACGGTCAGATACCGGTCAATGACCGCCATGAGGGCGTGTTCGTCGAGGCGCTGATCTTCGGTCACGCCCTGGTCCGCCTTGACGGCGTCCAGGACGGCCTCGAAGCGGTCCATGTCCATGTGCAAGACCACGTTGCCGAACATCTGAATGAAGCGTCGGAAGCTGTCCAGGGCAAATCGCCGATTGCCCGTCAGGCGCCCGAGCCCTTCGGCGGTTTCCCGGTTCAGCCCCAGGTTCAGCACCGTATCCATCATGCCCGGCATCGAGATGGGAGCGCCTGACCGCACCGACACCAGCAAAGGGTCCTTCGGATCGCCCAGGACCTTGCCCACGCGCTGCTCGAGGCCGGCCAGATGCTCGAAGGTCTCCTCCAGCAGTCCGTCAGGAAAGTCATGGGCGGCCTGGTACGCGATACAGGCTTCGGTAGTGATCGTAAAGCCTGGCGGTACCGGTAGACCGATGCGGCTCATCTCCGCGAGGCCGGCCCCCTTGCCGCCGAGCTTGTCCCGATCGTCTTTGGAGCCTTCCTCGAAATAGAACACGTACCGACTCATCCCGCACGCCCTTCCTGTTGAACAATTTCGAGCACCCGGCTGGCCGTTTCCTCCACGGCGTGGTTGGTCACGTCCACCACGGGGCAGCCGATCCGCTGATACACATCGAACGCATAGTCAAGCTCGGTGCGGATGCGCTCCCGACTTGCGTAAGACGACCCCGAGGAGAGCCCGATCGCCTTTAACCGCTGCAGCCGGATATTGGCCAGCATGTCGGGCTCGATCACGAGCCCCACGCACTTCTTGCGTCCCACCCGGAATACTTCGGGTGGGACCGGCACTTCCGGCACCAGAGGGATGTTGGCGACCTTCAAGCGGTGGTTCGCCAGATACAGGGAGACCGGCGTCTTCGAGGTGCGGGACACGCCCAAGATCACCACATCCGCCTGCAGGACGCCGGCCGGATCCTTGCCGTCGTCGTACTTAACGGCAAACTCCACCGCATCCACCCGATCAAAGTATTCGCGGTCCAGACGGTGAGACAGGCCCGGCACCATCTGCGGCTCCCGATGGAGTGCATCGGCCAGCGCTTCTAACACCGGTCCCATGAGGTCGATGTGCCGCACGCCGGCCCCCTCCGCGGCCCGGTGGAGGACCTCGCGCAGTTCCGGCCGCACCAGCGTGTAAACCAATAGGGACGGGGCATGGGCCCGGGCCTGAGCGACGGCGGCATGCACCGCCTCCTCACTTGCCACATGCGGGACACGCACCACCCGAATGCCGCCGACGTCTCCATCGAACTGAATGGCGGCACCGCGTACGACCTGCTCGGCCGTTTCTCCGAGGGAGTCCGAGACCACAAAGACCGTGGCCTGCATATCGCCTATCCCCTTTCGCCGGTGATTCGCTGCAGGTCCGCGCCGCGACTTACAAAGTCGGCCACGGCGGCCAGGAGTCCCAGCCGACGTGCGCGCACGGGCGGATCCGGGTCCATCACCAAGACGGCCTCCAGAAACTGATCCAGCGGTTCGTAAAGATCTTTCACCCGCTCCCAGTAGGCACGCCAGTACTGCCCACCCCGCGCCGCCGACCCTCCCTCAGCGGTCGCCCGTCGCAGGGCGGCCGACAGAGCCTCCTCGGACGGATCCGGGTAGTGATCCACAAGAGCCGGGGGGGCTTCTCCCGCCAGATTGGTAGCCCGTTTGAAAATGGCGGCCATGACCTCAAAATCTCCCGCGGCCAGACGCCGATCGAGCTCCCGCAGGCGGTCCGGCAGCGAGTTCCAGCCCTCTCGCCCGTGGAGCACGGCGTCCACCACATCGGCGCGCACCTTGCCCGAGAAGTATCCTTTGACGCGCGCACCCAAAAACTCCTTGAGGCGTTCACGAGCCTCCGCCCGGGGAGCCCCCCCGCTCCAGAGCTCAAGGGCCTGGTCCAGGAGGGAGTCGAGTGGCACCGGCGAAAGCGCGCCGCCTTCCATGAGGATCCGGGCGAGGCCCAGCCCGAGGCGCCGAAAGCCGAACGGATCCTGTGAGCCGGTGGGATAAAGCCCCTGCACCTCCATCCCGGCCAGGGTATCGAGGCGGTCCAGCAGAGCGAGTGCCTGTGGCACCCGCCCCCCGGGCAGACCGTCCTCCGGTCCCGCCGGGTGGTACTGGCCGGACACGGCTTCCGCCACCACCGGGTCCTCGCCGTCCTGGGTCGCGTAGATGCCGCCCATGGTCCCCTGCAGCTCCGGAAACTCTCCGACCATCCGCGTCAGGAGATCGGCCTTGGCCAGCGTCGCCGCCCGAACGGCCTGGCCCACCTCGGCCGGGCTCAGCCCGAGCAGGGAATCCGCGCGTTCACACAACCTTTCGAGCCGCCGCCGCTTGTCGCCCAGGGTACCGAGCCGTTCGTGCAGCACCACCTGGTCGAGATCCGCCACCCGCGCCGCCAGCGGTCGCCGCCGATCGTCGTCAAAAAAGAAGCGGGCGTCGGCGAGACGCGCCTGCAGCACCTTCTCGTTGCCGCGGATGACACGGGAAAGATCGAGCCCTTCCCCGTTGCGGACACCGACAAACGCGTTGTCGATCCGGCCCTCGGCGCTCCGCACGGGAAAAAAGCGCTGGTGATGGGCCATGGCGGTCTCCAGGATGGGGGCCGGCAGTGCGAGCGCCGCCCGCTCAAACTCCCCGCGAAAAGGCACCGGCCACTCGACGAGATCCGCCACTTCATCCAAAAGCCCCGGGTACTCGAAGAGCGAGCCCCCCACTTCGGCGGCGAGACTCCCTCCCCCGGCCCGGATGCGCGCAGCGCGGGTGTCATGCGTAAGCTCCACCCGGTGCGCGCTGAGGGCGGCGCGGTATTCACGGGCGTGCCCGAGGGCAAAGGGGTCCGGGTAGTCGGTGCGGTTGCCATAGGTCACACGCCCGGCTTCCAGCCCGAAGGCGGCGACCGGCAGCACCGTCTCGTCCAACAGCGCGACCAGCCACCGCACCGGGCGGATGAAGCGACGATCGTCTGCGGCCCAGCGCATGCTGCGCGGGGGATTCAGGGCCGCCATCGCCTCTTGCAGAAGCGCCGGCAGCAGATCGTGCGCGGCCGCTTCGGGCTCGTCCACCGTGGCCACGATATACCCAGCCTCGGCGCCTTCCCCCGCCATGAGCGCATCGGTCCCCAGGCCTAGCCGCCGTGCGAAACCGAGGGCCGCGGCCGTGAACCCTCCCCCGGCGTCGCGGGCCCGGTCCAAGGGAGGGCCCTTCACCTGCCGGCGCCGCGGTTCCTGACGCTCTGCCACTTCCCCGAAGACCGCCAGGCGCCGGGGTGTGCCGTGCGCCTGCACGTCGGCAAACGGGAGCCTTTGTTCGGATAGACGCGCTCGCACACCGTCCCCGAGTGACCGTGTGAGGGCGCCCAGATAGGCGGTGGGAATCTCCTCCACGCCCATCTCCAGCAGGAAATATTTCATGCCCGCACCGATTCCCGCTCAGACAGGTAACCCTGTGCGGCCCGCCGCGCCAGGCCCCGCAACCGTCCGACATAGCCCTGCCGCTCGGTCGCGGAAATGCCTCCGCGGGCGTCCATGAGGTTAAACAGGTGCGAGGCTTTCATCAGCTGTTCGTAGCCCGGCAGCACGAGGCCCCGGTCCAAAAGCCGCCGCGCTTCCTCCTCGGCATCTTGAAAACGCGCTCGCAAGCGCTCCGGGTCTGCCGCTTCGAAGGCGTAGGTCGACTGCTCCCACTCGTTGCGCCGAAACAGGTCCGCGTAGGAGACACCGGGAGCCCAGTTTACCGACCAGATGTCCGGCGCGTCTTCCAGGTACAGCGTCAGGCGCTCGAGCCCATAGGTGATCTCGGCGGCCGGCGGGCGGCATTCCATGCCACCCATCTGCTGAAAGTAGGTGAACTGGGTCACCTCCATGCCGTCCAGCCACACCTCCCAGCCGAGTCCGAAAGCCTGGAGGCTCTCGGCGGCCCAGTTGTCCTCCACGAAACGGACATCGTGCCGCCGGCGGTCGAGACCGAGAGCCTCCAGGCTTTCGAGATACAGGTTCACCACGTCATCGGGCGCCGGTTTCAACATCACCTGCATCTGAAAGTGCTGAAACACCCGGTTCGGGTTCTCGCCGTAGCGGCCGTCGACCGGGCGGCGGCATGGCTCGACATAGGCGACCCGCCAGGGGTCGGGCCCGAGCGCGCGAAAAAACGTCAGGGGATTCATGGTGCCGGCGCCCTTCTCCACGTCGTACGGCAGGCCGATGAGGCAGCCGCGGGCGCGCCAGAAGTCTTCCAACCCTCGGATCACGTCCTGCATCGTCACCGGTCGCCCTCCTCCGGTCCCGCGTCGGCAAGCGGTCCTGACACCTGCTCCCAAAACCGAAACGCCCGCGGCATCCTCCCCAAATGGTACAGGATATAATGTTTCGCCTGCCGCTCCAGGGCCTCCATCAGGGCCCGGCTGCCCAATACGGTTCCGAGCCGGTCCGGGCTCAGGGTCTCCGCCCGTCGGAGCCAGGCGCGCGACGCGGACGGAAGCTCCTCATCGCCCGGAATCCGGCAGCGGCCGCACACCGGGCCCGAGGCCGCGCGGAACCCCGGCTGCGGATGCTCTTCGAGCGCTGCCCCGCAGGCACTGCACCGTGACAGGTCCAGGGCGAAACCCGCCTGACGCATGATCTGCCAAAAGGCCGCCAGAAACACCGCCGGGGCCGGTCTGCCCTCATCCAGGGCCGAGAAGGCTTCCACCACCAGCGAAAACGCGTCCGGCGCCGCATCGTGTTCGGACCACAGCTCGTCCAGCATGTCGGCCAGCATGGCCGCCCGGGCCGTGCGCTCCAAGTTCTCGCGGATCCGGGGGTAGTGGCGAACGGCGTCCGCGGCGGCGATCGTGTACAGGCTCGAGCGGCCCCGGTAGACCGTCATATCGGTCAGGGTGAGGGCCTGCACGCCGGCCGCCAGGTGGCTCCGGCTCGACCGCACACCGCGGGCGACGGCGGAAAATTTGCCCTGCGTGCGGCCGAAGCCGACCAATAGCGCATCATGCTCCCGGTAAGGGCGGTGGCGGAGAACGAGGACCCGATCCCGCACTTCGGCCATCAGCCCGATCCTCTCGTGGTGAGGCCAAAGCGTCGAAGCCAGTCTTCGCGGTCTCGCCAGCCTTTCTCCGCTTTGACCCAGATCTCCAGGTACACCTGATGGCCGAAGTATTCCTCCAAAACCTGGCGCGCCCGGCGTCCGATCTCCCGACTCATGCGTCCGCCCTCACCCACCAGGATGCCGCGCTGACTCTCCCGCTCCACGTAGAGCGTGGCCCGGATGTACGTGAGGTCAGGGCGGCGGTGGATCTTCTCCTCCACCACCACCGCCACCGCATGCGGCACCTCGTCACGGGTGAGTTCCAGCACCTGCTCGCGGATGGCTTCCCCGATGTAAAAATCTTCAGTTTGGTCCGTGACCTGGTCCGCATCAAACAGCTGCGGGCCCTCGGGCAACATGGCGAGCGCGTCCTCCAGGAGGATGTCGACGCCGTCCCCGTTCAAGGCCGATACCGGGTATACCCGACTGTAGGGGAAGAGTGCACGAAACCCCGCCACCCGCAGGCGCACATCATCGGCCCGGTCCATCTTGTTGGCCACAAGCCAGGCGGGCGTCTCCTGGCGGCCGAGGAAGGCCGCCACCCATTGGTCCTCGCGCCCCGGTTCCCGGGTGAGGTCAACCACATGCCAGATGGCGTCCACTTCCATCGCTGACAACTGGGCCGTCCGCACCATGGCGCTTCCCAGTTTGGTACGCGGGCGATGGATGCCGGGGGTATCCACCAGCACCAGCTGCGCCTCGTCGGTGGTCACGATGGCGCGAATGCGGGTACGCGTGGTTTGGGGCTTGGGGCTCACGGCCGCCACCCGGCTTCCTACCAGCCGGTTGATGAGGGTCGACTTGCCGACATTGGGCCGTCCGAGGAGGGCGACAATGCCACTTTTATAGCTCATGCGGATCCCGACGGCGCGCGGTCGCGGCCGAGATGCCGGGGTCCGAAACTCCAGGGCAGAAGATCTGCCAGGTTATGGTGGACGGCCGGGCCACTCTCGCCCGCTACCAGGACGCGGAGCGACGGATTGAACTCCGACAGCACCTGCCGACAGGCGCCGCACGGCGGGGCCGGAGGATCACCCCGGCTCGCCACCGCGATGGCCATGAAGTCACGTCGGCCGCAAGAGAGGGCGGCGGCCACCGCTGTCCGCTCCGCGCACAACGAAACCGGGTAGGCGGCATTTTCAATGTTGGCCCCGCTCACGATGCGGCCGTCCTCCAAGAGGAGGGCCGCCCCCACCGGATAGTGGGAATAGGGCGCATAGGATAGCGCCATCGCGGCCCGCGCGGCCTGCAGGAGCCGTACTTCTGTCTCCTCATCCATCGTGTCGCCTCGCACCTGTCAGTTGCC